>JBAUXH010000216.1:0-12650 GCA_049584155.1 Solirubrobacteraceae bacterium
GCTCAGTGTGGTCTGTCTCCGAGTGCTCTGGCTCGGAAGTTCGGCGACGTATTCGGCAGACGGACACCCTCCCCTTGGCAGCCAGCAGGCGACCATCCGGTGCCGAGACAAGCGCTGCTTGTCGTCCAACGCGATAGCAGCGGGCCCGGCCCGCCAAATGCTCGCCTGGTCCGGAAGCAGCGGTCCGGGATACTCACCGGAGGATGCTCGACGAGTCCACGACCCCCGATCTAGTGGAGTTGCAGAGGCGGCTCACCGCAGTTACCAATCGAGGCGACGCCGATGCGGTCGTGGCCTTCTACGCGTCGGATGCCGTGTATGACATGTCGCCGGTGTGGGAGGGCGGCAAGATTGCGCGAATCACGAACTACACCGATATCGACGAGGCCCGTGCTGCCGCCGAACGCCTCGCGCAGGAGTGGGGGTAGGCGATGTCGGCGGAGAACGTGGAGATCGCCAAGCGAGTCACGGACGCTTACAACCGGCGCGACGTCGATACCGTGTTCGCCGAGCTCGCGACCCCTGACTTCGAGTGGTGGCCAGCCCTGACGAAGGCCTACGAAGGCGGCTGCTACCGAGGACGCGAGGGCGCCGAAAGGTTCGCCGCGGATACCCGCGAGAACTGGGAGGAGCTCCAAAGCGTGGCTGAGGAATATCGTGATCTCGGCGATCGGGTGCTTTTGCTGGGTAGGCTCAAGGGACGCGGCAAGGGCAGCGGCGCTCCGGTGGATCAGCAGTACGCGGCCATCTTCGACTTTCGCGGCGACAGGACCTGGCGTTTCCGGGCGTACTTTGATCGCGCCGAAGCCCTCAAAGCCGTGGGGCTGGAGCAGTAGCGGTCACCTGCCTGTGTTCGGTGTGAGGCCGAGGTCGGAGAACACACGACACGAGTGCTTCGTCATGGATGCGAGCGTGTCGTTGAAGATCGCCGAGACTGCTGAGTTGGACGACAAGCAGCGCTTGTCTCGGCACCGGATGGTCGCCTGCTGGACGTCGAGAGCGAGCATGTCCGTCTGCCGAACACGTCGCCGAACTTCCGAGCCAGAGCACTTAGCCCCGCCGAGACCTGGAGGGACCGGCAGTGCCGTCGATCTCGGTGGCCAGGTCGCCGAGTGTGGTCTCGAGCGCGCGTAGAAGGCGAAGGACGGTGTGCCAGCGGACGCCTCGTCGCCCACGCTCGACCTGGGATACGTAGGTGGGATCGATGGCGAGGCGTGTTGCGAGTTGGTCCTGCGTGATGCCTGCGCGTTCGCGCAGTCCGCGGAGCACGCGTCCGAGGGCGAGCTGATCCTGGAGCGGATCGGACGCGGTGTCGGCCGCTCGCCTTCGTGCGTCGGCGGATCGTCGTGCGGCCATTCGGGGTCAGGGTAGTTTCAGTCAGGTCGGAGTGTTAGCTTCGGCTCAAATCAGTTGCCCCCCGCGACCGTTGTAGCGGCCCGGGGGGCGTGACACGAATCAGCGCCTACAACACGCTAGGACAGCTAACCAGCTACACCGACGCTGCCGGGACCACCGCCACGTACGAATATGAAAAAGAAGGCGACGATCGTCTGACAAAAACAAACGACGGAAAGGGTACACAGACCCACGAATACGACAAAACCACTGGCCAGACGACGGCGCTCAAAGACTCGGGCGCCGGCACTTTCAGCGCGACCTACAACACCGAAGGACAGAGACCGAGACCTACCCCAACGGCATGAAGGCGACCTACACCTACAACTCTATCGGTCAGGTCACCACAATGGTGTACACCAAGGGCTCCGCCACATGGTACAAAGACGAAACCATGCTCTCGATCCACGGCCAGTCGCTCACCCAGACCAGCACGCTCGGAGCCGAGAGCTACACCTACGACGGCATCGGCCGCATGACCCAGGCCCAGGAAACCCCCACCGGGAAAGGCTGCACCACCTCTCTCTACGCCTACGACGCCGACTCCAACCGTGTCGGCCAGACCAAGCGCGAACCAGGCACCGGAGGAGCATGCGCGACCGAAGGCGGAACAACGACGGCTCACAGCTACGACGAAGCCGACCGTCTCACCGACCCGGGAACGGCATACGAACCACTCGGCGAAAACACGGTCGTTCCTGCCTCCGACGCCGGTGGGCATACGCTGGAAAGCACCTACTACGCGGACGGAGCGATCTACTCCCAGACCCAGAACGAACAGACAAACACCTATCTGCTCGACCCAACGGGCAGGACGCTGGAAGCGACAGCCGTCAAAGGCATGAGCGCCAAAACCACGACCTCCCATTACTCGGGCACGGGCTCCACACCAGCTTGGACCGAAACCGAAGGCAGTTGGACGCGCACCATCACCGGCATAAACCCCGGGCTCGCTGCGACACAGACCAACGGCGGGGAAGCAATCATCGAGCTCGCCAACCTTCACGGCGACATCATCGGTACCGTACCCGATAACTCCGGGTCCGAATCTGCGACGCTCACAAGCGAACCCACTGCCTTCGGCGTACCCACAACGGCAACATCGTCCAAATACTCATGGCTCGGATCAACAGGCCTCCAGACCGAATTCGCTGGCAGCGGAATAGCCGCAAGCCCAGAAGGAGCCTACGTTCCCCAGCTCGGGATCTATTTGGCACAGGAAGAACTGACTGGTGCCGCCGCCCAAGATCCAGTCAACGAATACCTCGCGAATATGGTTCTGGCTCAGCCAACCAGCTACGGCACGAGCACTTCACCCGGGGCCATAGAACCACTACCAGTCAATGCAAAAATCGAAAAAGAATGGCACGAACACCCTGCGTGGAATCAGCCTTCCGCCAATAATCTTGTTTATCACAGTCAGACGTTTGAATTTGAAGGAGAAATCCCAGGTGACGTAGCGGGCGCGGCGTTTGACCATGAATTTAAAATTTCTAGCGCAGCCGCCATTGCACTAGGTGGCGTTATGGTATCGACAGGCTCTGATCCCTCTGCGTTGCAGATGATTTTTTACGGTATTCCGTCATGGGCTTTTAAGTTTTTCGAACATATTACCCATCATAATGTGAGAAATGTAGGTGCCGCGCTTGCTCAGGCTGGCACCGAATCTATCAGTACGCCTAGGCCTATCGTATCTATTAAAATTACAGGCTCGGTAAAGCATGGCCGCTACAGCATCACAATTCAATGGCTTGGCCGAGTCTATTATGAGTTGTAATCATGATCGCAATGATTAAGAGATTACGAGATCGCCTTGCAGACTGGAGGCTCGCAATATTTGGGCATAGGACTGGGCATCCGCCTGCATGGTTTCACCTGCAAACGCTAGCGTTTCAATTGGCGAGCACTGAGGAGGATGATGATCGGGCGTTGGCGTCTCTGCGATATGAGATCCAGCGTCAACCGGGCTCTGCTGCGCAAAAGGCACGCGAGAGAGTTGCAAGACAAGTTTGGTGTTACGAGACGGATCGAGCTAGCCGACTAATCGACGCCGCTATAGATGGCACGGCTCTTAGGGCCGTTGATGCGAAGTGGGTCGATTTGTTTGCACAAGAAGCTCGACTTGGCAGGATGCCGCTATGTGATGCTTTCCCAGAGATTATCTCCTCTGTCCCAGAGATCGGACGTGTCACCACTAGACTTGAAAAGAGTCTTTTTGACATAAGGACGTCGACCAAGGAGGACGACGAGGGGTTCTTGTCGAGGCAGAAGCTGCTCATGAAGGCCCAGCGGGAAGTAGCTCAGATCATTGGGCCAAAGTCGCGTCACCCGGATCCGTTGCTACGATCATATATTCCGCGCAATATCGTTTACCGTTGGCTACGGATTCTTTGTGGAGACCCGCCACTGCCGTCACGGGATGAGTCCTACTTTGCGCCTGCTGCTGGACACAGCGAGTAAGGGTAGCGTGGTGTCCGTACCGATAAGATCATGGGATGTGGCTTAGACTGCCGTTACGCAGCTTCCAAAATGCGCTCCGCCGACAGATGAAATCTGATCACCTAGCGGTTAATGAGATGCGCCTCGCTGTTGAGGCGCTTGTCACCGGCACGGGTCTAATCCGCGCTAGGCTACAAATGGCAGAGCCGCATTTCGGTGTAGTGCACGAAAACAAGATGCGGACTCGAGCGGAGGAGCATCTGAGGTTGCGTATCGGATCTGGTCTCGTCGAAGGCGGAGGCGAGGATGACGATACTGATGTCGCTGAATCTATCGCGTTGCTCGATGAGACGCGAGCCGTCGAGATCGCTGGCGACATGTTGCGCCTCTACGAACTACTCGCCGGTCTTCGCATGGATGACGGCTACGAGTAATCAGAGTGAGGTAGCACCGGGGTAACAGCGGTCCATGTGAGCGGTACTCATCACCGTCCCGTGGTGCGCGGTCGCGTGGCGGAGTCGTGCCAATACCGTCATTCAACCATCTGCCCAAAGCAAAGCGTGTAAGCGTACAATGTTGCGTGGGCGGGCTCGACGGGCAGGCTCTGTCCGTGAGATGATTAATCAGACAAGGCCTGCTCGCTTGTCGGGATTCACAATGTCATGATCCGGTCGAAGCGAATCGCGGTGTCGGAAGCCGTCACGAGCTGATCGCAGCGATCCACAAGCCCAGCTCCGTCGAGGTGGCTCAGGGCGTCGGTGATTGCCAGCCGGCGACACTTCTTCGTTGCGCGGAGCACGCGCCATGTCTTCTTCTCAGACAGTAGATTCTCGTCGTCTTCGCTTGCCGTCAGCAGCAGCTCGAGCACGCGGTGCTCTACGACCCACTCGTGCTGGGATGTGCAGTCGCCGTACTGCGTGATGTCATGCAGGTGGACGGCGGCGTTCGTGGCGCTTACGAACTCGTCCCAGCGGTGAATGAGCCCGGCTCGGTGCAAACGCTCAAGGCTGTTGAGGACGGGCGTGTGTTCGCCGATCGCGCGGGCGATCTCATCCTCGGACCATGGGCGCTGCTGGTCGCGGTCCACCAGAAGCCCAAGGATTGTGCCGTCGAGGCGCTCGGAGCCTGGAGCCCATTCTGGAGTACGGTGGTGTCGCATCGGGGTACCTCCCGGTGTCGCGCCGGGGGCGGTGCTCGCCGCGCCCCGGCACTGGCTTTGACAGTGAGCATTCAACGTACAGCGAGCTCCGCGTCGGGCGTACGAGAGGACACAGAGTTGACACACATGCGGCGGAGTGTCACTGCGAACGGGCAGTTTGCCACTTCAGGCGCGGCGTCCACCTTGTAGAACACGCAGGCGGACGTGCGTCTTTGGGGGGCGGTAGCCGATTCCCCCGACGCTGCTGATCCTGCCCCTGGTACTAGCGAGCGCGCGCGCCTGCTGTAGGTGGAGGCCGGGGCGCGCGTGTGGGCGTCAATGCGGCGGTTTGGCCCTCGTCAGCGGCATGATCATCGTATGGGAAGCGTCCCGGGAAAGCGCGCCGGTTTCATCGACGATCGTGCGATCGATGAAGACCTTCTGCGGCGCCTTGGAAGGTTTGAGGTCGAGTACGGCAGGGTGCCGGTTGCGCGTCGGTATCGGTGCGGTGACGGGTTTCCGTTGGGGCTGCGGCTGCGCACAGATCCGTGTCACATTCGAACTATCGTTCGAGATTACGTTCATATTAGAACTAGCCTGAGCGGCAAAGCGGACCGTTATGGGCTCGCGTGGACATAGGCAACGTTGCTTGCTCCGGATGTATATGGATATTCGCCTGATCCCGTTGCCGGCAACGCAACGCGGAACTCATAAATGGCCGGCTCTGACGTCTTTAGGAACGTATAGACATAGGCTCGACTCGTGCCTTCCTGATAGACGCGGAACTGGTCAAAGCTCTGCCACTTGTGTCCCTCTTTGACCTGTGGGTCCAGCGTGATTCCCTGTGCCGGTACAGGGCCACCGAGTACCCCGACGGTCCAGGTGATCGTGTGCTTGTTGCGGACGGCGCGTGGCTGGATCTGCAGTCGCAGTTGCGGGCGTACGCGCAGCGTCGCCAGCGCGGCCACCGATGACCCCTGATCGTCGCGATGAGAGGTGTAGCTGAAGCTGAGCTGACGGCTCGGGCCAGGAGGTACGTTGTAAAGGAACGAGCCGTCGGGCCCGGTCGTGACCGTGTCCACGATCGGCTGAACGCCTGGCGGCAGACAGCCCACCGACGCGACCGCCAGCTGTGCGTTGCGGATCGGCACGATGCCGCAGTGGAGGATGCCCGTGATCGTCGCCGGTCCGTAGGGGATCACTGGCGCGCCTTCCTTGCCATTTACCTCGAGGTTCAGATCTTGCCCCGTGCAGCGTTTGCCGTTGGGGACATGGACTGCAGCTCCAGCCTGATCGCGAGCGGTCCCGCCGGCAGCTCCCAGGGCGCCGGCTACCATCCAGGTCGCGAAGACGCCGAAACCAACGCCGGCGGCGAATCCTCGTGCACGCATCATCATCTTGTCGTTCCTTTCACGTAGGTCTGGTCGGGCTTAATGGCATCTGATCCATTGTTTGCCCAAAGTGAGGCTTTGCCTCCTCTCGCCGGCACGACCGCTTCGAGCTGCGGCTGCGTCAATCGGAGGTGCTGTTCGTCGGCGGAGCTCTCTGACGATCGGCCGGCGGGTCTCGGCGGGTAGCTGGTTCAAGATGCCCCGGCGTGTGTCTGCGGGGAAGATGCTCAGCATCGCGGGGTCTGTTGTGACGGATTGGAGCGCAGCGATGGCTTGGGTCAGCTCGTCGTCGTCGGGTTGACGCTCTTGACTGGTTTGCTGTCTGCGGGGGTGGCGTGTGACGAAACGCTCGCGGGGTCCGAGGCTGCTGGCATTCTCGCGGGGATGGACGAGCCACCTTGCCACCGGCCCGGATACCGGGACCGTGAGGACTCGCGCTTTTATCAGGCTCGGGGCCTCTCACCGGAGCAGACCTGGCAGGCTCTCGGTGACGAACTGGCCCGCGTGCTGGACGACGCGCGGCGAGCATTCTGGCGCGTTCCTCTGCGGCTTGATCCGGAGCGCGTCCGTTGGTGGCATGGAGCGATCTTCGCTCGCTGCTTTCCTCGTGACGGCGGGTGCTTTCGCCGCGACCGGGCCTTCTTCGGCGTGGCGACGCCGAATGGCGGGATGCGGCAGCTGGAGGGCGTGGCGCCAGAGGCGATCCATAGCGAGCTCCAAGCAGTCTGCTCGTCGTTCAACCGGTACGCAGACGCGCTCGGCGATCCAAACACGACAGGCGTTCTCGACCGCACGCGGGCTGTGGCTGCCCTTTACGCGGGAATCTTGCGAGTGCATCCGTTCGTGGACGGCAACCATCGCGTGAGCTTCGTCGCACTCTCCACAGCGCTCTGGTCATTCGGGCTGCCCAACATCGAGTTCGAGGACGATGCGGAGACGATCGCCCACGATGATGCGCTTGTGCCCGCCCTGGAATCCAAGCATGGGAGCATCAAGCCCTTCGCGCAGTTGCTGGCCGATCTCATTCAGCACTCGATGGGCTCCCGGGCATGAGCTACGCTTAGACGCATGGACGACAGCTTCCCCAGGCTCGATCAGGCGCATACGGTCCGCAAAGGCCGCCTCGTGAAGACCACGCCAGAGGTCAACCGCGAGGTGGCCGAAAGCGCGATGCTGCTCTCCCAGGGCGCCCGCCGCGCCATCGAGATGAAGCGCGAGACCAGCGAAACGGGCGATCCCGCAGCGCCTGCCGCGGCCTCCCGAGCTGCCTGACGCGCCAGCCATACGGACGAGTGAATGCCGGTGCGCTCGCGACCGGCCAGCCGGGGCCACCCCTGGGGCCACCGAACACCCGGAGACAGCCGCAAACGCCGGATCTGCACACCCTGCTGAAACCGTGTTCTAGAGCCAAATCCACGACCAGCCGCAAACAGCCGCAAGCCCTGGAACGCACTCATAATCGATTGGTCCCAGGTTCGAGTCCTGGCGGGCCCATGCTGGGGAACCGCATGGCTGTGCCGTTTCCGTGTCTGCTGGATCGGATGGAGGGGGCGAAATCGGCGCCTGGGGCCACCCGGCAAGTCGGCGGCACGGAGGTTGACCGCTCGTGCAAGCGCGACGGCCCACGCCCTTGTGATCGACGCGGTCACGCTGCCGGACCCCACCCACCGCGATCGTCACACCGCCGGCGATGAGGACCACCAAGACGACCGAGATGGCGGCTATCCGACGTCTCACTTCTTCGCCTTACCATGCGCCCTCCGAAGCACGAGCTGAACATTCTCGTCGTGTGTCTGCGATGGGGACGGGGAGAACTTCAGAACGGTCAGCGACGCGCTCAGCCGCCCGTGATCCGCGCCGAGCAAGGCGCGCCCGGCGGAGTCGAGCCTGAGCCTGATGGTGGCGGTCTTGCCCGGCAGGATGGCGAAGGTCGCCGTCGCGATCGTCATCGCCTTGGAATGACCTCGCTCCCCGTGCTTCCTGCCCTCACCCAGCCTCTTGACGGTCAGGATCAGCTTGCCGCGACACGTGGCCGTGCCAGTGCACCGCAGCTCGACTGCTGCCATGCCGCCCCTCCTCGTCGCGATGCGTGTGCCGACGAGGGACACGCCGCCGGTGCTGGACGACACGCCGGGAGAGGTGGCCAGGGGCGGAGTCTGTGGCGGAGGGCACGGCGAGGACGCCGTACCAAACGGTTCGGTTGCGTTCGTCACCGAACTGCCCTGGGCGCTTGTGATCGTGCCCGTGACCGTGAGCGGTTCGCAGCCGTCGGGGCTGATCCGGAGCTCCCCCCGGTCTAGCTGCAGCAGGAGCGCTCTGAACTGCAGCAAGGCGCCATCCGCGAAGCTCGGCAGCGGACCGGTTGCGATGCTCAACCGTCCCGTGCCGGGTTCGATCTGCGCACTCGCGCGCACGACGATGTCGCCGAACTCAAGCGGCCCGGGTTCTACCGGCAGGAGGATCTCGAGGCCCTCCGCGGCGCCACCGTAGGGACCTGTGAGATAGATCTCGCCGTTCAGGTCGGCCGGGTAGGAGCCCAGCCCGGCCTGCGCGGCGGCGGTCCCAACCTCGCTCACCGCGGGACACGCGCCTTCTGAGGCCTGCGGTTCCCCGCACGCCGGCACGCCCCCGAACAGCTGCGCGACAGCCGGCGGAGCCTGGATCGCGATCGCGCCGAGCTGCTGTTCGGGGGCGGTGCGCGAGATGAGTAGGCTCAGCGAGCCGTACACGTCAGCTTCGCCAGTCGTCGTGCTCCCCGTCTGGAAGGTCGGGTCAAACGGCTGCGCGGCAGAGCACGCCGTGCCGTCCATTCCCATGTCGATCTCAAAGCTCGATGACAGCACCGTCGCCGACCCGCCCGACCACGGCGTCAATTCGCTCGTGCTCGTGGCCAGGCCACATGCGGGAGGGGTGCTCAGCAGCGACCGTTCGCCCCCGAAGAAGTGCACTTCCAACCCTCTGATCGGGAGCTGCGGCAGTTCGCGCAACACAATCGTGAGTCGGCCCGTCACAGGGTTTGCCTCCATCTGACCCGCGAGCTTGACCCGCACACCCGATATCGGGTCTTCCGCGACTATGTACAGCGCGAGGAGCGAACCAAACGGGTTTTCGTTCGGTGTCGCCAGATAGGCCGCACCCTGCAGTGGATTGGCAAGCAGCGGCGTCTTGATGTTCACGGTGCCGATCTTTGATGCGTTCGGGCACGTCACAGTCGCCGGCGAGCCCAATCCGACATGAGCTTCCGTGCACGCCTGCAGGCCATCGGCCGCCGACAGGGAAATACCGACGCCTTCGGGCAGCGTGATGTCCACGTCGTTGAGATCGGCGCTCGCCAGTCCCTCCGGGTCTTCAGGCTGGGGAACATTCAGGTCGAGCTCGTAGCCAGAAGGCGTGTCGGCCTCGCTTACATCGGGAGCGACCGAGAGAGAGGGATCGAAGGGGAGCCGCTCACAGCCGGCCATCTGCGAAAACGAGGTTGACACTGAGGCTGTTTCTTCTCCCCACGATTCGCCCTGGAGCGTTGTCTGCGGCAACCCGGTGCAGGAAGTGGGCAACGTCAGGAACGTGGAGTTCGACAGCCCTCCCAACGTCAGCTTCACCGATTCGATCGCCAGTTGAGGAAGGTCCTGGATGCTCAACGTCATCCCATAGTCGCTGCCTACGCGAACTGAGATGGCGGCGACCACCGGGACGCTTTCCACCGTGAATCCCAAGCGCGCAAATTCCCCCGCCGACGAAGCCAGGTTGTACACAACAGCGGACACGATTTTCCCAGCGACACTCATCCGCACTTCCCCGACCGCCGCGGCGCCCGGACAGGTCCCACCGGCGAACTCACTGGCCGTACAGTTGGGAACAACACTCGGATCGAGAACCAGCCCCGGCGGCAGTTCGAAATCAAGGTTCTTGACTTCATTCGCGTTCGTGTGCACGCTCGGATCGAGCACCGCTTCAGCCGACAGTTCATACGGGTGCGATCCGGCTTGGGTGTCTGCGGAGCTGCCTTTTTCGCTCGCGGTCAGCGTGTACCGTTCGATTCCGAAGCTCGCCGAGGCGTACGCGCTCGACGTGGTGACGGCCGCCACGAGCAGCGCGCAGGCCAACGTAATGCCGGAGCGCGGCGTCATCCCGACGGCCTACTTCTTCTTCCCGCGGAGCGGGCCGTACGCCCGTCGCGCTTGGCGTTCGCAAACCGCCCGTTGCTTGCGGCCCTTCTTGTGGCACGCCTTGAGCGCCGCCGCGAGTCGTTGCGCACGGGTAAGCGACTTCACCTTTGGCTTCGACACGCTTCCAGTACCTACTGGCGCTTCTGCTTCTGCTTCTGCTTCTTGGTGCTTCTTGGCCGCCGCTTCTGCTTCTGTGGACGAGGGTGAGACGACCGTGAAGGTGCGCACCGCTGTCGTGTAGGTCTTCGGCGTCATGCCTTCACAAGCAGTGAGGGTGGCGTTTGAGAAGGATGCGTCCCAGTGGATCAGGATTCCAGGAGTGACCGTCGCCTTGGTCGAGGCGAACGTGTACGAAGAGGTACCCGGCTGTAGCCCTCCCAGACCCCTGTCGATATCCGGACTGGACAGCAGTGCCGAGGATGATGCGATAGCGAACATCACCGGTGCCCCGGAATTACCCGAGAAGGTCACGGGCGTGCCTGCTTGCACGTACGTGTTGTTGGCGGGACTCAGTGATCTTTCCAGCGCGAGCAGATCACCTTCGCTGCTGTTGAAACAGGCCAGATACGGCGGGGAAGGGACGTAGCCCTGCGCTGGGCTGACAAACACCACCACGATCCAGCCCAGCGCAGCAAGCGCCATCAACTGCACAACCCGCCTTCGAAACCCAGCCCCCTTCGACGTACCCCCGGCCACCATGAACTTGGTAAGCATACAGCGGATTCGCTTGGTCGGGTCAGCCAGGCGTCTTGTGATCGTGCATAGATATGGGATCATGCTCGCATGTGGGCGCATTCTGCTGATCGCGGTTTTCGTGCTTCTGCTCTTCGTGACGTGTGGGGCGTATCGCGGCTGCTGGCGCTGATCGGCCTCGCCTTGATGTTCAGCGTCGCCCATCACGGCGGCATGTGGGCCCGTCGATAGTCATAGCGGTCGCGCTGAATGCCGGCCTCATCTGGCTCACGATCATCGTCGGCAGACGCCCACGCGCCGACCCCGCGCACCGATCCGCTCCCACAACGGGTTAGCCGAGCCAGCTGAGCCATCCCGGGCCAGATCAGTCCGCGATTCGCGAGGATGCCGTACTACACTTTCTTTCCTGTCAGGAACGGCCATCGTGCGACTTGGCGGCTGCTGCCCGCCCACTACACTCGCCGCGATGCTCGACCTGGACGCTTACCTGGAGCGAATCGGTCTGAACGGGCGCCCGAGTATCGCGCAGGTGCACAGGGCGCGCCTGACCTCGATCCCCTTCGAGAATCTTGACGCGATCGCCGACGCGCTGGCCTTCCTCAGCGCGCATACAGACCAGTGCGGCCCAGCGAGCACGACGACGGATGCAAGAGATGAGATGCGTACACGTTGGCTCGATGCGATCGTCGGTTTGTGCAACAGCGCAGGAGCGGTCTATGGCATCTTGCACCGAACGGCTACGGGGCTATGACCAGTAGTGCGTTTGGCTTCTCGATCGAGGCATTTCGCGAGAACCCAAGAGTCTCACTCGACCCCGATGATCCAATCATCAACACCCGCCCGATGCCCTCCCCCGAGGATCGACAGGCAAAGGACCCCGATCTCGCGGCCAGGAGTCTCGTTTGGCGTGCAGCTGCCGCGGCGGGAAGTCGCATGGTTGTGCGGTTTTCGTGCCTGGCGGATCGGATGGAGGGGGCGGAATCGGGGTTTGGGGCCACCCGTGGGGCCACCCGGTGTATGGGCCGGGTGTGCAGAACACGGCAGGTTGAGGCCTCCCGGGCTCGAAGAAGCTGAGAGTCGCGTGCCGAAATCCGTGGGTGGGAGTCGCGCCTGACATGCGATAGGCCCACGAATGCCATCACTCGGCGAATGGGCACCAACAGCAATGAGTACACCGTCCCTGAAGAAGGGCCTGAGTTCGTGCCCGGGATGCGTCGCGCATCCCGACCGACCGTGTCGTAGCTGCGCGGCGCGACGGCGCGCCGCGTGGCGACTACTGGAGCAAGAGGGTCTGAAGGTAGGCGAGATCGCGCAGCGCATGGGCCTCAGCGACCTACGAGCCCTGCGGCTGCTCGAGCAGGCCCACGATCGCCGCCGCCTCCACCGGTTCCACGATGGGGAGATCGACGTTCGCCCCGTGCGGAAACT
>JBAUXH010000217.1:0-2091 GCA_049584155.1 Solirubrobacteraceae bacterium
CCGCACGTGGACTCGCGCCGCGCGGGCACGCTCCCGCTGGAGCTGCACCGCGCGTTGAATGACCCGCGCCTGCAGGCGCGGGTGAGCGACCTCGAGTTCGCCCACGCGGTGCTCGTGCTCGAGACCGACCCGATCGAGGACGCGGCGATCCTCGACCTGCGTCTGCGCAAGGGCGCGCGTCGCCACGGCATGCGGATCATGCAGGCCAGCGCCACGGACCTGCTGGAGCGAGGCGGCGAGCTGGCCGATGAGCTGCGGGGCATCGGCGAGGAGGTCGTGATCCTGTGGGGCGAGCGCCTGACCGCCGGCCCCGACGGCGGGGCGGCCGCCCAGGCTCTGCTCGACCTCGTGGAGACGCTGTCCCTCGCCGACACCGACGGCGCGGGCCTTTTGGAAATCCCCGCCGGTACCAACGGCCGCGGTCTGCGCGAGGCCGGCGTGCTGCCGAACGCAAACCCCGGGCTCTGCGAGCCCAGTGCGGTGACCGGCGCCGACAGCTGTGGCGAGGGCACGGGCGAACGTGTCACCCCCCAAAACGACCCGCTGGATGCTCGCGCGATCGCCCACGGATTGGCCGCGGGCGAGCTGACCGCACTGCTGTTGCTGCAGGCCGACCCGCTGAGCGCCGACCAGGCGAGCGACCCATCCGACGGTGAGCTGTGGGAGCGCGCCTTGGAGCGCGCCTCGACGGTCGTCGCGCACGCCACCTTCCTCACCGATGGGCTACGCGAGCACGCGAACGTGGTGTTCCCGGCGCAGGCCTATGCCGAGAAGGAAGGCACGATCGTGCATCCCGACGGACGCATCCAGCGGTTGCGCCCGGCCGTCGCGCACCCGGGCGCCACCCGCGCGCAGTGGCAGGTCATCGCCGAGCTGGCGGCCCGGATTGGGCTCGACCTGGAGGTGCTCACGGGTCCGATGGCCTCCCAGCAGCTGTTCGACGCGGTGCCGTTCTATGCGGGCCTGACGCTGGAGGAGATCGGCGGCAAAGGCATCCGCTGGCAAGAGCGTCCTGAGGCCGAGGCATATCCGACGCGGGAGCAGCTCGTATGAGCGCGCCGTCCATCCTGGCCACGGTCGGCTACTACGAAGAATGGTGGATTCAGGTCCTGAAGGCGATCATCATCTTCGCCGTCGGCCTGCAGCTCGTGCCGGTCGTGCTGCTCGCCGAGCGCAAGCTGCTCGGGCGCTTTCAGGCTCGCTACGGCCCCAACCGCGTCGGCCCCTACGGGGCGATGCAGCCGCTCGCGGACATCCTCAAGCTGCTCACCAAGGAGCAGTTCCGCCCGACCACCTCGATCGGTTTCCTGTTCGCGCTGGCGCCGCTGATCTCGATCGTCACGGCCGTCGCGGCGTTCGCGATCATCCCCTTCGGCAACGTCCAGCACATCTTCGGCACGCCCGTCGGGCTGTATGGGGTCGACGTCTCGATCGGTCCGCTGTACCTGTTCGCGTTCGGCGCGATTGCCTTCTACGGGATCATGCTCGGCGGCTGGTCCTCGGGCTCGAAGTACTCGTTCCTCGGCGCGATGCGCGGCGCGGCGCAGCTGATCTCCTACGAGGTCGCGCAGGGCCTCGCGCTGGTCGGGGTGATCATGACCGCACAGACGCTCTCGCTGACGGGGATCGTCGAAGCGCAGAAAGGCATGTGGTTCATCGTGCCCCAGCTGTTCGGCTTCCTGATCTTTCTGACTGCGAGCTTCGCCGAGACCAACCGCGCGCCGTTCGACCTGACCGAGGCCGATGCCGAGCTCGTCGGCGGCTACAACACCGAGTACGGCGGCGGGCGCTTCGCCTCCTACTACTTCGCCGAGTACCTGAACGTGCTCGTCGTCTCCGGCATCGTCACGACCGTATTCCTCGGCGGCTGGCTGCTGCCGTTCGGCATCCACCCGCCGGGCTGGGTGGACCCGTTCGTGGTGCTGTTCAAGATGTCGCTGTTCACGTTCCTGTTCATCTGGGTACGCGCGACGCTGCCGCGACTGCGCTACGACCAGCTGATGAGCTTCGGCTGGAAGGTGCTGCTGCCGCTGGCCACGCTCAACGCGCTCGTGACGGCCGTGCTCGTGGTGGTGACCCACTGACATGACC
>JBAUXH010000218.1:0-2767 GCA_049584155.1 Solirubrobacteraceae bacterium
TCCTTCTCGTGAAAAGCACGCATGAAATTCATGACCAGATGGAAGAGGATGTGCAGCGGGAAGCCCCGATTGTAGCGTCATTCTTCGCCGTGCTCGTGCAAATTATTCTGCTCGACATCGTGTTCTCTCTGGACTCGGTGATCACCGCTGTCGGAATGGTCGATGAAATCGCCATCATGATCATCGCAGTCGTTCTGGCGATAATTGTCATGATGGTCTTCGCTGGCCCGGTAAGCGGCTTCGTCGAACGTCATCCCACGATTAAGATGCTCGCACTTAGCTTCCTTCTTCTCATCGGCATGAACCTCGTAGCCGAAGGTCTCGGCTTTCACATTCCGAAGGGCTACACCTATTTCGCGATGGCGTTCGCGCTGTTCGTGGAAATGCTGAACTTTAGAAGGCGCTCCCGAAAACCTGTGCCGCGCGCACTGCAAAGCCGGCGACTGCAGAAGGCGATCGATCGCATCGAAGCGCCACACTGAATTTCTGCAAATTCCGACGAACTCCCCGGGTTCTTTACTTGATCGCGCATGAGTGAATAGTTCGCTCTTATCTACGTCACTGAGTTTCAAGGGAAGTGAAAACGGTCTGGCGCGTCTTTGTTTATCTAAAACGCTATCCGATGCTCGCGTTCGCGACGTTGGCTTGCGCCATCGTGGGCACTCTCATGATGATCGTTCCACCGGCGGCGACGAAATATATTCTCGACAACGTGATCAACGGTCACCACCCAGAGCGTTTGATTCCGCTGCTTATTCTCGTGGCCTTCGCCATGTTGCTTCAACGAGGCTTGGATTATCTCCGGTTGTTGCTCAACAACACCTTCGAGCAAAAAGTCATTTTCGATCTGCGCCGGGATCTTTATTCGCACATTCAAACTCTGCCACTTCGCTGGTTCGATAATCGCCCCACCGGCGATCTAATGACGCGGATTCTGGAGGACGTGGGCTCGGTTGAGCGTGTCCTCATCGACGGCATCGAGAAAGGCACGGTAGCGATATTGCAGATCGTGGTGGTGGTGGCGGGAATGTTTTACCTCAGCACAAAACTGGCGTTGGTCGCGCTCGCGCCGGTGCCGTTCCTGGCCGGCGGCGCGCTTTGGTATACGCTGACCGCGCACCGGCGATATCGGCTGCACCGCCGCGCGGCTTCATCGATGAATTCGCTCCTGAACGACAATCTCGCCGGCATTCGCCAGATCAAAAGTTTTGTACGCGAGCCTGAGGAAGATCGTCGCTTCAGTAAAGAGAGTGACGAGTTGCGCCGCGCCACCTTCGTCGTCACGCGCGTGTGGGCACTTTATCATTCTTCAATGTATTTGTTCGGGTCGCTCGGCGTGCTGTTGGTGGTGGCAGTGGGGGCGCGCGATATTCTATCCGGCGCCGTCCAGTTGGGAGACTTTGGCGCTTTTCTTGTGCTTGCGAGTTTTCTCTACGAGCCCGTCGGAAAACTGCATGAACTCAATCAACTGGTGCAGGCAGGACGCGCTGCGGGCGAACGCGTCTTCGAAATTCTCGATTCAGAAGGCGAGCCGAAGGGTGGCGAAACGTTGGGTCATCCAGTGCGTGGCGAAATTGAATTCCGACATGTCAGTTTCAGCTATTCCGGCGAACTGCCGACGCTGAGTGACATTTCATTCCACGCACGCCCGGGTGAGACCATCGCGCTTGTCGGCACCACTGGCGCGGGAAAATCCACAATCATCAATCTACTCACGCGCTTCTACGAGTTCGATAGCGGCGAAATTTTAGTCGACGGAAATCCCGTTCGTGATGCCAACATTCGCGCATTGCGGCAACAGATCGGGATGGTGACGCAGGAATGCTTTTTGTTTAACGGCACCATCCGCGAGAACCTGCAAATTGGGAAGCCTGATGCGACCGACGAAGAACTGCTTGAGGCGGCGGCGGTAGCAAATGCGCGTCCCTTCATCGATCGGCTGCCGCGGGGATTGAGCAGCGTCGTGGGGGAGCGTGGAGTAAAGTTGAGTGTGGGCGAAAAGCAGCGGCTTTCGATTGCGCGGGCACTGTTAAAGGATCCGCCAATTCTGATTTTGGATGAAGCGACGGCGAGCGTGGACACGACGACGGAGCGACTCATCCAGGAAGCGCTGGAGACTCTGATGTTCGACCGCACTTGCTTCGTAATCGCGCACCGGCTTTCCACAGTCGTGCACGCGGACCAGATTCTCGTGCTTGATCACGGCCGTATCATCGAGCGCGGAACTCACGAGCAACTGCTTGCGCTAGGTGGGAAATACGCGCGGTTGTCCGAACAAAGTTTGCTCGAAACGCCGGTAAACGGGCCGACGCCAAAGCGCGTCCGCTTCCCTCAACGCGCGACGTTCCTCGCGGAGGCTGCGCTCAAGATCGCGAAGGCGCTCCGTGAATCGACATCCATCTGGCGGCAGGCGAAGCGGTGAGCCGTCGCGTTGTACGGGCAAGGACAAAACTCGCGTGCTGCGCGTAAGCGAGTGCAATCGTCAACGTCCACAGGCGAGGAGGACTGGCGGAAGGGGTGGGATTCGAACCCACGGTGGGTTTCCCCACGCTCGATTTCGAGTCGAGTGCCTTAAACCGGACTCAGCCACCCTTCCCTGAGGAAAGAAGAAAACGCCGAACCCGCCTACGCCAAAAGCTTCGGCGTGGCAAGCGTCGAACGTCGAACATCCAACCCGCCTTGGCAAGCTGCTACGGCGCGGCAGGCGTCGAATGCAACTGTCTTCGAGATTGGACGTTCGTATTTAGGCAATCCGGCTGGCCCTCGC
>JBAUXH010000219.1:0-11438 GCA_049584155.1 Solirubrobacteraceae bacterium
CCCGGGAGGCGTACGTCGCGGCGCGCTGCGCTCGTTCACCGAGCTGCGCACGGGCGACATCGTCGTACATGAGGATCACGGCGTCGCGCGCTTCGCCGGGTTCGAGACACGCACCGTCGCGGACGTCACCCGCGACTATCTCTACCTCGAATATCAGGGCGACGATCGCGTGTTCGTCCCCACCGAGCAGCTCGCGAAGATCTCGCGCTATGTCGGAGGATCGGGATCCCACCCACCCGAGCATCCGCCGCTGTCCAAGCTCGGAGGCACGCGCTGGGAGACGATGAAGGCGCGCGCCCGTCGCGCCGCGCAGGAGCTGGCGGGAGAGCTGCTGAGCCTCTACGCCGAGCGTCGGCGTCGCAGCGGTCATGCGTTCGAGCCCGACTCCGACTGGCAGCGAGAATTCGAGCAGCGCTTCCCCTTCACCGAGACGCCCGACCAGCTCGAGGCGATCGAGCTGGTGAAGGCCGACATGGAAGCCCCCCGGCCGATGGACCGGCTGATCTGCGGCGACGTCGGCTACGGCAAGACCGAGGTGGCTCTGCGCGCGGCCTTCAAGGCGGCCAGTCAGGGCAAGCAGGTGCTGATGCTCGCGCCCACCACGATCCTCGCCCAGCAGCACTACGGCACGTTCTCAGAGCGCCTGGCCGACTATCCGATCAACGTCGAGCACGTCTCGCGGTTTCGCTCCGCGGCCGAGCAACGGGCCGCGATCGAGGGGTTCGCGCAAGGACGCGCGGACATCCTGATTGGCACCCATCGCGTGCTCTCGCGCGACGTACGCGCCAAGGACCTGGGCCTGCTGATCGTCGACGAGGAGCAGCGCTTCGGGGTCAAGCAGAAGGAGCTGCTGCGTCAGCTGAAGCTGCGCGTCGACGTGATCTCGATGTCCGCCACACCGATCCCCCGCACCCTGCAGATGTCGCTGGCGGGTCTGCGCGAGATCTCCGTGATCGAGACACCCCCCGAGGGGCGCCGACCGGTCAAGACCTACGTCGGCGAGTACGAGGAGGAGCTCGTCAAGCGGGCGATCCTGCGCGAGCACGAGCGCGACGGCCAGGCCTTCTTCCTACACAACCGCGTCGAGTCGATCGATGAGACCGCCGAGCGGCTGCGCGCGCTGTGCCCCGGCGTACGCTTCGCCGTGGCCCACGGCCAGATGTCCGAGGGCGAGTTGGAGACGGTCATGATGGACTACCTGCGCGGCGACCACGACGTGCTCGTGTGCACGTCGATCATCGAGTCGGGCATCGACATCCCCCAGGCGAACACGCTGATCGTCGAGCACGCCGACGCCTTCGGCCTGTCCCAGCTCTACCAGATCCGCGGCCGCGTCGGCCGCAGCCGCGAGCGTGCCTACTCGTATCTGATGTATGACTCCGCGGCCGCGCTCACCCCCGACGCGGCGCAACGGCTGGCGGCGCTGTCGGACTACACCGAACTCGGCGCCGGATTCCGAGTTGCGATGCGCGACCTCGAGCTGCGCGGCGCCGGCAACCTGCTCGGAGACGAGCAGTCCGGGCACGTCGCCGCGCTCGGCTTCGAGCTGTACATGCAGATGCTCGACGAGGCCGTCCGCCAAGCCGGACCGGCCGAGGGCGACGGAGCGAGCGACGAGGAGGATCTGCCCGAGCCCGTGCGCCTGGACGTCAACGTCGACGCCTACGTCCCGTCTGACTACGTCCCCTACGAGCAGGCCAAGATCGAGATACACCGCCGTATCGCCGGTGCCCTGGAGGTAGCCGAAGTGCAGCAGCTGCACGACGAGCTCGAGGATCGGTTCGGGCCAGTGCCAGAGCCACTGCAGAATCTGCTGTCGTTGCAGCGGGCGCGGATCAAGTTCGGTCAGGCCGGAGCCACGGTGGTGAGCTTTCGCGGCGATCGCCTCGCCGTCACCCCGATCGAGCTCGACTCCGTACGCGCCCATCGGCTGCGTGAGGAGTTGCCCGAGGCGCTGTATGAGTCCGGGCGCTCGCAGGTTTCAGTACGCGTTCCCCGAGAGGGCCCGGCGCGGTTCCCGACCGTCGTCAAGGCTGCGGATGTGCTGCTGTCACTCAAGCGCGAGGCGGCTTGAGGACATCTTCAGGAACTCCTTAACCACACATACGTCAGTTTCCGCTAGAGTGCCCGCGTCGTGTCCAAGCACTTCCGCTTCATCTCGGCGCTAGGCGCCGTTTTCTTTGCCGTCATCGGCCTGGCCGCATGCGGCGGCGGCGGCATACCCGGCAACGCGGTCGTGCAGGTCGGTGGCAACCCGATCACCAAAGCGACATACGAACACTGGCTGTCGGTAGCCGCCGCATCGAGCTCGACGGCTGCGCCTGGACAGACCGCCCCCAAGCCGGTCGTCCCCGACCCGCCCAATTACACGGCGTGCATCGCGCACCTCGAAGCGACCGCGCCGAAGCCGGCCAAAGGTCAGTCCAAGCCGACGAAGGCGCAGCTGAAGACCCAGTGCGAACAGCAATACAAATCGCTGCAGCAGGAGGTGCTCGGCTTCTTGATCTCCTCCGCGTGGGTACTCGGCGAGGCCGAATCCAAAGGCGTGCACGTGAGCGACGCCGAAGTCAAGAAGCAGTTTGAACAGATCAAGAACCAGCAATTCCCCAAGGCCGAAGAATTCAAGAAATTCCTCGCGAGCTCCGGCCAGTCGGTCTCGGATCTGCTGCTGCGCGTCAAGCTCAACCTGCTGTCCTCGAAGATCCAGCAGAAGGTGTCCAAAGAAAAAGGCACCGTCACGCAGGCGCAGATCAAGAAGTACTACGAAGAACATAAGTCGCAGTTCGGCACGCCCGAAAAGCGCAACGTCAAGATCATCCTCACTAAGACCGAAGCGCAGGCCAACAAGGCCAAGCAGGAAATCGAATCGGGCAAGAGCTTCTCATCGGTCGCCAAGGCCGTCTCGATCGACCCCACGAGCAAGGCCAAAGGCGGCGAAATCACCGGTGTGGTCAAAGGCCAGGAGGAGAAGGCGCTCGACGAAGCCATCTTCTCGGCGCCCAAGGGCAAGATCGGCGGACCTGTAAAGACTCCGTTTGGGTACTACATCTACGAAGTGACCAGCACCACCGTCGGCAACCAGCAGTCGCTTTCCCAAGCGCAGGCCTCGATCAAACAGCAGTTGACGGCCCAGCAGCAGCAGCAGGCGCTAAGCAAGTTCGTCAAAGAATTCCGCACCCGCTGGGAAGGCAAAACCGAATGCCGCAGCGGCTACGTGGTGCAGGATTGTCACGAGTACAAGAAACCGGCGACGCCGACCGGTGCTACCCCGCCGACCGGCGCGCCGCAGACCAGTACTCCGCAGACAACCTCCACGGCCACCACGACGACTAAATAAGGAACCTCTCTGTATGGGCGAGATCGAGCGGGTTCACGCCCGCCAGATCCTCGACAGCCGAGGTAACCCGACGGTAGAGGTAGAGGTTGGTCTACGCTCGGGCGCTCACGGTCACGCCGCAGTTCCCTCGGGTGCCTCTACGGGCGAGTTCGAGGCGACCGAGCTGCGCGATGGTGGCGAGCTGTGGGGGGGCAAGGGTGTCTCGCGCGCGGTCGGGCACGTCAACGGCGAGATCGCGGCGACGGTACGCGGCTCAGACGCGGCCGATCAGCAGGGGCTCGATGACGCGCTGATCGCTCTCGACGGCACCCCGAACAAGTCGCGACTCGGCGCCAACGCGATCCTCGGCGTGTCGCTTGCAACAGCGCACGCGCAGGCGGCCGAGGAGGGCCTGGCACTGTGGCGTTACCTCGGCGGCGAGGCGGCGCGGGTGTTGCCGGTGCCGATGATGAACGTGCTCAACGGCGGCGCTCACGCCGACAACAAGGTCGACTTCCAGGAGTTCATGGTCGTTCCGTGCGGCGCTGGGTCCTTCTCGGAGTGCCTGCGGATGGGCACCGAAGTGTTCCACGCGCTCAAGCGCACGCTGCATGAGCGCGGGCTGGCGACAGCGGTCGGCGACGAGGGCGGGTTCGCGCCCGACCTAAGCTCCAACGAGGAGGCGCTGCAGATGCTCGTAGCGGCGATCGAGGCAGCCGGGTTCGCGCCTGGGAGGGATATCGCGATAGCGCTCGATCCGGCCACCAGCGAGATCTATCGTGACGGCGCGTATGTACTCGAGCACGAGGGCCGTACTCTCGGCGCCGCCGAACTCACCGACTACTGGGCCGACCTCCTTGCGCGCTATCCGATCGTCTCGATCGAGGACGGCATGGATGAGGAGGACTGGAGCGGCTGGAAGACGCTCACCGAGCACATCGGCGCTGGCGTGCAGCTCGTGGGTGACGATCTGTTCGTCACTAACACCCAGCGCCTGCGACGGGGCATCGAGTCCGGCGTGGGGAACTCCATCCTGATCAAGGTCAACCAGATCGGGACTCTCTCGGAGACGCTCGACGCGATCGCCATGGCGCGCGAGGCCGGCTATACGGCGGTCATGAGCCACCGCTCGGGCGAGACCGAGGATGTCACCATCGCCGACCTCGCGGTGGCCACCGGCTGCGGGCAGATCAAGACCGGAGCGCCCTCGCGCTCAGACCGCGTAGCCAAGTACAACCAGCTATTGCGCATCGAGGAGCAGCTAGGCTCCGACGCCGAGTTCCCCGGGCGCTCGGTCTTCCGCGGCTGAGCCCACGCGCTGAAGGTCGGAGCGGGCGCCGGCGCGCCGTTTGCAGGCGCGGCTACCCGCGGCCGATTTGCAGGGATCCGCATGCTGGGGGCGAATGCGAGCAGCAATGGCCAGCGCACAGGCATCCTCCGCCCGCGCCCGCGCGATCGGCGCGAGCACCCCGGTTGCGCGCATTCGCTGGGACAGACTGGGACGCGCCGCGATGCTGTGCCTGCTCGTAGCGCTCGCCTACCTGTATCTGAGCGCCGGCATTCGCATCTACTCCACCTGGCGTCAGGCGCACGGCGATAACGCGCAACTGGCCACGCTGGAGCACGAACATGTGCGTCTGCTGCGCCAGCACGAAGCGCTCGGTCGGCGTGGCACCGTCGAAGAGGAGGCGCGCCGGCTAGACATGATGCACGCCGGCGAGCAGACCTACATCGTCACCGGCCTGCCTCGCAACTAAGTTCCTACGGCGCTCCCGGGAAGGCCGCTAATCTCGACGGGTGTCGTTCGAGAACGCGATTTATCAATGGCATCGGGGTGAGCGACGTCTGGGTGAGGCCTCCCCCGAGCGCACGCCGCTGCTTGAGCGTGTCGTAGGCGAGCTCGTCGCAGAGCTGCGTCGGCGCCTGGGCGGCCGGTTCTCCGCACAGGAGCTCGCCGACCTGTACGTCACCGGAACGGGCTGGTGCATGCAGACCGCCATGCGCATAGCCCCCGATGATCCCTGGGCGTGGGACTCCAGTGTGGTCGTCGACGCCGCCTTCAGCCGCTATCTGCGGGAAGCCTCCGATTACGCCGGAGGCAGACGGGCGTTGACGGAGGCGTAACCCGCTGGCTTGTCGCGCCACTACAGTCGATGTGAACTACGCGCTCTAGAGCGTCGCTGAGCAAGCTGGCCGATCGGAGATCCCGTCGATCTCCGATCGGTACGGACGCAGGGAGCGTGGCGTACTAGGTACGCGTGCTGGCCGATAGGAGATCGCATCTGATCTTCTATCGGTAAGGACAAAGCATCGCGCTGGCCGAAACGGGGATGCTGGCCGAAACGGGGACTCGCGCCGAAGGCGCGTGTCTACCGGCTTCGGTCGAAGGCGAGTGTCTCCCGGCTTCGGTCAGCGAGGCTCTAGTCGTCGTCGCCGACTCGGCGGATGACTATGCGGTCCTCTTCGACGGTCACCTCGACCGGACGATGTCCGGCCCAGTGCTCGGCGTAGATCGGATTGTCCTGGATCGCCGGGTCCAGCCACAGGCCATAGCCCTCCTCACCGTGGTCGAACGTGCCCTCCAGCGGGCCCCCGCCACTGCGTGCGCCTCCGCGCCTGCGGCCTCCGCGTCGCCCTCGCCGGCGGGCACGGACGGGCGTCTCGTCCCCCTCTCCCTCGCTCCCCTCGTCCTCTGACTTCTCGCGCTCGGCCTCCTCTTCGGCTGCCTCCAGCTCCGCCGCGATCAGTGCGTCATCCTCGGCCCTGAGATCGACTTCGTCGGGGTAGTCGACCGCGACGGCGCCCTCAGCGGGATCGGCGTCGCTGACGAGCTCGTTTTGGCGCTTGAACTGCTCGATGTCACGCACGGTGACCTCGAGCTGATGAGCCACCCAAGCATCGGTACGGCCTTGCCGTACCCACGCGCGGATCTGGTTTAGGTGCGGGCGCAGAGATTTACGAGCCATGGACGGTCCGGGAGACTAGCGCATACGACCGGCGTGACGGTTCGGTCGGGCCGGGACAGGCTCGTCACGGGCACGACCGACTATGCTTGCCTGAACCGGCGCGGTCCGGGGCCAACTCCTTTCCACTGCTCGTCGGCCGATAGGAAGGTGCACCATGTTGGTGCTCACACGCAAGTCAAACCAAAGCATCATGATCGGGGACGACATCGAGGTATCGGTGTTGTCCGTCATGGGCGACAAGGTGCGCATCGGCATCCAGGCTCCCCAGGACATCCCCGTCTTTCGCACGGAGATTTACCTCGAGATCCACCGCGACGATCCTCAGCGCTCGCCCGCCGGCACGGCCCCCGTGGTCGTGACCGACGAGAGCGTCGCCGAGCCGGCCGACGGCTGACGCAGGAAGCCCGCCTTGCGGGCGCTCGCTTAGCCGAGCAGCAGATAAAGCGTGCGAAACATGACCACAGTGACGATCGCCGCGGTCATCACCAGCGTCAGCACGAGCAGGCCGAACCGGACCGACCCGCGCTTGTGGCGGCGTTGCACCTCGCGTTTGAGCGCGCGCTGCTCGGTCGTACGCCGCAAGGACGCGCGACGGTGACGGTCGAGCGAGATCTCTTTCACGAACGCCTGCTCCAGCTCGGCCAAGCTCCGCCGCATCTTCATCGCGGCCACTCGCTATGCCCCTGTCGGCGTCCTGGAGTCGCTCGCGTACGCAGTACGCCACGCTCCCTGCGTCCTTGCCAGGAACGACGATGCGCGGCCCTGAGTGAGGTCTCTTGAATGTCTGAGGTTACGTATGCGCCAAGCATCGCTCAGGCGACCGGCGCCTCGGTCTCGGCGCGCTCGTAGACCTTGACGAACCTCAGATAGTTCTCGGCGATCTGCCGGGCGCCGGCCGAGCGTTCGATCTTGCCCGCGACGTACGCTTTCAGCGGGTCCCACCAGATCGAGCGCCCGATGGCGAACCCGACGAATCCCTCCACGGGCGCGGCCTGCGCGAGCCAGTGGTCCACCTTCGCGTCGTCTGCTCCGCGGCCGAGGACCACACAGACGACGCCCTCGCGTCCTCCCGTGCGGGCCTGAGCGACGAGCATCTCGCAATCGGAGCGCGCGTCCACGCCCTCGATCTTCCAGATGTCGACCTCAATGCCGGCGTCTTGGATCTCGGCGATCGCACGCCTCATCAGATCCGGGCGCAGCTCTGTGTCGTAGCGGTCTGTATCTCCGCCCACGGCCTGCAGCTGCGCATCCTCGGCCGGCACCAGCAGCTCGAACAGGAACTTGCGCTCGTGCTCCACCAGCCAGTCCGACAGTCGCTTGAGCTTCTTCAACTGCTCGCCGTTGTCGTTGGGGTCCCCGTCGGGGTTGTAGCGCACGAGTACCTTCGTGAAGTCCGGGTCGAACTTCTCGATGTGCTCGCCGAACCGATCGCCATACTGGAAGTCGAACATGGGCTGGCCCGAGCGCTCCGCCGGCATCGCCAGCTTCAAGCCTCGCTCGCGTGCCTCCTCGGGCACGGTCGAGCCGAACTGCTCGTCCACGAGCACCCCCGTCACCGACGGGTCCGCCCCGGCCGCGACGGCCTGGGAGAGTCCCTCAAAGATCAGGTGCTTAGCGTCGGCGATCATCGCCGTCTGCTCGGCATCGGGTTCGCCCTCGATGCCGAAGAACTTCTTTTGAAACGACCCACGGTGGTCGAACGCGAGTATGTATAGCTTCTGGTCATATCCTGGTCTCATGGCCTGAGTATTCCACGGGCGGACGCTGTCCGGCGTCCAAACGTCATGGGTCGAGGCTCGTAGGTCCTTAGAATGCAAACACGATGTCCCCCGGCCCCGACCTGTTCGTCGTGTGCAAGCAGTGCGGCTCGGAGGTTAGTCCGTACATCACCGAGTGCCCCTACTGCGGCTCCAGGTTGCGCAGCCGGGCGCCCAAGCTCCCACGCGTCAAGAGTCGGGGGCGGATATTGCGGCGGCTCGGTCGCGCGCTGCCCCTCGGTCGGTCGCCGTCGAGTTCGCGCGTGCGCCCGGGACGCTCCCCGCATCGCGGAGACTATCCGCGCGGGGAATCACCGCCGTACGCGACGATCGCCCTGGTCGTGCTCGGCTGCGCGGGCTGGGTGCTCGTCCGCGGTGGCTATCTGGGAACCGTGCACATCGCCGGTCTCGGCTCCATCTCGGGTGTGTACATCAGCTTCTTCAAGATCGCCATCGGCGGTCCTCTGCACGGCGACTGGTGGAAACTGCTCACCAGCCCGTTCGCCTACGTCAACGGGCTGTACGCGTTCGTCGCGCTGCTCGCCACCGCGATCTTCGGATGGCTACTCGAGCGCCGCCGTGGACCGGCGGTTGTGCTTGTGGTCTTCTTCGGGGGGAGCATCACCGGCGCACTCGCGGCGATCGCGCTCTACGCGGAGCCGGTCGTCAGCGGCGCCAACGCGGGCGCGCTGGCGTTGATCGCCGCCTGGTCGATCCCTGACCTGCAGGCAGTGCGTAGCGGCCATTACTACGACGGTGATCTGCTCGGAGCCGGGGCGATTGCAGCGCTGCTACTAGTGCTGCCCTACGCCCGCCCGGAGGCGAGCTGGCTGGCGGGCGTGGTCGGGATGCTCATCGGTTTGATCATCGGTCTGGGCCTGAATCTGATCGACTCGCCGGAGTCCTAACGGGTCATAGTCCGAGTTGAACTACGTGCCTGCGGCGTCGCTTCTAGAAAACACGATCCCCCGCTCCGCGCACGCTCTTATCATGATGTTTGCCCAACCCATCCGGCCCACGACACAGGAGCAGCACAGACCATGGACATCCGCTTCCTAGGCCACGCGGCATTCGAACTCAGCGACGGTTCCACCTCCGTGCTAATCGACCCGTTCCTGACGGGCAACCCCAAGGCGGCAGTCGCCGCTGAGGATCTAAGTCCGCAGGCGATCCTGCTCACGCACGGTCACGCCGATCACATCGGCGACACCGTCTCGATCGCCACCCGTGCCGGCTCGGACGTAGTGGCGATCGTCGAGATCGCCAACGAGCTCGCCGCGGATGGTGTCGCGCAGGTCCATGATCCGAACCTCGGCGGCACCGTCACGTTCGAGTGGGGCTCGGTCAAGCTCGTGCCAGCCTGGCACACCTCGACGACGCCCAAAGGCGCGGTCAACGTTCCGGCCGGATTGATCGTACGGTTTAAAGACAAGACGATCTATCACCTCGGCGACACCGCCCTGTTCTCCGATCTGGGGCTGATTGCCGAGACCAACGGCCCGATCGACGTCGCCTTGATGTGCATCGGGGGCCATTACACGATGGATCGCCACGACGCGGCCTATGCCGCCAAGCTGGTCGGCGCCAAGCAGGTCATCCCCTGCCACTACGACACGTTCCCGCCGATCGCCACCGATGCGCAGGCGTTCAAGTCCGAGGTCGAGTCGGCCGGGGGCTCGGAGGTGGTCGTGCTCGCGCCCGGGGAGCGCCATTCGCCATGACCCTGACCAATGCCGTCGTCCTGATCGAGGCCGAGCGCGACGCGCTGTCGACGCTAGGCGGCGCCCTCGCCGACATCGAGGGTGTCGCTGAGGCCTACTCCGTAACGGGCGAGTGGGATTTCGTGGCGATCGTCCGGGTCCCCGACCACGAGCAGTTGGCGGACGTCGTCACCGCGGAGATCGGTGGTTTGCCGGGCGTCAGCCGCACCCAGACCATGGTTGCGTTCGCGGCCTACTCGCGCCACGATCTGGAAGCGCTGTTCTCGCTGGGCGATTGAGCCCTCTATGGCCTCTATACCCCTGAAGCCGGAGTACGGTCCTACCCTCGGCGAGCTGCTGGCACCCCGCTGGCATGCCGCGTCTCGGCTTGTGCAGGCGATTGTCGCGGCGGGCGGCATCGGCCTGCTGGCACTCGCCGTGGGCACCGCGTTCACGCTCGAGAACGCCCACTACTCTCACGGCGGATCGACGCCATTCGCATTTAGCTACCGCAGCCTCTACAGGACGGCGCCGGCGGCGGGTGAGTACATGCAAGTGCGGCGTGTCGCTCATGGTCATCTGGAGGACTCGTTCGCGGTCGGCCCGCTGCAACTGCCGCGCTACACCACCAGTCTCAGCGCCGAGCTGCCGCTGTATGCCGCCTCCTACATCGCGGGGCTGCGCCATCGCTACTCCGGGTTTGTGCTGCGCGGAGAGGGCAAGACACGCGTCAATACTGTGCCCGCCTACACCATCGCCTACACCGCTCAAATCGCGGGCCGGATCGTCTACGGCCGCGACATCCTGCTACTGCCAGAAAAACCCGGCGCGCGTGCCGGCGTACACATCGTGATGCTGAGCTCCCCCTCCCCGCAGGTGACCTCGCCGTTGCTCGTCGGCACCGCCGGTGTGCTCGAACGGCCGCTCGAGACGTTCACGTTCAGCTAGCAGCTAGCGTTTGCGGCTCGCCCGCACCCCGGGCACGACGCGTCAACCACGTCTGTCTTCCGTGCTAGCCGAGCTCCCGCGCAGTGCTAGCTAGGCATGTCAGCTAGGGCGTAGTCTGCGGTGCAGCGACAGAGGAGGCCGATTCCACAGTCGCCCCCGCCTGGGGCGTACCCTGCGACCCCGATTCGTCGGTCGGTGGTGTGGTGTCCACCGGCGGCGGTGTCGTTTCCGTGGGCGGTGCCGGTTCGGCTGGGGGTGTCGGTACATCCGGCGGCGAGGGTGTCCCCCCCGTCGGGTCTGTTGCGGGTGTGATTGGGACGGCCGGCTGGGGAGGCGTGTCGGTCGCGTCGGTCGGTAGCGTGGTCGTCTCGGTCGTGACCTCCGTCACGGGCACCGACGCTGGTCTTGGCGGCACCGGAGGTTTGACGGCCTGCGGAACTGCGGAAGTTGCAGCTGGCTGGGGCAGTGCCGCTACAGGGGTCGCGATCTTGGCTGCCTTGACAGCCAGATGGGAGTGGGCGAGGCGTCGGGCCGAGTGGTTGGTAGCGGCCCGTCGCGTCGCGCTGACTGGCTGGACGCTGGCATGCATGACGATCGGTTCGCTCGCGTGCCTTGACACGTAGGCCGTGGTGGTAGCGGTGGCGCGATGGTGATGCGCTGGATGCCCGACGTGTTCGGCGGCAACTGCCGTGACGAGCGCCGCTGCGGCGAGCCCAGCGACAGCCTTCGTCGCGACCGCGCCGGCGCCTGC
>JBAUXH010000220.1:0-1513 GCA_049584155.1 Solirubrobacteraceae bacterium
GTACGGAACTGAGTATCCCAGCCGCCGATTTCGTCGGAGCGCAGAACAAACAACTCTTCGCCGGCTTTTACCGGCTGGCCTTCTTCTACGACCACCCGGCTGATTATCGCCTGCCGCGGAGCTTGAATCGGATCAGCACCCATTGCGGGTATTAGAACGAAGCGGCAATCAACCGTTTCCGGCAATCGCATTACAACAGCGATCAGCAAGCCGCAGAGAAACGCCGCAATTAACAGCCAGGCTGTCCAGCGAATGACCCAGGGAGGCGGCTCCTGGGGTGGCAGCTCGGATTCGGCCTCGAGCGAGTCGCGTTGAGTTAATTGCGCGCTCATCGAAATCTTTCCTAGATCCCAAGTTGCTGGCTGGAAAGGTAGTAATACAAGCCACGCTGTGCCATTAACTCATCATGGGTGCCAATCTCGGCAATACTGCCTTTTTCGAGCACTACGATAGAATGCGCTTCTCGAATGGTGCTCAAACGATGTGCGATCACAATTGTGGTGCGCCCGGCGAGTAATCGGCCCAGGTTGTCCTGGATTGCGCGTTCGGATTCTGTATCCAGCGCACTCGTTGCCTCGTCAAAAATCAACACCGGCGGATTGTTGTAGATCGCTCGCGCGATGGCGATGCGTTGCTTCTGACCGCCGGACAGGGAAAGACCTGATTCTCCAATCTTTGTCTCGTAACCGAGCGGCAAGCGCATGATGAACTCATGGGCCGCGGCAGCTTGGGCAGCCGCAAGGACGTGATCGACGTCTGGTTCAGGATCGCCAAATGAAATATTCCGCGCGATCGTATCGTTAAACATGTGATTGTCCTGAAGAACGGTGCCGATGTGCCGTCGCACATCGCGATAATTCAGAGTCTTTAAATCGACATTGTCGAAAAAGATCGCTCCTTCAGTAGGCTCGAGCAGTCCTGCAATCAATTTGATGAGTGTTGTCTTGCCGCTTCCGCTGCGGCCAACGAATGCCACCGTTCGTCCCGGTAAAAGATCAAGCGTGATATCCTTTAAGATGTCGGGGGATTCAGGTCCGCCATACTTGAAACTGACTCCCCGCAACTCGATATGCCCTTCGAGGCTGCGCACGGGGACGAGTCCAGAGCGATCATGACCCTGCTCCGGCTCCGGTTCGAAAATGTCATTCAGGCGATTCAGCAGGACCGAAGCGAGCTGCACGTTGTCCCAAACTCCGAGCGCTCGCAAAATCCCTGCATATGCCATTGCAGTGAGTGAGCTAAACGCAACAAAACCACCGACACTCAAGTTCCCGTGAATAACTTGTATGGCGCCGACCCACAGAAAAATCGCAGTGGACAGTAGACCAATGGTTTGCAGGACGCTGTCCCACGACATCACGATGAACGTCGCCTTGAAAAGTTTCTGAGAGACAGAGAGAAATTCGTTGAGCATAGCGTCACGAAATGAGCTCTCGGCGGCTGCCGCTTTTACAGCCTCAATCCCTTTAATCGCATCGATTTGATGCGAACTGTATTTGCCCTGGCTTTCCTC
>JBAUXH010000221.1:0-6762 GCA_049584155.1 Solirubrobacteraceae bacterium
CGCCGCCAGCGAGTCCGCGCCGCGCCCGGCGAGGGCGCGCTGTAGCTCCTCGACCTCGCTCGCCAGCGCCCGCAGATGCGCATCCACGGCCGCCGGATCGTACCCGCGCCGACCGATCGGAAAGTCGCGCTTCTCGATGCTCTGCCTGTCCAGGTCCACTGCGTTCGAACACTAGCGAACGGCCCGGCCGACGCTCGCCGTATCGATCCCCGATCCCCACTTACCGACACAGATCGGCAGCGTCCCTGTGTGACCGCTAACAGCGCTCCCAACCATGCCGGCTACTGCGGTGAGCGGCGCCTGCTGCATCTCTACGCAGACGCGGGCTGTGGCTCACCCATCAAAGCCCGCTCCCTCTACGCAACCTCGCCCGCGGGCTCCTCTGCCATTGCGCCTTCGTTCTCCCGGATCACGCGCAGGTCGCGACGCAACTCGCGCAGCTCGTCGCGCAGTTGGGCGGCATACTCGAAGCGCAGGTCCTCCGCGGCCGCGCTCATCTCCTCCTCCAGCTCCACGACCATCCGCTCCAGCTCGTGCGTGCCCATGTCCTTCGTCTGCTCGCGGCGCTCCGCGGCCTTGCGGCGGCTGCCTCGCGGGATCTTCGAATCGGACTGCAAGAACTCCGCGATGTCCGAGATGCCCTTCACGATCGTCGCCGCCGTGATCCCGTGCTTCTCGTTATAGGCGAGCTGGATCTCGCGACGGCGGTCGGTCTCCGAGATCGCTGCCTTCATCGCCTTCGTCTCGCGATCGGCATACATCAGCACGGTCCCGTCGACGTTCCGCGCCGCCCGCCCGATCGTCTGGATCAGCGAGGTCTCCCCGCGCAGGAACCCCTCCTTGTCCGCGTCCAGGATCGCCACCAGCGAGACCTCCGGCAGATCCAGGCCCTCGCGCAGCAAATTCACGCCCACGAGCACGTCGTACTCCCCCAGGCGCAGGTCGCGGATGATCTGGATGCGCTCCAGCGTGTCGATCTCCGAGTGCAAGTAGCGCGTCTTGAAGCCCATCTCCAGCAAGTACTGCGACAGGTCCTCCGACATTTTCTTCGTCAGCGTCGTCACCAGCACTCGCTCGTTGCGATCGACCCGCCGGCGCACCTCGTTCATCAGATCATCGATCTGATTCTTCGTCTCGCGCACCTCCACCAGCGGATCGACGATCCCCGTCGGTCGCACGATCTGCTCGACCACTCGCCCCGCGCGCGTGCGCTCGTACTCGCCCGGCGTCGCCGACACGAACATCAGCTGCGGCGTGATCGACAGAAACTCTTCGAACGTCTGCGGGCGGTTGTCCAGCGCGCTCGGCAACCGGAACCCATAGTCCACCAGCGTCTGCTTGCGCGATCTATCGCCCTCGTGCATGCCGCCGATCTGAGGGACCGTCTGGTGGGACTCATCGATGAAGCACACGAAGTCCGTCGGGAAGTAGTCGATCAAGCAGTACGGCCGCTCGCCCGGTTTGCGCCCGTCCAAGATCCGCGAGTAGTTCTCGATCCCCGAGCAGAACCCCATCTCGCGCAGCATCTCCATGTCGTACTGCGTGCGCTGGCGCAGCCTGTGCGACTCCAGCGGCTTGCCCTCGGCCTCCAACTGCTCGCAGCGCTCGTTCAGCTCGGAGCCGATCGCTTCCACGGCCGCTTCGACCGTGCCCTCGCGCACGTTGTAATGCGTAGCCGGCCAGATCGCCACGTGCTCGACGTCGTCCTCGATCAGCTCGCCCGTCAGCGGGTCGAACTCCTGCAGCCGCTCGATCTCATCGCCGAACATGCTCGCCCGGAACGCCGCCGTCTCCGAATACGCCGGCCATATCTCCAGCGTCTCCCCCTTCACCCGAAACGTTCCCCGCGCTAGCACCGTGTCGTTGCGCGTGTACTGGATCGAGACCAGTTTCCGCAGCAGCTGGTCGCGGTCGATCGTCTCCCCGCGCTTGAGGATCTGCATGTTCATCTCGTACACCTCCGGCGAGCCCAAGCCGTAGATGCACGACACCGACGCCACCACGATCACATCCCGGCGCGCGAACACCGCCGCCGTCGCCGCGTGGCGCAAGCGGTCGACCTCCTGGTTGATCGCCGAGTCCTTCTCGATGTACAAATCCCGGCTCGGCACGTAGGCCTCCGGCTGGTAGTAGTCGTAATAGCTCACGAAGTACTCCACCGCGTTCTCCGGGAAGAACGTCCGAAACTCGTTACACAGCTGCGCCGCCAGCGTCTTGTTGTGCGCGATCACCAACGTCGGGCGCTGCACCGCCTCGATCGTCGCCGCCATCGTCATCGTCTTCCCCGTGCCCGTCGCGCCCAGGAGAGTCTGGAAGCGCTCGCCTGCGTTTACGCCTTCCGCGAGGGACTCAATCGCCTTCGGTTGATCGGCGGTGGGGGTGAACGCGCTGTCTAGCTTAAAGTCGGGCATCGCCTGCGCCCCACGTTAGCCGGCAAGACCACCACACGCCGTCTCAGCTCGCCGGTGCAAGCAACGCTCCCAGGCGCGCGTGCTGCTCCGAGCTCTCTCCGAGGATCTCCTCGACCCAGCGCAGGACTTCGGCCTCATCGATCTCGGTGCCCCGAGCGACCATCTCTTCGACGTCCACCCAGTCCTTCGGTCGATCGAACACGGCCTTGCACACGATCAGGTGCTCCGGGGAGAGGATCGGGATCCGCACGGGACCGAACTCGACCTCGCGCGCACGCTCTGCCATCTCCCGATGGAGCTCGAGGGTTGCGAAGAACAGATCGAGGTAGGACCCACCCCAGTCGAGCCTGGCCTGACCGTCGCGTTCGATCGCGACCCGGTCGGGTCCCGAGACACTCACGCCGAGATGGACGATCGCGCCCAGCACGGGCTCGGCGTCCTCCGGCGCGACCGTCACGTTGAGATCGACGTCGGTCGTCGCACGCGGACTGCGATACCAGGCCAGCGCCACGGCCCCGCCGAACTGGTGCGGGACCCTCAGCGAGTCCAGCATCTCGTGCACCGCCACGATCTTCGCGGCGAGACCGCCGAGCGTCTCCGTGGCGCTCATCTCAGCTCAGGCTTGTGACGGCGCTGCGGCTCTCGACCAGACGCGACAGCACCGGGAACCTCAGCGGCTCGAACGGCCGGGGAGGCTGACTGCGGGCGACCGCGTCGGCGAAGCCCAACAGGTCGATCAGCGCCGCCCCCGAGTCTTCCCGGGCAGGCGAGACGGGCTGTCGCCGCATCGACAGCGCCATCCGGCGCGACGCCTCCACGAACCGCCTGGACGAGTCACGGACACCTTCCGCCGTCACCCCAGCCCCGGTCCTCACAGGCGCCCCGGCGCGCCTGGCCGAAGCGAGGACCGCCTCGGCGTCAAACGGCCGCGTGGAACGCGCAGCGGCCGTTGCCAGCACCTCGTCGGTCAACACATCAAAGCCCGCGAGGCTACGCGCGCGGGGACCCTTCGGCGTGTGCAGCGACTCGCGGACCTCGAATCGCCCTTTGGGGCGTGCTACGACGTAAGCCATACCCACTAGGTTACCACTAGGCTTGACCCACTACCCTGTAAGCACGCGGCCCGATCAGGATCGCGTCACAGCCATCCAGGGTGGTGATCCGGGTGGTACACTCCTTCTCGTGCCTACCTCCCACCCACGAGTCCAGCTAACCCTCGATCCGGAGCTTGCCAGAGCCGTCGACCGCGCCGGCGCTCATCTGGATAGTCCACGTGGGCGCGCCGGATTGATTCGCACACTGGCATTGCGAGGCGCTGAGGAGATCTCCCACCAGGCCGAGAACGAGAATCAAGCTCGCGCACAAGCGATCGAGGAGCTGCTGGCCTACGACTTCTCGCAGTTAAGCGACATCGTCGCGCAACGCGAATCGGACCTGGCGGACAAGCTGGCGCTCCCAACGCAGCCGTACCACAGCTGACGTGAGATACGGGACAGGCGTCGCACTCGTCGTAGACACCTCGGCCTGGGCTCGACAGCACCATCCAGCCGTCGCCCCGCACTTTCGCGACACGGCCGAAGTCGGGCTGCTGGTCGGCTGCCCGGTCGTCGCCCTGGAGCTCCTTGCGAGCGTGACAGACGCGGCCGACCACGCCCTGCTCGCCAAAAGCCTCAGCGCGCTGCGTCAAGCACCCGTCACCGAGGGAGTCTGCCGCGCCGCGCTCAGCGCCTCAGGTGAGCTAGCGAACGCGAACCATCCGCGCGTGCCCGTCGCCGACTACCTGATCGCAGCCGCGGCCGCCGAGCGCGGGTTCGGCGTCCTGCACTACGACCATCACTACGACACCCTCGCAGGCGTCATGGGATTCGAGAGTGTCTGGATCGCGCCTCCGGGGACTTGCTGACGACGCTTTCGGTGCGGCCAGCTCGGCGCTTGACGCGGGCCCGAGGCTTGCCGCGTCGAGGGTGCGCAGCTTGACCGTTGACACGCGACGCGTCGCGGGACGACGACTATCGGAGGCGTGTGCGGAACCTCGATGTTTCACCATATCCCGATTCGATCTGCACGGCCACCGACTGAGTGCGATGCTGCCTCAGCCATCGCCGGGTCCGCGCGCCGAGCGACGACTCTTTGCCTCGCCGCTTACGGTTGACCGGGCTCAGTCGATCCCGAGCTGGCGCGGATACAGCGCGCGGTATTCCCGTTGGGCGCGCAACACCCGCTGCACGTACGCACGCGTCTCCGGAAACGGGATCTGACTCACCGTCAGGCTTCGGCCTTCAGCGCGAGCCTGCGCGACCCAGCGATCGACGTTCGCCAAGCCGGCGTTGTACGCCGCCACCGCGAGCATCTCATTGGCGGAGTAGTGATCGAGCAAGTAACGCAGGTAGTAGCTCCCGTATGCGACGTTCACGCTCGGGGTGGCCAGGTCGCTGGTCTGAAAGCGATAGCCACCCGAGAGTTTGGCCAGGAATTCGGCGGTCGCCGGCTCGATCTGCATCAGCCCCTCGGCACCGGCCGGCGAGGTGCGGGGATCGAACTTGGTCTCGGCATAGATGACGGCGGCGATCAGCGCCGGGTCCAGATGCTTGGCGGCGGCCTGTTCTCGGATCACCTGTTCGTTTGAGAGCGGGAGCGCCAGTCGGCGCACCGTGTGGTCGAGGTTGGAGCCGAATGCGATCGCCAGCGCGCCTAGCGCCACCACGATGATGAGTACGACGCCCGGGCCGCGCAATCGCCCCCCGCGCCCTCCCCTACTAGTGCGGGTGCGCCTCCCCTGCGAGCGGCCGTCCGCGCGATCAACCGTGCGGCGGGCCGCACTGCGCGATACCGACGACGAGGGCATTGGACTCATCCTCCAAGAGTGTCAAGCACTGCCGACAGCTGTGCCGCCAGCTCCCCCTCGCTGCCATCGTTGCGGATCGTAAAGGTCGCCCGCTGCGCCTTCTCCTCTTGGGAGAGCTGACGCGCCGCGCGCGCGTCTTGCAATGCGTGCCCCCGGCTCGCCGCGCGCTCGCGCCGTATCTGCTCATCCGCGATCACTGCCACCGTGGCGTCATATACCCCCTCCATCTCCGCCTCGAACAGCAGCGGCACCTCGACCACCGCCGCCCGCGGAGCCGGCTGGCGAGCGCGGACCTCCGTCAACCACTCCCCTACTCGCTCGCCGACCAGTGGCCACAGTACGCCCTCCAACCAAGCACGGTCCTGGGCATCGGCGAACACGCGCTCCGCCACGGCCGAGCGATCAACCGTACCGCCGGGCGCTACGTCCTCGCCCCAGCGCTCCACGACCGCGTCGCGCAGACGCTCATCCCCGTACAGCTCATGCACAACCGCATCGGTGGAGAGCACCGCCGCCCCCAAGCGCTCCAACTCCGCCAGGGCCGTCGACTTGCCGGCGCCCATGCCGCCCGTCAACCCGACGAACGGCACACCATCTGAGGCCATCCGCCCTACGCCGCCCGGATCCTCGGGGGCGGGATTCAGTCCTGCGCCGGCTCGCCGGCGGGCTGCAGCTCCGCCTCGGCGCCGTCACCTGGAGTGGAAGCCTCTGCCTCCGCCGCGGCCTCGGGCGCCGCTTGGGCCTCCGCGGCCGGAGTCTCCTCAGCGGCCAGCGCCTGCTCAGCGGCAGCAGGCTCCTCGGCGACAGCATCGGCTGGTGCCTCCTCGACGGCGACCTCCGCCACGGGCTCTGCCGGGGCCTCCTCGATGCCTGCGTCCTGCTCCTCGGCGGCCTCGACGACGCCCTCCTCGACAGCGACCTCGGACACGATCTCACCACCGGCTGCGGATGAAGCGTCTGCACCGTCCTCCTGGGCGGTCTCCTCAGCGCTCGCGGCCTCGGCAGCTGGAGCGTCGGGGCGGGAGACGGGCAGGATCTGGTCCTCGACACGCTTGGCGGACAGCGACAGGCGCCGGCGCTCGGAGTCGATCTCGAGGATCTTCACGCGGATCTCATCGCCTGGATGGACGATCTCGCGCGGGCTTTCGACGTGATGTCCCGCGAGCTCGGAGATGTGCACGAGCCCCTCGACCCCGTCGAGGATCTCAACGAACGCGCCGAAGGTGACGACCTTCGTGACCTTGCCCGCGAGCTCATCGTTGACGTTGTAGGTATCGACGATCCGCTGCCAGGGATCCTCTTGGGTCTGCTTGAGACCCAGTGAGATGCGCTGGCGATCACGATCGATGTCGAGCACCTTCACCTGCACGGTGTCGCCGATGTTAAGGATCTCGCTCGGGTGGTTGACGTGCGACCACGACAGCTCGGAGATGTGGATCAGGCCGTCGATGCCGTCGAGGTCGACGAACGCCCCGAAGTCGACGATGTTCGAGATCTGGCCCTCGA
>JBAUXH010000222.1:0-3937 GCA_049584155.1 Solirubrobacteraceae bacterium
GGCGACGGCGCGGGAATCGATGGAGACGCGTTGTGGCCCGGGCGGCGCGGCGTTCTGAGCAGCGCTGGGTAGCACATCGGCGTCCGGGCGGAAGACCAGGCGCGCGCCGGCGGCGCGCGCGAGACGGTTGGCGTCCCAAGCCCTCATTCGTCCGTCTCCGCGGGGGCGCCAACCCCGGCGGTGAGCAGTTCGCGTGCGATGGTGAGGTCGTCGAAGGGCTCCTTGCGCCCATCGGCGAACTCCTGCCCCTGCTCGTGGCCCTTACCGGCGATCACGACGACATCGTCGGGCATCGCGAGCGAGAGCGCCTGCTCGATCGCCGCGTGGCGATCGACCTCGACGTGAACCGATCCGTCGGAGAGCGCCGTGGGCGGGATGCCGGAGAGGATCTCGGTGACGATCTCGGCGGGTTCCTCCGAGCGCGGGTTGTCGGATGTGATGAGCGTGATGTCCGCCAAGCGCGCGGAGATCGCCCCCATCATTGGACGCTTGCCGCGGTCGCGGTCTCCCCCGGCCCCAAACACGCTGATGACGCGTCGCCCACGAGCGATGTCGCGCGCCGAGCGCAGCACGTTTTCAAGCGAGTCGGGCGTGTGGGCGTAGTCGACGAGCACGGCGAAGTCCTGACCGGCGTCGACGGGCTCGAAGCGCCCAGGCACCCTGACGCCCTGTTGCAGGGCGGCGACGAGCGTGTCGAGGTCGAAGCCGAGCGCGTGCACGGTCGCGAGCGCGCCGAGGGCGTTCGCGACATTGAAGCGACCGGGCATCGGCAGTGATACCTCGCGTGTGCCGGCGGGCGTGTGCAGAGCGAAGCGGCAGCCGGCGAAGTTACAGCGCAGGTCCGTCGCGCTGTAGTCGGCCGGGGCGTCGAGCGCGAATGTCCGCGCGCCTGCGATCTCGCTCGCGAGCCGCCGCCCGTACGAGTCGCCGACGTTGACGACGCTGACTCCCGGCGGCGGGCCCTCGCCGGGCAGGAACAGCAGGCGCTTTGCAAGGAAGTAGTCCTCCATGCTCGGATGGAAGTCGAGGTGGTCCTGGGTCAGGTTCGTGAAGACGGCCGCGGCGAAGCGAGTACCGCCGGCGCGTCCGAGCTCGAGCGCGTGCGAGGAGACCTCGATCGCACAGGCGCGATCGTCGCCGTCGAGCATGGCCCTGAAGCCCGCGTGCAGGTCGATCGCCTCGGGGGTCGTGCGCTGGCCGATCGAAGATCCCGTCGACCTGCTATCGGTCGGACGCTCCTGGCCGCCGACGATCGACGTGACCGTACCCAGCAGGCCCGCCTGCTCACCCACCGCCTGCAACAGCGCGCGCACGAGGAACGCGGTCGTCGTCTTGCCGTTCGTGCCCGTGACCCCGACGACGCGCAGCGCCGCGCTCGGATCGCCGTAGAAGCGGCTTGCGATCGGCCCCATCGCCGCGCGCACCGAGGGGACTAGGACCTCCGGCACGCCCAGGCCCAATGGTCGCTCCACGACCAGCGCCACAGCCCCGGCTGCGACCGCCTGCGCGGCGAAGTCGTGCCCGTCGCTGCGGAAGCCGGGGACGCAGAAGAACAACGTGCCCGGCGCCACCAGGCGGCTGTCGTACGCGAGACCGGCGATCTCGACGTCAGAGCCCGCGCCATCCACCGAGCCGACGCCCGCGACCAGCTCGCCAAGCGTCATCGATCCAATCCCAGCGACAGCACGCCCCTAGTCTAGTTTTCCCGCCCCCGGAGCCGCCATCCACCGATCGGACGATTCAGCGGTTACTCCTTCCTCGTCCGCCTGGCCCGATCCTCGTCGGCTTGGCCTTCTTCGGTGGACCGTTATCGCTTACGCGACCTGTGCTCAGTGGCGGAACAACTCCGGATACATGTCACGCAGCGTCACTACCGGCAATCCGACCACGTTCTCGACCTCGCCGTCGATCTTCTGCGCCAGTTTTTCGCCGGCGCCCTGGATCGCGTAGCCGCCTGAGCGCCCGCGCCACTCCCCCGTGCTGAGGTACCAGCCGAGCAGGCCCTCGTCGATCGGCCCGAACGTGACCCGGGTCCGCGCGACAGCCATGCGCTCGGTTACCCCTGGACCTCCATCCGCTAGCAGCAGCGCGATCCCACTGATCACCTCGTGGGTGCGCCCGCCGAGCGCCATAAGCGTCGCCCGCGCGGCCGACTCGTCCGGGGGCTTGCCGTAGATCGCGCCGTCAAGGGTCACGAGCGTGTCGCAGCCCAGCACCGCCTCGGCCGCCCCCGGGCGCAGGGCTGCCCGCGCCTTGCGCAGCGCGTTCTCGCGGGCGACCTCCACCGGGTCGCCTTCGCTCAGCTCCTCGACGTCGGTGGCACGCACCGTGAACGTGACCCCCAACCGCTCCAGGATCGCTCGGCGTTGGGGCGAGCCCGAGGCCAGGATCAGGGGACGGGAGGCCATCGCCGGGACCGCGAATCTCTCTCGCCGCGGCGGTTACCCCTGCGAGAGCTCGGGGAAGAACAGCGCCGCCTCGCGCGCTGCGCTCTCGGGCGAATCGGAGCCGTGGACCATGTTTTGACCCATCTCGATCGCGAAATCACCGCGGATCGAGCCCGTCGCGGCCTCCAGCGGATTCGTGGCGCCAATCACCTGGCGCGCGGCCTTGACCGCTTCGACGCCCTCCAGCACCATCGCCACGATCGGACCCGAGGTGATGAAGTCGACGAGCTCGCCGAAGAAGGGGCGTTCTGAGTGCTCGGCGTAGTGGCGCTCGGCCAGCTCGCGCGTGACGGTCATGTGGCGCAGGGCGACGATCGCAAGGCCCTTACGCTCGAAGCGAGCGATGATCTCCCCGGACAGCCCCCTGGTGAAGGCATCGGGCTTGACGAGGATCAGAGTGCGGTCCATAGGATTGCAGGGTCCTTTGCGTGGTCGTTTAGGGAAAGTTCGGCCGACTTACGGCGGAGCGTCAGGAGGTCGGACGCGGACGACGTGCCCGACCCGTGCTGCGTGGGCGTGCAGAGGCCGGATCTGAGGCCGCGACGGGTTTCGCCCTGACCTCGCTATCCGGTGCACCACCCGCGGGCGTGACGGCGGGCACTTCTTCTGACGGATCTTCGGCGCTCAGCGACACCTCGCGCGTCAGTGCGGGCTCGCTCTCTAGCGACAGGGGATCCTGGTCGGTCTCAGAGCGACGACCACTACTGCGGCGTTTACGCCGCGTGGGAGCGACTGCGCCCGGCACTTCGGTCTCGCAATAGGGGCAGATCGTCCACGCCTGGTCGAGCGGACGCTGACAGCTGACGCAGCGATCCTTGAGCTTGCGCAGACAGCTGGGACAGCGCACGAAGTCGCGCTCGATGCGGTAGTCGCAGTGTGGGCACAGCCCGCTGTCCATCTCGTGCAGGCGCGCCTCGGCGGCCTGTACCTCCAGTTCGCGCTCGCGCACGTCCTCCAGGTACTCCGGCGGGCGCAGAATCATGTAGACGATCGTCCCCACGAACGGGAACAGCGACGCCGCCGTCGCGCAGCCGACGAGCATCGGGTCGAGGATGCGCCGCCGGGCGTCGGCGTAGGTCCAGTAGATCAGCGAGAGGTACAGGACGACGACGAACAGGATCAACAGATCGATGACCAAGTTCAGGCCACTGCTTTCGATTCCAAAATATGCGAGCGGTGGCATCGGCCGGCTGAGTTTAGAGAAACAGGCGGCCGAATCCGTAGCCCGCAGCAAAAAATACAAGGATGACCAAGGCTACGATCAGCGCGACGGCGCCGATCATCGTGAGCACAGAGGGGCCGTCGTCGTTCATATCGCTCGAGTTTGCGAAGCAGACTGCCTATCCAGGGTATCGGAGGCGCTCAGCCCGCGCATGAGATCGCCGACCAGATAGATCGAGCCCGTCGCGAGCACCGCCCTGCGCTCCCCGCTCTCTTCCGCCCAGCTGCGCGCTCGCTCGAGCGCCCGCCCCGGCTGGGACTCGCACTCC
>JBAUXH010000223.1:0-17713 GCA_049584155.1 Solirubrobacteraceae bacterium
CGCCTCCACGTCACCGCGCCGGGCGAGGAGGTCTGGATCGCGATCGCGACTCAGGCGACCGACGGGCTTTTCGTCGATGAGCGCCTACGAGACGTGCTGTTCGGCTTGGCTTTGACTGCCGCGGCGGAGGCCGTGCTGTGGGAGCCTCGCGCGGACTGGCCCTCGGGCGAACTCGCCTGGTTCGAGGTCGCGCGCCTCGGGCTACGCGAGCCGAGCTGATCGGAGGACACACCGCCAAGACGCTGGACATCGGCCTCCTCGACCCCGAGCGAGTACGCAAGAACCGACGCCTTGCCGCCCAAGAGCGCCTGCTGTGCGCGCTCCATGCGCAGCGCGAACTGATCGCGGTGACGATCGACGTACTCGTCGACGGCGCGCTCAACGAGCTCGGCCTGCTTCAGGCCCGACATCAACGCGGCGTAGCGAACCTTCTCCTTGGTGGCCTCATGGACCTTGATCGGTGATTGCGCTCGCGACATAGGTAGCCTCGGTACTTAGGTACCAGAACTATATCGTACCTCGACAACCGATATCCCAGACCTCGGCGCCACCGCACGCGAGCGATCCCAGCTCGCGGCGATAGGATGCGAAACGTCACGCCGACGTAGCTCAGCTGGTAGAGCGCCGCCATGGTAAGGCGGAGGTCTCGGGTTCGACCCCCGACGTCGGCTTGAGCCCGAACGTCGGCGTCGGCTCCCCTTCGTGCAGCAACCGTACCAGCCGTTAGGCGTAGTATTTTGCCGTTATTGTCCGCTTCTGTCCGCGTCGGATAGAAGCCCAAACCCTCCTGAAGGAGCCAAATATGGCGCTCTGCCTAGAGATCGAGCGCCTGCAAGGGCTCCCCTTACCATGGATGCGCTCTACCAGCTGAGCTACGTCGGCCTGAGGGCTCCAATCGTACTGTGGCGGGGGCCGGGTCGCACCGGGCACTTGCACCGGCACCACATGCTACCATCGGCGGTACCGACGTACCGAGTGATCCCATGTTGCGTGCACAGTCCCCGATCAAGGTTCATGAGGCCACCAAGGAGAAGGTCCGCTACGCCGCGTTGATGGCGGGCCTCAAGCAGGCAGAGCTTGTCGAGCGCGCCGTAGACGAGTACGTTGAGCGTCACCGCGAGGACTTCGCGCAACGCATGGAGCAGGCTCAGCAGGCGCTCCTGGGCGGCAAGAGCGCGACACTCGCGTACTCGCTGGGCGTCGAGGAGGCCGACGTGCAACGAGTCGGCGGAGTCTCCTCCGATCAGATCAGCTCGCGCAGCCCAAGGCGCGCGACCTCGAACCAGGCGAGCTCACCCGAGGGCCAGTCCGCGCGAGGCTCCCACAGCACGGCCTCCGCTGTCGCCAGGACCAAGCCAAAGAGCACGTCTCGCAGGCGCTCCTCGACGAAGCGCCCGTCGGCCGCCTGAGTCGCGATCGCAACCCACACCTCCTCGCCCGGCGCGGTGACGTGCAGACGAGCATCAACCAGCCCGCCGAACGAGACTGCAACATCGCGGCCCCGACGATCAAAGGCATCGGCGAGGACGGACGCGATCGAGTCGGCAGCGTCGTCGATGATGCGGGCATTGCGCTCGAGAGCGTCGCGGAGCCGGTCATCGTCATCGGGCAGGAGCCGTCCCGCTCGGTGCAGCGCAGCGAACAGCTCGTAGGCGTCCTCGCCAGAGCCCTCCTCGCGCCGCGCGCCGGCGCACAGCCAGAACCGTCCAGCATCGGCCTCCAACCAGGTCGCGCCACGCCACCGTCCGTGACGCAACCGGTACACGAGCGGATGCTCGATCGAAAGGATGCGCTTCTGTCCGCGCGGCGCCGCAAGCGCGATACGCCGCGCCTCACCGAGGAGCACGTGGTCGAGCCCGCCGAGATCGACCTCGACCGGCGGCGTCTCGATCTTCAGATCCTCGCGCAGACAGCGAAGCGTCACCCGCGTTCGTCGTACCCGCCTGCTCGACATGGGCAAGCACGCTATCCGGGACCACGACAGCCGTGTACCGTCAGCCAATGGCCGACTGGACGGACTCCCTTCAGGTGTTCTGCACGGACATCGGATCGATCGCGCAGGCAGTCGTCTATCAACTCAAACAGGAGCACCCGGTCACACTTGGTTTCGAGATGCCCTTGTTCGTGCCGGTGCCCGTTAAGTCGTCACGTCTGGGGACGCGAACGCTGATGAGACGGAGCGCCCGTTCTCGCTCGCAGCCGCAGCCGCACTGTGGGCCGGGTGGGATCTACCATCTCGCGAGTTGCGATCCGCCTGTGTGCTTGTCCGCGCCTGACACGCCGCCTGCCCACAACCGGGGCAACAATGTCAACGCCTCGCATGCCTGGTTTTCGCCCAGGAGCGGAAGTCAGCCGAGCGGCGACGCGGGTAACCTCGTCGTCCTGAGCAGGAGCAAGCGACTACTGGCCGAGACACCGGCCTATCGCACTAAGCAGAAGCCGAAGACGGTCGGCTGTTAGGCGCTTTGGGACGCAAGGCCGCGGATGTCGCATGCGGCCTGGAGGAAGTCCTCCATTCTCTGCTCGGCATCGCCGCCCAGCAGACGTCCGAACATCTCCGAACGGAAGTTCTCGGTTGCTGCATGAGCTCGATCGTGGATTAGCTGGCGCAGTAGCTCAAACTGGTCTGCATCCAACGTCTCGGCAATCTCGACCGCAAGTGACATATTTCGCGCTCGCCACGCTGCTGCGCCAATCCGTAGCGCTATCAGCGCTCGCGCGGTGACGGGAGCTTGGGCAGTGTTTTGCCAAGTGTTAGACCAGCAGGTCCGCCGCGCCTTCGCAGGAACCCTGAACTCTGGGTAGCTGAGGGACACGGCTACTCGCCGAGGCGGTGCAACGTCTTGCAATGTTCGTCCATGAGGGCCTAGCGTTATGACAGCGGGCCCCTTTGAACGGGTGATCGCCTTGGTGGCGCGCCCCAACATCCTGAGATTTGCATCCAACCTAGCTGGCGATGCGTCGAGGGGCTTGTGCAATGTGCTCGCTGCCTAGCTGGCGGACTTTGGTGTAGTCGCGGTCGCTGAAGACCGTCCCGGTTTTCTTGCGCATCCCGGTGATCACGGCAATAGCCGGCCCACGTAGGCCACGCGCAATCAGCGTGCGCTTGTCGGCGTTCTCCAGCACGCAGAAGAGGCGGAACTGCTCGCGGCCTGGTCCGGTGATGCGGATCTCGTAGTAGCCGCCCATGTCGCCGTGCATCGCCTCCCACTTGCCTCCGCCGGAGAATGCCGGCGGCGGGGCAGCCGCGACAGCATCGAGCACGGCCAGGATCGTTCCTCGGACCTTTGCGGGACAGCCATCGAGGAAGTCCGCTCCGGGTACGGAGCCCTCAGCGGTTGCATAGAAGATGACGTCCCACTCCATTGCCGCAGCGTACGAGCTGGCGCGGTTGTTCTTGATGCCCGTCAGGCGCGTACAGCGATGCGCTTGCCGTTCGATCTGCGTGGGCGGCGCTTGATCTCGATGCTGGCGTCTAGCGCGTTGGCTATCGAGATGATGAGAGGTAGCTCTGGGCGTGCCTGCTCGGCTGTGAATAGGCGCCTGATACTGGCGGGGTTGCGTCCCACCCGTCGCGCAAGCTCCGCCTTGGACATTCCGGCGTCCTCACGCAGCTCGTCCAGCGAGCGGATGACGGCGTCGATCTGATCGATCTCACTCCGTGCTCGCTCGTACTCCGCGCGAGCGTCCTCATCCGCGAGCCAGCCTTGGCGACGCTGTTCGTAGTAGCTGGTGTCGAGAGTCTTGGTCATGTTTGGAGACTGACACGGGTATCCGGGACCGCTGTTCGTGTCTCTGTTCATGTTGGAGTGTAACACAAGCGCTACACTCGACTGCGGAGACATCCAGTCGATGAGAATACCCAGCAAGCGTGGTCGTCTGCTCGGGCGCTCAGCACGCGAGGTCCTCTTGATCCCTCTCTGCGAGCTCTGGCGGGGCCTGTGTGGCGCCGAAACCGACTGGCTACCGCGGCGCTTGCGGCGTGCGGGCTCTCTCCGCTTCAGGAGATCCTGCCGTAGTTGGAACGACTCACGTGCCCATCGCGGCTTCACTCACGGCGACGCCAGCCGTGTGCGCAGCGGGCGAGCGGAAGTCCAGCGGAAACGGCGTCTCGCCGTAGCCGATAATCAGCTGCAGCTTGACGTTCGCGATCGCGTCGATGCCTACCGTCGCGAAGCTCGTGATGTTGCCTGCCTCGATCACCGGCGTCGTCTCCTGCACGCTGAGGATGTAGGCGTAGGGAGGTGCGGCTAGTTCATAGACGAAGTGCATCTCAGACACGTCGGTCAGGAAGCCGCTGACCTGCGCTATCCCGGCCGAGTATCGACCGCGAGGCCCGGCGTAAAGCACCAAGTAGAAACGCAGCTCGGGCGGCAGCCCGAGCGCGCTCGGCTCACGCGCGTAGTTACGCAGTCCCGGGAAGCGGTCGCCTAGCTCGGGCGGGCTCATCGCGAGCAGCATCGTGGCGACTTGCTTGAGGAAGCGCCCAGGCTGACAGCCGTTGATCGTCATTCCTGCGTAGACGGTGCGGCGTTGATCACGGTAGCGGGCGGCTAGCCCCGGCTCGCCGAAGAGCGCGTTTGCCCCGGAGCGCACCCAGGCGCTCAGCTCAGGCACGTACAGGCGGCCGGTGAGATTGTTGCACTCCACACACAACGAGTAAGCACCAGAGCCGCGCTGCAGAATCTGGCGCCTTGGCTCAGGACCATCCGGGTCATTGTCGTGCGCATGCACGTGCTCTACCTACTGAGCTACGTCGGCCTGACGCTTCGCATCCTACCGCCGCGAGCTGGGATCGCCCGCATGCGGTGGCGCCGAGGCCGGAATGTCGGCTGCCTGAGTGCGATATAGTTGTGGTACCGAAGTACCGAGGCTATCTATGTCGCGAGCGCAATCACCGATCAAGGTCCATGAGGCCACCAAGGAGAAGGTCCGCTACGCCGCGCTGATGTCGGGCCTGAAGCAGGCCGAGCTCGTCGAGCGCGCCGTCGACGAGTACGTCGATCGTCACCGCGACCAGTTCGCGCTGCGCATGGAGCGCGCACAGCAGGCGCTCTTGGGCGGCAAGGCGTCGGTCCTCGCGCACTCGCTCGGGGTCGAGGAGGCCGATGTTCAGCGTCTCGGTGGTGTGTCTTCCGATCAGCTCGACCGATCGGAGATCGGCCAGCGCAGCCCGAGGCGCGCGACCTCGAACCAGGCCAGCTCGCCCGAGGGCCAGTCCGCGCGAGGCTCCCACAGCACGGCCTCCGCCGCGGCCAAAGCCAAGCCGAACAGCACGTCTCGTAGGCGCTCATCGACGAAAAGCCCGTCGGTCGCCTGAGTCGCGATCGCGATCCAGACCTCCTCGCCCGGCGCGGTGACGTGGAGGCGAGCGTCGATCAGGCCGCCGAGGGACGCAGTGACGTCGCGGCCCGGGCGATCGAAAGCCTCGGCCAGAGCGGCGGGAATCGAGTCGGCGGCGGCGTCGATGATGCGGGCGTTGCGCTCAAGCGCGTCACGTAGCCGATCATCGTCATCAGGCAGGAGCCGGCCGGCGCGATGCAGCTCCTCGAAGACCTCGTAAGCGTCCTCGCCCGATCCCTGTTCGCGGTGTGCGCCGGCGCAGAGCCAGAATCGGGCGGCGCCTGCCTCCAGCCACGTCGCGCCACGCCAGCGGCCGTGGCGCAGGCGGTAGACGAGCGGATGCTTGATCGAGAGGATTCGCTTCTGTCCTCGTGGTGCCGCTGGCGCGAGACGCCGCGCCTCGGCGATGAGCGGGTGATCGAGCTCGCCGAGATCGACCTCTACGAGCGGGGTCTCCAACTCCAGGTCCTCGCGCAAGCAGCGAAGCGTCACCCGGGTTCGTCGCGCTGGATTGTTCGTCATCGCGCGCAAACGCTATCTCGCGGTCACGACCCTTCTCGAGGACATGTTCTCGAGCCGACGCTTGGTGTGACAGATCCACACTCGCTATCGGGTCACGCCCTCGCCGAAAGCAGCGCGTACTTGGCATGACAGAACCACACGGCCGTGATGACGGACCAGTGTGACCAAATCGGCGCACGCCTGCTTGTGTCAGGCAAAGCGGGGGTCGCTACCTTGCCACACCTCAGACCCCGTTCTCGTCCTAAGCGCAAGCGCGGGGCGGAAATTGGGAGACGCTCGCATCGCCCTGTGAGCAGGCGTAACGGCTGGCGTTAGGCTTCGCCTTGCCGAGCTCGGTTCAGCCTCGTGGAAGGCTCGGCTCCTTGGATTGGGCTTGTTAATCGGTGATCCTGCTGCTGCTGTCCTGAAATTACGCGAATGCCTTTTAGGTGATGAATCGGTGGATGGCCTCGTTGGCGTGGTCCTGAAACGACGGGTTGGCCAGGTCGGGGAAGATGTCTGCTTGGTCGACCACGGGACCCTTGAGGACTTCCCCCGCGCTGGCGTAGAACACGCCGCTGGACAGGGTCGGGTCGGTGACTCCGTCGACCAGTCGCTTCGCGCCCACGTCAAGCTTGTGGGCGATGCCCAGGCGGGGCATGACGTACTTGGCCGCTAGGCGCAGCGGCAATTTGAGGTCATTGGGTGCTTGGGTGCCGGTGGTGTTGCCGGGGCTCACGCAGACGAATCGACGGTCGGGGTGTCGGCGGGCCAGGTAGCCCATCCATAGGATGCCGATCAGCTTGGCCTGCCCATAGGCCAAATTGACGTCAGGTTTGCCGCCGGCGAAATAGCTGCCGTCGATAACACTGGCGAGCTCGTCGGCGGAGTTTGAGTCAAACGACGGCCGCTTGAACCCCATTTTCGGGATTCCCCTGGCTGCCTCGCTTCCGGCGAAGACTGCCACCTCGCCAAGCCGGTCCTCGGCCAGCAGCGCCTCGAGGAGGACGACGTGGCCAAGAACGTTTTGCGCGAACATGTAAGTGGCCCCGTCGGCGGTCAACTCCATGGGCGTCTTGCCGCCCATTCCACCGGCGTTCATGACCAGCGCGTCGAGCGATCCGTCAATGCCCGCCACGCCAGCGCGGACCGAGCGCGGATCGGCAACATCCATGAGAACGATGTCGAAGATGCGCCGGCCGGTCTTCGCTTCGAGATCGGCCTTCGCCGCTGTCGCCCGGCCTTGGTTGCGGCACGCCAGGTAGATGCGGGCGATCTCGGGGCGCGTTGCCAGTTGCCGGGCGATCTCTTTGCCGATCCCGACGTTGGCGCCGGTGATCAACACGGTCTTTTCTGCGGTGGTTTGCATTTGAGTGCTTGGCTCCTTAGATACAGACGTGGTCATTGGTGATCCGGTGTACGGCTGTTCAGACTTCTGCGTCTCGTCGAGGTCGCGCCGTGGGTGTTTGGCGGACCTGTCACGGTTCCCTCCTTACCGTTCAGGGGCTGTCTTTAGGGGGATAACGACAGCCCCTGTCTCCTCCTCGGTCTGGCGGGCGAGCAGGATGGTGAGCGGGCAGCCGAGTGGCTCCGTGTCCGAACGCCGGGAGTAGTGACCAGCCTCATCTCCTCCCCTCTCAGATCGCGAGGCGGCCGCCGTCGACGGGGATGATCGCCCCGTTGATGTAGCCGGCAGCCGGGGTCGCGAGGAACGTGATGACGTCGGACAGCTCGTGCACTTCAGCGACGCGGCGGAGCGGAATCGTCTTGGCAAACTCCTTCGCCATCTCCAACCTCGGCTCCAATGCCGGGGTCAACGTCGGACCGGGGGCGACCGCGTTGACCCGGACGTTCTGCGGCCCATATTCGGCGGCCCACGCCTTAGTGAGCAGCTCGATCGCGGCGCGCGAGGCGCCGTAGGCAGCCATGCCTGGCTGGCCGTAGCTCGCGACCATCGTTGAGACGTTGATGATCGATCCGCCGCCGCGGGCGGCGATCTTCGGGGCGAGTGCGGCGACGAGGAAGAACGGCGCCTTGACGTTGATCTGGAACAGCCCGTCGGACGCCGCCTTGTCGGTGTCAGCCGTCGGTGCGAGGGCGGCAAAGCCGGCACAGTTGACCAGAACATCGATCTCGCCTGCTGCGTCGGCAACGCGCCCCACCTCGGACATCTCCGAGAAATCAGCGGCGATGAACTGCGCATCGTGCCCACCCGCCCGGATCTTCTCCACGGTGCTCGTGCCGCGGGTCTCATCGCGGCCGGTGATGATCACCGACGCGCCTTTCTCGGCCATCGCCAGTGCGGTGGCGGAGCCCATCCCGGATGTGCCGCCGGTGATAAGGGCGGTCTTGCCTTGGAGTGACATGTATCGCGTTCTCCCTTTGAGTGGTTGTCGCGACCCTGGAAATGGATTGTGCGTTCCACTCTAACACAGAATGGATAGGGCGATCCATTCTGTTGGTAGAATCTGCGATATGAACACGACTAGCCCCCCCTCTCGCCCGTTGACGCGCAAGGGCCAGGAGACCCGTCAGCGCATCGTCGACGCGGCCGCCGGTTTGATCTTCCAGCGAGGCGTCGCCCACACGACGATCGAGGACGTACGCGCGACAGCGGACGTCTCAAGCTCGCAGCTCTACCACTACTTCGAGGACAAGACGGCTCTGGTCTGGGCCGTGGTCGACCACCAGATCGACACAATGGTCGGCGGGCAGGAGATGTTCGATTTCAGCACGCTGGATGGCCTCCGAGCCTGGCGCGACTTCGTGATCGCGGGCCAGCGCGAGCACCACTGCAGCGGCGGCTGCCCAATCGGCTCTCTCGGAGGCCAGCTAGCCGAGACCGATCCCGACGCAAGAGCCCACGTCGCCGAGGGCTTCAAACGATGGGAAGCCACGATCCAGAGCGGCCTACGAGAGATGCAAGCACGAGGCGAGCTCACGCCCGACACCGACCCCGACACCCTCGCCCTCGCGCTGCTAGCCGCCCTGCAGGGAGGCCTGCTCCTCACTCAGGTCAAACGCGACACCAAGCCGCTAGAGGCCGCGCTTGACGCAATGATCGAACTGATCGCCCGACTCAGCGGCGACAGCTGGTAGCGGCCGTTCGCGGGCCCTGCCCAGAGTGCTGCGTTCGCGCGCATGCGAGCGTCCCGCCGGTTCGGGCACGGGCTGTCGCACGGGACGACCTCCGGGTGCAGAGCATGTGGCTCGGTTACGCTCGCTCGCGCGATCGATGCGGATACGCTCGCGGTATCACTCAGCTCGGTGTTGTAGCGGCGGTGCTCTCGACGAGTTTGATTTCGAGCGTCATCTCACCGCTCAAGTCGCCGGTAGGCCAAACGGTCTCGCGCGCCGATGTTGGCGTGAGTTGTGGCCGCCAGCCAGGGGCCTCGCCGGCCATTGGCTGAAGGTCCACTTCGGCGGCGGCGCTCGTCTCGAGACGGGTGATCGTTCCGCGCAGCCAACGGCCGACATACGAATCGAGCGGGGGAACGCTCTTGGCCCAGATCATGTGGTCATTGCGCTCGAATGCGACGGTTAGAGGGGGCTCGAGCGGCTGAAAATCGATTTGTGGGACCAGTCGCTCGAGAAGGGTTATCGCGATGTCGAAGGCGCCGTTGATCTGCTCGTCGGTTGATTCGTCCCACTTAATACTGTACTGCCAGCCGTCATTACCCAGCACTCCCACGCCCAATGATTCGGCAGCCTTATGGGCTGTTAGAAACGGATCATCCGGATAGCCGTTCGGAACGAGAACCGTGATTGCGATTCGACCGCTTTCAAGCGTCGAGATCACCCTTGCGTCTGCTCGCGCAGGTCTTATAGACGCGCCGGAGGATGTCCATCGGACTTGTCCACCGGCGCGCCCGACGTTATTTAGGAAGTCTTCGACGAGTGGCTTGACCCGTGCCGGGAGCCGTTCGCCGAGCTTCGTTTCGTCGATCGGGGCTGGCTTGCGGGCTGCGATTCTTTTTGTCTCGCTGACTCTGGGCTTGACGACTAGGTTTGGGACGAAGCACTCGGCTACCCCGCCGAAGAAGCTGACCTCGAGCCCGTAGATGAGATGCCCTTGGGCGTTCAGGTATTCGATGACCTTTTCGACACCGCTTGGGATGCTTGGCGACGCCACGATCAGTCGGAAATGGCCGCTGGCTAGCGTCTGTTCGAGATTGGCCGGAAAGTCCGTGAGGGTGGATGGATCATCGTCATCTTCTCCGCCATCGACATCACCTGGGGTGTCTTGAAGATTGTCGGCCACATAGTTGGCGATGTTCTTCAGGGAGGCGTCGTGCTGATCGATCGAACGGAGGTAAGGATGCAGCACGGTGCGTTCGAAGTCGTCCACTGACATCTGCCATAGCGCGGCGGCGTAATCAAGGAGTTGAGCAATGACACGCCGGGTGTCTGGGTTGCCCTCGTTCTTGACCTCGACGAGACATATCTGACCGTAAGCGTCGACGAGCACGAGATCGACGTATCCCGATTCGAGCCCGGACTCCCTGCCAACGACGATAGTCTGCCCGACTTCAAGGTCATCCGCTGGCAAGAGCTCTGGATGGCTGGTCAAGACGTCGTGAAGATTCTTCTCCGCCGGCAAAGGCGCCTCGGGCACAACCTGGTCATCGCCGCTTGGATTTCGAATCAGTACGTGTCGAACCATTCAGGCTTCCACCCGTTCGTGGCGATCTGGAACGGACGGAACCGGGGTCCGGGGAGCCAGGCGGTTGCTTGCTTGGAGTCCATGAGTGTCGTATTATGGCTGGTGACGCCCCGGACCCGCCTCCGTCTCCCGCAAGGGAGTTGTGCGCCCGGGTCTTTGTTCTACCCGGTCAAGCGTCTCGCTGGTGGGCCGTAGCCGGTCGAGCGCTCGACGGGCGCGCGCCGCCGGCACCCTACGCCCGCTTCCCGGCGCCTTGCGCGGCTTGCCCTGCACATGGAGGTGCTCTACCAGCTGAGCTACGTCGGCGGGCCCCGAATCCTAGCCGTTTCCGGGGCCCTACCGACCTACGCCAGCTCGCCCGAAGCCGCCTGGAATCTGCCCATCGTCTGACCGAGCGCCTCGCCCGAGTAGGCATTCAGCACACCTACTCGTTCGACGATCGTTCCCGCGCGAGCGATCAGCCGCTCGAAGTCCTCGGAGTTGCGGACGTCGTCGAGCTTGGAGCGCTCCCCGTGGAGCATGATGAAGCCCGCAAGATCGCCACCGTGCGGCGCGATCAGGTGTGCGTCGAAGCCGTCGATCTTGCCGTCTTGTTGCAGCTTGCCGTGAAACTCGATGGTCTCCTGAAACACCTTGATCGCCGTCTGCTCACGACCTCTGACAACCGGGCCCCACCCGATGAACAACTCGTCACCAGCCATTGCTCCATCCTTTCGTAGCGGATGCCACGAGGCTACTCCGGTCCGTCCACTCTGTCCAGGCCACTCCCCTCCGCCACAACGCCCGCGATAATTCGCCTATCGCCTCTTCCCCTGACCCGCAACGATCCTCTATGGGAACGGACTCGCACAGCTGGATGCGGCGCTTCGCGGGTTGGATCGTCCGGGAAGAGAACCCAGCGGGGGTCGTGTACGGGACGATCCTGATCGGAGCGCTGATCGCAGCGGAGAGCGGCGTTCACGACGGTTATCCCGATCTCATCGGCTCGACGGCGCTGGTGCTGGGGATCTATTGGCTCGCGCATTCCTATTCGACGATTCTCGGACGCCGCCTTTCCAACCAAGAGCACCTCACGGCCGGAGCGCTCGCGCGAGCGCTTGGTCATGAATGGTCGATCGTGCGCGGGGCCTCGGTCCCACTGCTGGTGCTGCTCATAGCCTGGGCGGTGGGTGCGAGCGAAACCACGGGCGTCAATGCGGCGGTCTGGGCCGCGGTCGCAAGTTTGATCGCGTTCGAGCTGCTCGCCGGATTGCGGGCGGGGTCCACACCACGTGAGTTCGCGCTCGAGGGCGGCGTGGGAGTCCTCATGGGGCTGGCGATCTTCGCGCTCAAATTGCTGGCGCACTGACGGCCTCAGCACCCGACGGAACGATCCGAATGAAAGTCGGCCCTGTGTGGGGCCGTCGTCGTGGCGCAAAGTTCCAACTCGTACGCATTCCCAAAAACCGGCGATAAGCAGGGGGTTTCCGATCAAACGGACCCGTCCCGGAGGGTCGGTTGGATCTCCTCACACTTCCCTGTAGACAAAAAATCGCTGACATGGAATGATTCTTACTTGAACAGATTCCTTGACAGATGTCTGGACATGTAGATCGTTTCGGGGAGGTAGAAGAGAGATGTCCGAGCACAACGGTGGGGAGTTGGGCGTAGCGAGATCGATCGCGCCCCTGTATCAGCGTCTGCCGAGAGGGCCCCACCAACTCGCTCCCACGGAGGTGGCGCGCCATCAGCGCCTACGTATGCACGGAGCGATGGTCGAGGCCGTCGCCGCCAACGGTTATGCGAATACCAGCGTCAAGCAGATCATCGGTCTCGCGGGCGTCTCGCGGCGGGCGTTCTACGAACAGTTCGCCAACAAGGAGGAGTGCTTCCTGGCGACGTTCGACTTGGTCGCGGCGCGGGGCGTCAAGCGCGTCCACGAAGCCTACCGTTCCACTGGCGGGGACCTGGAGCAGCGAATCAGAGCCGCTGTCGGCGAGTTCACCGACGAGATCGAGTCCAACGCCAAGGGCGCGGGCCTGGCGATCGTCCAAGCGCAGACGGCGGGAGCGCCGGGGTTGGCGCGACTGCGTAGGGCGACCGGCACGTTCGAGCAGATGCTCTCCAGCAGCTTCGCCCACGCAAGCGACGCGGGACCGCTGCCGGTTCCGATCGTCCGAGGGATCGTGGGCGGCATGCACGAGGCGACGGCCGTGCGCCTACGCGCGGGGCATCCCGAGGAGATCCCGGCGCTGAACGAGGAGATAGCGCAGTGGACATTGCTGTTTCACACGACAGCCGGAGAGCGCCTCTCAGAGCGCCTGGAGGCACGGGCGCGGGCGAGCTCGTTGGCGGGCGCCCACCAGCGGCGCCTAAGGGGTTCCAACGGGCGTTCGTCCACCGCCAGCTCGAGTCTGGACGCATGGATGCCACCGGGCCTGCGCGCGGTCTTACCTAACCCCGCCAGCAGTCCCCTCCTCGCACCTCAGTCCGACGAGGAACTCCGCGAGCGTCTGCGTTCGAGCGTGCTCAACCTCGCAGTGGTCGACGACTACCACGAGCTGAGCGCGCCTCAGATCGCCGAGGAGGCGGGCGTCCCGATCGAGTCTTTCTTCGAGCTATTCGAGTCCAAGGAGGAATGCTTCCTGGCGGCGTTTGATGATCTCAGCGACGAGCTGCTGGGGATCGCCTCCGATCCCGATCTCGTCTCCGGAGATTGGGCTCGCACCGTGCGCCGCGTCGTCGGCGAACTGCTGAGACTGCTAGCGGACCGCCCGCTCTACGCCCACATCATCGCTTCTGAGGCGCCCAGCGCCTGTCCTGAGGCGCTAGAGCGCGACTGTGAGCTTGCCCATAACATTGCCACGCTGCTGACGGAGGGGGCACCGGAACCGGCCCGCAACAAGCTCGCGGTCGAAGGGGTCGCGGGCGCGATCTGGCACACGATCCGCTGCCAGGTGACGAGCGGGCAGATCCATCTGCTGCCCGCCCTGTCGGACTATCTGGTCTACATCGTGCTAGCGCCGTTCATCGGCGCGGACGCTGCCGCGGAGGTCGTGATCGAGGACGAGTCCGCACTCGCCGCCGGTGAGCCCGTGGCCGGCTGAGGCAGGCATGACTCTGAGGACCAGCGCTATGCCGCTCGGGGTGAAGCGCCCGGCTACCGCCGCTTGCTCGCGCGACGGTCGACGAGGTAGGTCAGCACGATCCCGAACAGGACCGAAACCACGATCACGATGATCAGTGGCGCCTCGCCGGTGCCGAAGATCCAGTTGACCTTGACCGATTCGAGGTTCAGCACCGCGAACAGTGTGACCACCACGGCGAGCACGACGAGCCCCGCTGTACGGGCCTGCTCGCGGCGACTGCGCTTGGGCTCCGGCGGTCCTGGCTGCTGCTGGGACATCGCCGTTCGATCCTAGCCGACCGCGGCAGCCTCGCGCTCGGCGGCCACCCACGGGCACTGCACCGATAGTTCCTCCACGCCCAGTGCCGCCGCGACGTTTAGCGCCATGCCGCGCATGAAGAACTCATCTAGCCGCTCGGGCTCGGCGCCCGACAGTCCGCGCGCGAGCTCGACCAGTTGGGCGAACCGGTGGCGTACGCGCGCACGGACGACCTCGTCGTCGCAGGCCGCGTAGCACTGGTGTTGGAGCATCAGATAGTCACGGTCTGACTCGAGCAACTCGCGGTAGGCAAGACCCATCGCCTGCAATGTGTCCTCGCACTCCTCCGGCGCCAAACCCTCGTGGTATTCGGCGGCGGCACTGCGGAACGTTTCGGCGATGCGCTCGAAGCTTCGTTCCAGGGCTGCGAGGAACAGCTCGCGCTTGTTCGGGAACAGGCTGAACACGTACGGCTGCGCAACACCTACACGCCGCGCGATCCGATCGACCGCCGTGCCGCGCAATCCTCCTTTGGCGAACTCATGCACTGCGGCGGAGATCAGCTCCTCGCGACGCTCCGCGGCGGGGACCCGCCGACGGACCCGCACGGGCTTGTCGGGGTCGGATTTACGAGGGTCGCTCACGCCGTCTCCCCTGTCGCGAGCGCAACATCGCCCTCTGCGCCGGTCGCCTCGGCTCCGCGCTCGGATGCTCGCTGCGTCTGAAACGGCAAGACCAGCACGATCAGGGCGCCGGCGCCGAGTACCGCCGCGCCGACCCACATCGCCGGGATCAGGCCGTTGACGAACTCTTGCGGAGAACCGTAGCCGCCCGCACCGGTGAAGACCGATGAGAGCACGGCCACGCCGAGCACGCCGCCGACCTCGCGGATTGAGTTGTTGGCGCCTGAGGCCTGACCGGCCTGCTCGGGGCGCACGGACGACAGCACGGCGTTGGCCGAGGGGGCGAATACGAGCGCCATGCCTCCGCCGGCCATGATGAACGGCACGATCATTTCCGAATAGGGCACGTGCAGCAGCGGCATCTGTGTGAACCACACCAGCGCGCCCGCCTGCAGTGAGAGCCCGGCGACCATGAACGGGCGACTGCCGAATCGCTCGGAGAACACGCCGGCGAACGGCGCGACGAGCATCGAGGCGCCCGTCCACAGGAGCAGCTTTAGGCCGGCCTGAAACGGGGTATTGCCGAGCACGTTTTGCATGTACTGGCTGAGGAAGAAGATCGATCCGAACATGCCGAAATACATGCTCAGTGAGGCGACGTTCGTGACGGCGAACGACCGTTTGCCGAAGAACGACATCGGCAGCATCGGCTCGCTCGTGTTGAGCTCTCGTATGACGAACCCGATCAAAAGCACGGCGCCGCCGATCAGCGCGGTCAGCACCGTGGCGCTAGTCCAGCCCAGCGACTGCGCGCGCACGAGTCCGAACACGATCCCGAACGCGCCTGTCGCCTCGAGCGCCAGGCCGGGCAGGTCGATCCTCCCGTAAGGGCCTTTGCTCTCCTCCAGCGTGCGCAGTGCGAGCGGCACGATCAGCAGCCCAATCGGGACGTTGATCCAGAAGATCCAGTGCCAGGAGATGCCCTGGACGACGGCGCCCCCCACGAGCGGCCCAACTGCCACGGCGATCCCGCTGATGCCCGACCACACGCCGATCGCCATCCCGCGCCGTTCCTTCGGGAACGCCTCCGCGAGCAGCGTCAGCGTCAGCGGCGTGACGGCCGCCGCTCCGGCGCCCTGCACGGCACGCGCGGCTACCAGCAGGTCGGTATTCGGGGCGAGCGCCGCCGCGGCCGAAGCCAGGGTGAACAGTGACAGCCCGGCCATGAACATCCGCTTGCGCCCGAATCGGTCTCCTAGCGCCGCGCCGGTAAGCAGGAGCACGGCGTAGGCGAGCACGTAGGCGTTGACGGTCCACTCCAGCGACTGAATGGAGGCACCGAAATCGCGGTGGATCGTGGGCAGCGCGACGGTCACCACGAGGTTGTCCAGCACCACCATGAACAGCGCCACCGACACGATCGCCAACGTCCAACTGCTCCTGCGTTTCTCGCTCATCCCCATTGCTCCTCGCTCGTTTCTCGCTCGTCGCGCTAAATTAGCGGTCGCTAATAAATTTGTCAAGAGGCGCGCCTTGTGCGCTCGGCTGAATACGATGCGGATACATGCCACGCCCGATCTCAGCCCGCGTCTGGACGGCGATGCTTGCCGCGACCGCGATGACCCTGTTCGGCGGGTGCGGCGGCTCTACCAAAACGGTGTCCGTCGCTGGTGCGCCAACGACCTCCGGCGCCGCGACCGCGCCGACCGGGACGACGACGCCGCCCATCACGAACACCACGACGACACCGACCGGCACGACGACCGCCGGCGGCGCTTCCGGTGGCACCCCCGCGACTACGAGCACGCGCAGCGCGAAGGCGCCGGCGTTCGCCGAAAAAGAAAAAGGCACTGCCGTCGCAGGGCTTCCAGCCGCGCTCGCGCTTCTACGAGCGCATGGTTACACCGCGAACGACACCTCCGACTACCACACCGATCAGACCCTCCGCGTGCTCGTCGGCACGGGTTCGCACTCCAACGACGGGCACGACAAGCAGGCGTTCTTCTTCGTGGACGGCCACTACCTCGGCACCGACTCGAGCCGCCCGAGCGCGCAGATCAGCGTCGTTTCTCAGAGCGATACCGAAGTTACGCTCGCTTACCAGCTGTACCGTCCCAACGATCCGCTGTGCTGCCCGGGCGGCGGTACGGCGCACGTGCGCTTTCAGCTGAACAACGGCCGGCTCGTCCCGCTGGACCCGATCCCGCCAGTCAGCTCCACCTCGGGCACGAGTCGACAGTAGTCCGTCACCCGGCAGACCCCCACACCGCCAGACCTCTCAGTTTGGGGGGCTCATACACGCGCGCGAGTTTGGGGAACCTTTCCCGCGCGCGGGAACCTCATACGCGGCGCGTACACGTATGAGCGCGTACACGCCCAAACCACACCGAAACGTCCTATCGTGGTGTGCGTCCGCAGTACGTCATCGTCAGAGAAAGGGTCCCGCCGATGAGCGCAACGATCGAGGGTCGCAGCGAGGAGCTGCTGCAGGCCAAGAACTTCTGTCTGGTCTCCACTATCCGCAGCGACGGATCCGTGCATTCCGCCCCCGTGTGGGTGGACCTGCAGGACGGCCGTCCCGTGTTGAACACCGCTGAGGGCCGCGCCTGGCCCCGCAACCTGGAACGCGATCCGCGCGTGACGCTGACCATCCAGAACATGGACAACCCGTATGAATACCTCTCGATTCGTGGCCGCGTCGCCGAGCGCACGCAGGATGGAGCGGACGAGCACATCGACGCGATGGCCAAGAAGTACCTCGGCCAGGACACCTACCCGTTCCGCCAGCCCGGCGAACAGCGCGTGATCATCAGGGTAGACCCCGAGGATGTCCACGTCTGGGGCGGCTGAGCGGCTGGGGGCGACTCGGCCGGAGCGCTCGGGAGAACTGAGCCGCTGTCTCACCCGCGCTCGAGCAACCGTCGCCACAGCGATGGGGGGCGCGGCTGGGTGCGCAGCCACTCGTCGCGCAGGACTAGCTGTCCGGCGGCGCGGGCCTTGAGGACGCACGCGGTGTGGGCGTGTCGGCGCCGGCGTGAGTCCCCCTCGGGGGCGATGAGCATATGCTCGCTGAGAGCGGGCAAGCGATGACCACAGATCGGACAGCGATACGTCGCCGGCTTGCGGTTCGCCGCACGGCGCACCGTCCACCATGGGGCGGGGGGAAGACTCGCGCTCATCGCTCTATTGTCGCGCCGCTGGCCGGCGCCCTCGCGGCG
>JBAUXH010000224.1:0-22534 GCA_049584155.1 Solirubrobacteraceae bacterium
GCGGCGGTCTGCGGCGCCTGCTGCCAAAGCCACTCGGCGCGCGCATCGGCACCGGCGAGTTCCTCGACTGGGCCGGCGTGGAGCCGTTCGTCGGGCACGTGCCGACGGTGCGCCTGCGCGTCCCCCACCCCAAGCTCGCCAAGCTCCATCCCGCGCAGATCGCCGATCTCGTCGAGGCCGCCTCGCGCCGCGAGGGCGAGGAGATCATCCAGGCCGTCGGCGATGACGACCGCGAGCTCGAGGCGGACGTATACGAGGAGCTCGACGACCAGCACCAGCGCGAGTTCCTGGAGAACCGCCCCGACGAGCAGGTCGCCGAGATCCTCGCGCGGATGGCGCCCGACGACGCCGCCGACGTGATCGGCGAGCTCGACGAGGACCGCCGCGAGCCGCTGCTCGCCCTCTTGCCCGTCGGCCACCGCGTCAAGGTCCGGGCCCTGCTCGGCTACGACCCCGCCGAGGCTGGCGGCCTGATGAGCCCCGACTTCATCCTCTTGCGCGACACGACCGCCGCCGGCGACGCGCTCGAGGCGATACGACGAAGCCCGATCGCTCCGGAGCTGCTCACTGCCGTGTTCGTCAGCGCCCCCGACGGGACGCTACAGGGCAGCATCCCCGTGACCGCCCTGCTGCGCGCGCAGGCCGGTCAGCGTTTGGAGGGCCTGGTCAAGCACGAGTCCCCCTGCCTGCGCACCGACGCCTCCTTCGAGGAGCTCGCCCGCTTGATGGCCGACTACAACCTCACGGCCATCCCCGTGATCGACGAGCACGAGCGCATGGTCGGGGTGATCACCGTCGACGACGTGCTCGAGGCGATGCTCCCCCGCGGCTGGCGGCGGCGCTTCGGGCTGCTCGGCGAGGATTGAACCCAGGTCCTACCGAGATGGGCCTGGGCCCGCGGCGCAAGAACCCACCCGGCACGGCTCCTCGTGGCGGGCTGCGAATAGACTGCCGGGCGTGAGCGTCCCCACAGGACAGTTCGATGGCGGTCCGAGTACCGCCCGTCATGCGTCGCGCCCGCTCGGCCATCCGTGGCCGGCCGCGCCTGCCTGCCCGCCTGCACCCTAGACGCACCCGTCTGTTCATCTTCTTGGGGCTGCTCGGCCCGGGCCTGATCGCCGCCAACGCCGGCAACGACGCCGGCGGGGTCGCGACCTACTCCTCGGTGGGCGCCAAGTACGGCTACGGCCTCTTGTGGACGATCCTGCTGATCACGATCTCGCTGGCGATCGTGCAGATGCTCGCGGCGCGCATGGGCGTGGTCACCGGCAAGGGCCTGGCCGAGCTGATCCGCGAGGAGTACGGCATCCGCTGGTCGGTGATCGCCACCACCGCCGTCCTGATCGCGAACCTCGGCATCTGCATCTCGGACTTCGTCGGGGTCGGTGCGGCCCTCGGCCTGGCGGGCGTGCCCGTGCAGATCTCCGTGCCGATCGCCGGGGTCACGATCTGGATGATCATCGTGCGCGGCTCCTACCGCTCGGCCGAGCGGATCTTCATCTGGCTGACGATCCCCTTCTTCGCCTACCCGCTCGCCGCGATCCTCGCCCACCCCGACTGGCACGCCGTCGGACACGGCCTCGTGACCCCGCAGATCCACGTCGAACCGGCGTTCCTGCTGCTGCTGATCGCGACCGCCGGCACGACCATCACCCCGTACATGCAGCTCTACCTGCAGTCGGCCGTGGTCGAGCGCGGCGTGCGCGAGGAGGAGCTCGCCCACGAGCAGCGCGAGGCCGTCGCCGGCTCGATCTTCGCCAACCTGATCGCGGCCTCGATCATCATCGCCACCGGCGCGACGCTCTACACCCACGGCATCCACAACATCAACTCCGCGGCCGAAGCCGCCAGCGCGCTGAGCCCCTTCGCCGGCAGCTACGCCGAGGCGCTGTTCGCGATCGGATTGTTCGGCGCGAGCCTGCTCGCCTGCGCGATCCTGCCGATCGCCACCTCATATGTGATCTCCGAGTCCCTCGGCTATGAGAAGGGCGTCGGCCGCCGCCGCGAGGAGGCACCCGTGTTCGTCGGGATCATCACCGCGATGATCGTCATCTCCACGATCGTGGCGATCATCCCGGGGGTCCCCGTCATCTCCCTGCTCGTGGGGGTTCAGGTCGTCAACGGCCTGCTGCTGCCGATCAACCTGTTCTTCATCTGGCGGCTCTCGCGCTCGGCGAGCGTGATGGGCAAGATGCGCAGCGGGCGTCTGCTCGGTGCGGCCTCGGGCATCACGGTCGTTGTCACCTCGACGCTGTCGGTGATCCTGGTGATCGCCACGATCGGCGGGTTCTAGCTTCCAGCGGGCTCGACCAGCAGCGCCGCGCCGATCGCACCGCCGAGATCGCCGAGCGCGGCGACGTGCACCTGCGGCGGGCGGGCGTCGGCGAACAGGTGCGGCTGCATCGCCTGCGCGATGCGCTTCGCGTAGGGATCGCCGAGGCGCACGCCCAGGCCGCCGCCGATGATCACGCTTTCGACGTCCAGCAGATTCACCGCCGAGGCGATCCCCGCCCCCAGCGCGCGTACGGCCCGATCGATGATTTCGATCGCCAACTTGTCGCGGTGCTCGAGCGCGCGCGCCCAGATCCCGCTCGTCAGCCGCTCGCGCTCACGCTCGCGCATCAGCTTGAACAGGTCCGTCTTGTGCCCCTTCTCCTCGTGCAGCTTGCGCGCGTGCAGTTCCATCGCCGCGCGCCCGGCGTACGCCTCCATGCAGCCGCGACGACCGCAGGTGCAGCGCGCGCCGCCGATCTCGACGACCATGTGACCGATCTCCCCCGCGCCGCCGCGCCCGGTCCAGGGCCTGCCGTCGAGGATCAGGCCACCGCCGACCCCCGTCCCCCAGAAGACACCGAGCAGCGAGTCGTATGGGCGTCCCGCGCCGAGCTTCACCTCCGCATCGGTCGCCACCTGCACGTCATTGCCCACCCGCACCTCTGGCCCGAGTGCGGCCTTGAGCTTTGACGCCAATGGGAATGTGCCTTCCCAGTCCGGCAGATTGCGCGCACTGGTTACGGCTCCGTCCGCGATCGTCCCGGGCGAACCAACCCCGATCCCGTCCAGTCGCGCCGGCTCAATCTCAGCGGCCTTCGCCGCGTCGCACAGCGCAGCCGCCATCGCATCAGCCACATCCTGCGGTCCACCGCTCGTGGGCGTTGGCCGACGCGCGGACCCGAGCACGGTGTGTCCGTCGTCGACGATCACCGTCTGGATCTTCGTCCCGCCGAGGTCGATCCCGCCGTACGCAGACATCGCGGGGCATCATCACACATAAAGATGCGCAGTCGACAAGACGTTCAGCATGGGTCTAGAGATCGCCGTGCACGCACTGCGCGGGGTATCGCTACGAATCGAGCGCGGCGAGTTCGTCGCGACCATGGGCAGCTCGGGCAGCGGCAAGAGCACCCTGATGAACATCCTCGGTTGCCTGGATGTCCCTACGAGCGGCCGCTATTTGATCGACGGGATGGACTCCCAGCACCTGGACGAGGACGATCTCGCCGACCTGCGTAACCGCAGGATCGGGTTCGTATTTCAGAGCTTTAATCTGGTGCCGCGCACCAGTGCGATCGCCAACGTCGAACTACCGCTCGCCTACGCTGGGCTCAAGCGAGCCGAGCGCCGCCGCCGAGCAGAGCGGGCGCTGGGCTCGATGGGCATGCTCGACCGGCTGAATCACCTCCCGTCGGAGCTCTCCGGCGGCCAGCAGCAGCGCGTCGCGATCGCGCGCGCGATCGTCACGAACCCCTCTCTAGTGCTGGCGGACGAGCCGACCGGCAATCTCGACTCGCACTCCACCCAGGACGTCCTACGGATATTCGCGCGCCTGCATGAAGAAGGTCGCACCGTTGTGCTCATCACCCACGAGCCCGACGTCGCCAGTCAGGCCACGCGCGTGATCACCCTGAGCGACGGTCAGATCGTGCACGATCGAGAGCAGCTGGCCGCATGATCGGCGCCGAGATGCTGCGCATCGCCTGGGGCGGGATCGCCGCCAACAAGCTGCGCTCCGGCCTGACGATCCTCGGCATGACGATCGGCGTGGCGTCGGTGATCGTGTTGATCGCTGTCGGTAATGGCTCCTCCAAGGCCGTGCAGTCGCGCATCCAGAGCCTCGGCACCAACGTGCTGATCGTGCTCACCGGCGGTTTCCGCGGGGGCGCACGGGCCAACGCGTCGAGCAGCCTCTCGCTGACCAAGCAGGACGCCGAGGCCCTGCAGAACCCCAGCCTCGCCCCTAACGTCAAGACCGCCTCGCCGGTCGTGAGCGCAGGCGCGACGAAACTCGTCTACGGCGGCTCCAGCTACGAACCGTCCTCGTTCGTTGGCACCACCCCCTCATACCTGCCCGCCCACAGCTACCGCCTCCAGGAAGGCGCCTCGTTCACCTCCGCTGACGTCAGTGCCCACAGGCGCGTCGCGGTCATCGGCCAGACGGTCGTGCAGGAACTGTTCGCCGGCCAGAGCGCAGTCGGGCAGACGATCAAGGTGAACGGCAGCAACTTCGAAGTCACAGGCGTCCTCGCTGCTAAGGGATCCAATGGCGCCGTCAACGAGGACGACGTCGTCATGGCTCCGATCTCGACCGTACAAAACTCGCTCACGGGCACAGGACCGATCGACTCGATCACCGTCCAGGCGACCTCGCAGTCCTCCCTAAACGCCGCCGAAGCAGAGGTCACGCAAGTCCTGGAGGAACGCCACAAAGTCAAGAATCCCACCGAACCGGGATTTCAGGTCCTCAACCAGGGATCGCTGCTAGAAACCTCCAACTCCACCAGCAGCGTGTTCACGACGCTGCTGGGCGAGGTCGCCGCGATCTCGCTGCTCGTGGGCGGGATCGGCGTGATGAACATCATGCTCGTGTCCGTCACCGAGCGCACACGCGAGATCGGCATCCGCAAGGCGATCGGCGCCAGACGCGCTGACATCCTCACGCAATTCCTGACCGAGGCCGTGCTGGTCTCCCTGTTCGGAGGCGTCACCGTCGTACTCCTCGGCGTCCTCGGTAGCCAGTTCGAAATCGCCGGCGTGCACCCGGAGATCGCCACCTATTCGATCTTCCTCGCGTTCGGCGCGGCGGCCCTGTCCGGCCTGTTCTTCGGTACCTACCCCGCGTCCCGTGCGGCCCGCATGCGACCGATCGAGGCGCTGCGCTTTGAGTAGCCATCCCATACCCGACGAGGAGCCCACCATGACCGAGGACGATTTCCAGGCGCTACCTCCCAGGCCGCGCCGGCGTCTGCTCGGGGCGGGCGGGAGTCCCATTCCCCTGGCGCTGCTTGGTGTGCTGCTGATCGCCTGCGGGTTCATCGCCGGCGTGCTCGTCGAGAAGGGCCAGACCGCCTCGGGCGCGTCCGGGCATCCGTCCGGGCGAAACCGTCCTCATCACCGGGGCCACGAGCGCGAAGGGAGAAGTGAGCGCCGAATCGATCCGTGTCGGCGGCAGTGCAGGCAGCGGTGGCCTCGGTGCGCTGTTCGACGGCTCGGGCAAGGGCGCGGGCGATGTTAGCCGCAATGGCGGTGGCTCCTCCGGCAGCGGCGAACCCGCTCTGTTCGGTAAAGGCGGTTAGCGAGTCGGCCACATCCAGCAGCGCCACTAACTATCTTGCGGACCCGCGATCGCCATAGGCGAGGCGTGCGTCCGACGGCACGATCATCAAAGGAGTCTCATGTCTCACCTCGACAGCAACCGACGCAAGCCCACGACGACGACCGCAGCCTTGACGTTGGCCCTACTACTCACCTGCCTCGGCCTGGCGGCCTGCGGCGGATCTTCTTCGAGTACGACGTCCACGAGCGCCAACGCTTCCGCCACGGCTCCCAAGGGTGCCTCCGGCGCCGGCGCGACAGGTCCGGGCGGAGCACGATTCACGGCCGTGCGGGAATGCCTGCAGAAGAACGGCATCACCCTGCCGCAGCGTCCCCCCGGCCAGCGTGGTAGTCGTCCCGGCGGTCCGAGCGGGTTCCTCGGCGGCAATGGCGCCGACGGTCCGCAGCTGCCGAGCGGCGTGACCCGTGCGCAGATGCAGGCCGCGCTCAAAAAATGTGGCGCCGGGGGTGGCCAGTTCCGACGCGGTGCGCGCCTGAAAAGCCCCGCCTACAGGGCGGCGCTGACGAAGTTCGCGACGTGCATGCGCGAAAACGGCGTGAATCTCCCCGCGCCTAACACCTCGGGGAACGGTCCGATCTTCAGCACTAAGGGCCTGAACACCGCCAGCGCCCAGTTCCGGTCGGCCGAGCTCAAGTGCCGCAGCGACCTAGCCGCCGGGACGCGGCGCGGGCTGTGAGTTGCCCGCCGGGCCCTGGCCGTCGGGGATCGCACCCGAACTGGGCTTGGCCGCGACCGTCGGTTGGGGCAGACCCGCAATACGCCCGATCAGCTGTTCCCACTGCGCCACGCTCATCTCGCCTACGACCGCCACCGGTGCGGGTGCGGTCTGACCGACGCTCGCGGGAGCAGCGACGGCAGCCGTCGTCGAAGACTTCAGCGCCGCCGCGTGCGGCGCAGGCCTGAACGCAACCTCTATGTAGTCGCCGTGGTCGGCGCGCGCGAGCGTGCTCGGCGCGCCTGGGTAGCGCATCAGACTGACGATGTGAGCTGGGGTGAAATTTCCTTGGAGCGTCAGCAACGTACGAATCGTTGTGTCAGTGATCGAGCCCGCCCCCTGGTGACCGGCGATCGGAACGCCGTTGATCGCCACGATCGCAACCGCATCACCGATATGACCCGGGGTCACATAGCCCGCCGCGTCATACGCGCCGCAGCGCAACGTGCCGACGGTCGGCCTCAGGCCACTGCGCGATAGGAACGCGAGCATCGCCAGCGCCCGCTTATCGATCGCTCCTGAGGCCACTTCGTGCCGGGAGCAAGCCGAGAGCGCGACGCCCGGATCAGACAGTACCTCACCCTCGAGCTGGCCCTTGGACAACATGAACACGTCGCTCGCGGTCGCGCCAAGGAGATTCGCACCGCCTTTCGCGCCCTGCGGATGTAGCGCCGCATCGAGTTGGGTCCAGTTGGCAAGGATCGCCCGCGGGTCGATCGTGCTCGTATCGCCGGCCGGTTGGATCGCGAATCGCAGATGACCGTCTTTGGCACCCGCAGGAGCGCTCACCGTAGCGAGAACGGTGCCCGCGGCGACGACGGACCCGGCACGCAGAGGCAGCCGTCCACCGGCGGTCGATGTTCCGAGAACTCTGGCGCCGGCCACGGCCGCCTGGGCATCGGGATTGCGGTAGGTGCGCGCGAACACGCGCATCTTGCCCGTCGGTTTGGCGACGGGCGCCGAAGCGGTGGCAGACGGCTTCGTCGCGGCTGGCGAGGAGGTGGGTGCGCTCTGCGAGGCCGCACCGGCAGCGGACTCCGACTTGGGGAGTTTGTAGCTGTGGGCGATCGCACCCAGCCCGGCGTATGTAAACACGTCCCCGTAGACGTCCCGCAGGATCATGTATCGGCCGAGCTTGCGTGAATATCCGAGCTTGACGATGCGACCGTCCTGTACGGCCACGGCGCGCGCGTTCAGTTCGCCATGGACATCCACCAACCGCAATCCGGCAGAGGTCGCGCTCGCGGACGTCGCGGTGGTGCTCGGAGACGGTGGGGCCGGTGGGGCCGAGGATCCCGGTGTCGTCGCGACACCGGTGGGCGCCGACGCAGAGGTGGCGCTCGCCCCCGCGGTCGCGCTGGAGGACGGCGGCAGCGCAGCGGCAGTGGGCGCTGCAGTCACGGGCGCTCCCCACCCGATGTGCTTGCCCGTCACCGGGGATCGTCCGTCGATGAGACCGGTCAGCGTGGCGATCACCTGGTTGGGATAGGCGGCGATCAACTTCGCTCGCAACAGCACCGAGCTGACATACGCTTCGGAATGGTTGTAGGCGAGGATCGCCCCGCTCAGATTATGTGCCGCGCCCGCCGCCTTCAGATAGCGAGCGGCGGCATAGATCGCGTCGACCGGGTTGTAAGGGTCGGCGTAGCCCGCGTTCAGTGCATCCACGCCGTATTGCAGCCAGGTCGAGGGCTCGAATTGCATCCAACCCTCGGCCCCGGCCGAGGACACCGACAGGTCGGTTCCATAGTTGGTCTCGATTTCGTTGATCGCAGCGAGGATCGGCCATGGCACGCCGTACCGGATAGCCGCGGCACGATAGATCGGCAGCAGAAACAGTGGGATGCGATAGAAGTCGAGCGCCTGCACCGATGCCGCGTTGGCCGAGCCGCCCAGCAACGCCGCCAGCGCTCCGGCCTGACCGGCCACGAGCTGCGGCGGCAGCGCCACGTTGTTGGGAGCGCCGGGAGTTGTGCTCGCACTCGGCGTCGCGGGTTGGGCACCATTCTTCGCCTGTTCACTCGTTTTGGTCTGGGTGACGGCGCTACCGCTCACGCGTTTGCTCGGGCTGGTGTGTTGTTTGTGACGTATAACGACCGTCGGGCCTTCTCCGCCGGTCGCACCGGCCGGGGGTTGCGTGCTCGGAGCGGTCGTGGTCGGCGCCGCTGTCGGTTGCGAAGGCTGAGTGGTGGTGGTCGAAGTGGTCGATGGTTCCCAGGGGACTTCTTTGCTCGTTTCGCCGACGCTCGTCGGTGTCGTGGAGGTGGGCGGTGGCGAGCCGTCAGTCGTCGTCGGACCGGTGGCGCCTTCAGCGCCCATCGCGCCGCCCGCCAGCGGCCCGCCAAGACCCGCCGCCGTGAGCCCTCCGCCCGCGAGCACCGAGAGCACCGTGCGCCATGGCAGACGCCGTGCGCCCACGCCAGGCGAGCCGCTCGTCGGCGGCTTCTCTGGGGGATTGTCCTGGTGCGGTCCCTTATTCATTGCGGATCGGTGGTCGGCGCCGCTGACCCACGATCGCGGGCACGCCACCGGTATTCATATCGGCAGACAAGCAAGATCCCGTAAAGGATTCGTTAATGCGCCAGATAGGCACTCGGACAGCGGACCGTAGCGACGTTTGCGGCGGAACGTCGCAGTTTGCACCAAACCGCTCTATCCTTCGTCGCCGAGGGTTACTGGTCAAGCAGCCTGCGGTCGGGTCCGACGCGGCACTGCGCACACATCGGCACAGACGGAGAGAGGGCAATGTTGACGACGAGGATATCTAGGGTAGGAATCATCGCCACCACGCTGGTCGGCTGTGCGCTTGCGCTCTGTCTGGCCGCGAGCGCCGCACGGGCGGAAGAGGTCGTGACGATCACCAAGGCCGGGTTCTCTCCCGATGCGCTAGGAGTGCCGACAAACGTGTTCGGCGAAGCGACGATCCATTCGACCAATCTGCCGGTGCCCTCGCCGATCACCCATATCAACGTGATGGGCCCAGCCGGAATGACCCTGAACCTGGAAGGCACCGGCGTCTGTACTAAAGAGATCCTCGAAAACACCGGTCCCGAAGGCTGTCCCGCGGACTCCAAGGCCGGGTTCGGCGGCGGTGAGGGCGCGTATGAAATCGCCCACGAAGTCATCAACGAGAGCTTCACGCTCGACTTCTTCCTCGCCAACAACAAGCCCGGGCACGTCGAAGCGCTGATCTACCTCGACGGCGCTACCCCGGTCTCGATCCAACTCGTGTTTCAAGCGCCCGTGGTGAAAGAGCCCAAGCCCTATGGGCTCGGCTTCAGCCTCGACGTGCCGCTCATCAAAGTGCTGCCCGAAGCCTCCGATGCCTCCGCGATCAGCGCCTTCTTCACGGCCGGCGCGAAGAACGTCGCCTACTACAAGAAGGTCCACGGCAAGCGCAAGCTGTTCCACGTCAAGGGCATCATCACTCCCAAAACCTGCCCGCTCGGATACTGGCCGGGCGCCTCGGAAATCAGCTTCGAGGACGGCTCGACGGTCAAAACCACGACCAAGATCCACTGCCCGAAGAAGAAATAGTCGGATCGAGACGGCGCGACGTGGGTCCGGAGGGCAAACAACGGGACTGGTTCGCGACCCATCGACCACGCCTCTCTGATGGAGCGACCGTTGGTCTGAGAGGCGTCGTCGCGGTCGTGGCGGCGCTCACGGTGTGCTGTGCCTGCGCCGTCACAGCATCCGCGGGAGCGCAGACGGAAACAAACGCGAGCATACGCCCGTCCCTGCTTCCCAACCGACTCGGCGCGAGCACCGCACTCACGCTCGCGTTCCGCTTCTCCGGAGGCGCTGAAGGTGTCCCCGCGCCACTGCGAGGGGTAGTTGTCCACCTGCCCGCCGGACTGACCGTCAACCTACGCAGCGCCGGAGTCTGCCAACCCTCGCGACTGCGCAGCAGAGGCGCGAGCGGCTGTAAGCCTAAGTCGCTCGTCGGCCGCGGCCACGCCCTGATGAGGGTGCACGCCGGCTCGCTCGCCGTTCCCGAGGAAGCCGCCATCTCGATCTATCGCGGTCCCAATCGAGGTCCACACCAGACACTGGAGATCCTCAGTCAAGGCTCAACGCCGCTAGATGAGAGCACACTCGCCACCGGCGTGCTCGTACCCGACAGCGGTCAGTACGGCTCCAAGCTGACGGTGTCAGTCCCCGCCATCCCAACGCTCGTGCTCGAGCCGGACGCCTCGTTCGTCTCCTTGTCGCTGACGATCGGCGGGATCGGGCGCCGCCCCCGAGCGCACGCCGCCGCTGGCTCGATCCTCGTGCCGCACAGCTGCCCCGCCTCGGGCTTCCCGTTCGCCGCCGAGCTCACGTTCGCCGGCAGTACCTCCGCGAGCGCATCGGCCACCGTCGCGTGTCCGTAGCCTCCGGCGCGCCACGACGCGATAATCTGAACGCATGACGACGATTCTGTCCATCATCCAGCTCGGGATCTGCGTGGTCCTGATCTTCCTTGTGCTGATGCACTCTGGCAAGGACGCGGGTCTGTCAGGCGCGTTCGGGGTTGGCAGCGGTCAGGGTCCGCTCGGCGGCGGCTCGATGGTCGAGCGCAACCTCAACCGCTGGACCGTCGTGTTCGCGGTGCTGTTTTTCTTGAACGCCATCATCCTGCTCAAGAGCTAGGCGCTTACGAGTCAGCGGGAGGCACCTGGGGGCCCGCGGATTCCTCGTCTCCGAGCGCAGTCAGACGGTCGAGGATCGCGACGGCCTCCGCGCGCAGTGTGCCGTCGGTCGCCGCGTAGTCCTCGGATGAGAGCTTGCCCGTGCGGTAGTCCATCTCGGCATCGCGGATCTCGCGGTACTTGGCCTCGCGCGCGGCCTCCAACTCGGCGCGATCGGCGACCGACTCCGGGTCCGGTGAGCGCCGGGCGGCGCGCAACGGCGCGCTGACGAGCAGGATCACCGCGCCGAGCAGCACCACGGTGAAGAGTGCGACGAGGACGTTCATGCGCTCGGCGCTCCCTCAGGCGCGCGCAAGGCCCTGCGCGGCGCGAGCGCGGCGGCCACGTGCGAGCACTCCCACACGCCGACGCATCGCGCTCGGTGCGGGCCAGATCGCGATAAGACCGCCGCCAAATACGATCAGGCCGCCGATCCAGATCCACATCACAAGTGGCGAGACGATGAAATGAAACTGTGCCGGCGGGGGGTGTTGGAGATAGGAGCGTGCTAGATAGGCGACCGCGATCAGGGCGTCTTCGGGATGCACGAACGGGATCGTGCGGTTGCCGATTTCGACGATCCGCTTCAGCTGGGGCGTTTCGATGTTCGGCGCGATCGCACTCCACACGTCGCGTGTGACCCCCGCGTTCATCGCCACATGGCTGACCGGTTGACCGCCGATCAAGCTGCCGACCGATCCCTGCGAGGGTTCGTCGGAGGCGTAGTAGCCCTCGCTCGGATACAGCGTCGCGACGTGATGTCCGTGCTTGCTCACGTTCAGGACCGCGCCGAGGCTGAGCGTCGCACCGGTGTGGGCGGCGTCGTTGCTCGGCGTGACCGTCGCCGTCGGGCGTACATAACGGACGGTGTAGGCGCCGACTCGGCTGGACTGACCGACCGATAGCGTCGGCTCGAGGGCGTGCTGGAACGAGGAGGACGCCGCCACCCCCACAAACAGCACGGCGATGCCGATGTGCACGATGTATCCGCCGTAGCGACGGCGGTTGCGCCGCACGAGCGCCACCAGCGCGACTGGGGCCGCCTCGCCTGCCATCGCCCGCCGCGCGCGCACTCCGCGGACGAACTCCTGGCCGACGCACCCGAACACGAACGCGGCACAGCCGAACATCGCCAGCGCGAACGGCTTGCCGCTCACGCCCACGAGCAGCAGCACAGTGACCGTGCCCAGCCCAATGCCCACCGGCGCGAGAAAGTTGCGCCGCGCGTTGGCGAGCGTCGCCCGTCGCCAAGCGATCACCGGTCCGATACCGCTTAGCAGCACCAGGACCAGCGCCAGCGGCACCGTGTAGCGGTCGAACCAGGGCGGCCCGACGGAGGCCGCTTTGCCTGTCAGCGCTTCGGAGATCAACGGGAAGTAGGTGCCCCAGAAGATCACGAAGCACAGCGCGACCAGCACGACGTTGTTGGCGAGGAACATCGACTCGCGCGAGAGCAGCGAGTCGATGCGGTGCTCGGAGCGCAGCATGTCCCGGCGCGTGACCACCAGATAGATCGAGCCGGCGATCATCACGCCGATCAGGCACACGAACGGCACGCCCAGCGTCTGCCCGCCGAAGGCGTGGATCGAGTTCAGCACGCCGCTGCGCACCAGGAACGTGCCCATGATCGCGAGCGTTCCAGTGGCGAGCACGAGCGAGGCGTTCCACACCTTCAGCATCCCCCGCTTCTCCTGGATCATCAGCGAGTGCAGGAACGCCGTACCCGTCAGCCACGGCATCAGCGAAGCGTTCTCGACCGCGTCCCAACCCCAGTACCCGCCCCAGCCGAGCTCGGCGTATGACCAGCGCGCGCCGAGCAAGATGCCGATGCCCAAGAAGAACCACGCGGCGAACGCGAACCTGCGAATCGCCCTGATCCACTCGGCATCCACGCGCCGTGCCAGCAGCGCGCCCATCCCAAACGCGAACGGGATCGTGCACAGCGTGTAGCCGGAGTAGAGCATCGGCGGGTGGATCATCATCGTCGGGAAGCGCAGCAGCGGATCCAGGCCCGCGCCTTCCACGGGCACCGGATGAGTCGTCGCGAACGGATTCGCGTAGAAGATCATTAGCGAGATGAAGAACGCGCCGAACCCGAGCAGGATCGCGGTCGCATAAGCCGCCACGTCGCGCATTCGCTTGCGCGTCAAGAACAGCACGAGGCTCGACCACATCGACAGCAGCCACGCCCACAACAGCAACGATCCTTCCTGGGAAGACCACACCGCGGCGGCCTTGTAGAACGTCGGGGTGGTCACGCTGGAGGTGTCAGCGACCGTGTTGAACGCGAAGTCGTCGCGCAGGAATGCGATCTCCAACACGGCGAACGCGACGGCGAGCACGCCCGCCAGCGCATATACCGCACGTCGTCCCGAGTCAGACCACTCCGGACGTTCGCGCCGCACCCCGTACAGCGAAGCGCCGATCCCGTACACGCAGATGGCGAGCGCGAGCAACAGACAGGCGCTGCCGAGCGGAGCCATCAGCGCTCAGTGCCCGGGCGCGCCGACGCACACGACAGGCGGGGCATCGTCATGGCTGCCGAGTCGTGTCGATATGAGGCCGGGCATGCACTCAGTAGCTCTGCTTGTCGGCCGCGGGCGGCGCCGCCTTGTACTTCGACGGGCACTTCGTGATCAGCGAGTCGCGTTCGCCGACGTATGCGCCGCCCTGCTTCTGCACGGTCACGATGATCTCGCGACCTTCGCGGAACGGGTCGGGGACCGTGCCGGTGTAGGCAACCGGGACGACCGTCCCCCCCACGCGGTCCTCGACGCTGAAGTGCAGCGTGCCGCCGGAGCGATGCACCGAGCCGGTGACGACCGTGCCAGTCACCTGGTAGCTACGCCCAGACTGGGCCTGGTGGACGAGCTGGCTGGGCGTGAGTGCAGGCGAGGCGGCGCTGAAGCTCGTGTAGATCAGCGCTCCGGCCAGTACCACGGCCGCGCTCAGGGCCACCGTCAGCCGCACAGTTCGCTTGCGCGCGGGGTTCATCGCCATGAAGTATTTCACGCGCCGCCAGCCACGGCGCGGGTCGATCCGGCGCCGGAAGGCCTCGCCGCACAGATCTCCCAGGAAATAGTGCGTTAACAGCGAAACCTTTGGGGGTGCGCAGAGTCTTTACAGGTAGATCGTCATGAGAGCCGCCGCGCTACTGCAACGTCTACCCCACTCCGCCGACACCGAGCGTCCGCGCCGTCACAAGCGCAGCAGGCGCACAGCCGCGCTAGGCACGGCGGGTCTCCGTCTGGCCACGCCCCCCTCCAGGCAGAACGCAACCGTCGCAAGGGTGCGCCTCGCGGGCGGGCCGATCGACAACGCCTCCTACACGTGCTCCTGCGGGTTTGTTTTCGCCGCGTCGGTTTCCACCACAGTGCGCTGCCCGCACTGCGGCGCCGACCAGGCCTGGTAGACCCGCGGCAGCATGGAGATGGTCAGTAGCTGAGCTGGCCGACGGGCTGAAGGGTCAGGTTATCGCCGTTGAGATTCAGCACGCCATACAGCCTGCCGCGTCCTTGGGCGTGTGCGTAACGGCCACTGCCGCCGGTTATCGCCAGCGGGCCGGCGAAGCTGGGTGTAGAGCTGGTGGGGCTGCTGAGCCTGCCCAGACCGTGCGCGCGGATCGTGCCGCCGGCCGCGTCGATCGTGAACTGGGCCGTCACGACTGGTCCGCCGTTGTAGAAGAACCGCGCGCGCACCTTGCCCGACAGGGTGCCCGAGGCGGGTCCTTCCTCGAGCAGCACCGAGCCGGAGCGCTTGACCAGACGCAGCCGGCCTTCGTCGCGCACGCTCTGCGCCTGGGCGGCCCGCGCGGAGGGATCGTGCGCAGCGGCGAACGCCGGCACGCCGCCGGCCTGCGTGAGCGCGGCGACACCGAGCGCGAGGCACGCCGCGAGTGCTGAGCTCAGGCTTCCAGTGGGATGCGTGCGTGTGCGTTTCATCATCCGGGCCTCCTTATTCGATCCCGCTCACCGCGACCGGGGTCGTGCTGTTGGTGGTGGTGCCGTTGCCGAGCTGTCCGTCGGCGTTTTCGCCCCAGCAGTCGATTCCGCCGCCGATCAGGCGCGAGCATGAATGGGAGGTCCCGGCGGTGATTCCGGACGCGGTGGTGATACCGCTCACGGCGACCGGGATCGAGCTGTTTTCGGTGGTGCCGTCACCGAGTTCGCCGAAGTAGTTTTCGCCCCAGCAGTCGAGGCTCTTGCCGGACAGCCGCGCGCACGAGTGGAACGCGCCGGCGGCGACTTCGGCGCCGGTGGTGATTCCGCTTACGGCGACCGGGATCGAGCTGTTTTCGGTGGTGCCGTTACCGAGTTCGCCGTCTTCGTTGTCCCCCCAGCAGTCGATTTTGCCACCAGAGAGCACAGCGCAGGTGTGGAAATCGCCGACGGCGGTGACCGAAGTCGCCGTGCTGATCCCGCTCACGGCGACGGGCGTCGGGCTGTTTTCGGTTTTGCCGTCTCCCAGCTCTCCGAATTCGCCGTAGCCCCAGCAGTCGATTTTGCCGCCGGAGAGAGTCGCGCACGTGCCCAAATTGCCGGCGGTAACCGAGGTCGCCGTGCTGATCCCGCTCACTGCCACTGGGGTCGAACTGTTTTGATATCCGCCATCTCCAAGCTGACCGAACGCGTTTTCGCCCCAACAATCGATTTTGCCGCCGGAGAGCAGCGCGCATGTGTGGAAGTCGCCGCCGCTGACCTCGATCGCGTTGGAGATGCCGCTCACCGCGACCGGTGTGGTGCTCTCTTTGGTGCTGCCGTCGCCGAGCTCCCCATACTTGTTGTAGCCCCAGCAGTCGACGCTGCCGACGGAAAGCAGGGAGCACGTATGGAACCCGCCGGCGCTGACTTCGGTGGCGTTGCTGATCCCGCTCACCGCCACCGGCGTCGTGAAGAAGCCATGGTTCGTGCCGTTCCCCAACTCTCCATAGGAGTCTTCGCCCCAACAGTCCACGCTGCCACCCGGCACCAGCGCACACGTGTGATAGCCGCCGGCCGAGAACGTGCCGATGGCGGATGTGGTGAATTCTTTTTGGGCTCCGTAGCTCGTCCCCGTCGAGTTGCTCGCCACCACCCTGTAGTAGTAGGTGGTGTATGGCTCGAGTCCGCTCAGGCCTACGTTTACTTTGAGCGGCACGGTACCAGACCCCGCGTCGTTCCCAGGTGCCACCGGTGCTTCGCTTTCGTACAGCGTGCTGACCGTGCCGTATTCGAAGTAGTAGTGCGTGTCCAGGCCATTGGGGTTGATCGTGGCTCCGAGCGTGGCCGTGTGGGAGCCGATCCCACTGGCCACTTCGGTGGTTACGGTAGGCGGTGGTGGCGGCGGTGAGCCCGTTGTTTTGAATGTGCGTTCTTCACCGTCACGGGCGCCGTTGCCGCTGCTGGCAACAAGACGATAATGGTATGTGGTGCCGGATCGCAATCCTGCCAGGGAGGCGCTTACGGGAACTGTGGTCGATCCTTCGCCGGCGCTCTGAGGCGGCGATGATTCTTCGAAGTTACCCGCTTCGGTGCCGTATTCGAACTGGTAAACGGCGTTATCGCCTTCCGGATTGACGGTGCCGCTGAGCTTAGCTGTCGATGCCGTGACTTCGGAGCTTTCGCCGGTTGTCACTTTGGGTGCGGGGTGCCCATTCCCAAGTTGGGAGTATTCTTTTTCTTCTTTGGTGCCGGCCTTTTTGCAGCTTTTGAATGTGTTATGAAATTCGTATTTGTTTACGATGTTGCTAACCCGGACGTTTTCTTCTTTGCCGTTGTACATCGTGACCTTCTCGGTCGGGTATTTTTGAAACGCTGTGCCGTTGGTAAACCCCTGGAAGGTCACTTTTTCGAAGTCGAACAGTTCATGGCCGAACTCGCGCTCGTCGATGAAATCGGCGCTTTCACCGTCGAATTCTCCTTCGGCTTTGGGCGCCATGAATTTTCCCGTCTTGAAGTTATCCAGATAGAAGTGGTAGGCGCCTTCCGATGCTACCCACTTGGTATCGGCCTCCATGAAGTAACCGGGGGACCCGAAGAAGTTCAGGTATACCGGTTCTTTGGGTAGAACCTCGTAGAAGGCTTCGTGATGACCCCGTTCTTTGCCTTTGAATTCCCAGCGTAGGACAGTTCCGTCCTGGCCAAGAATTTCCTTGCCCGTCGCCCATCCGCCCAGACCTACCCAGGTGGCCGAAGAAGCCCCGGCTGGGCATTCGAGGGTGGTAGAGCCGGCTGGCTCTTTGTAGTAGCCGGTCACATGCGTATATTCGTTTTCGTTGCTGCCAATGGGCACGTCGTTTACATATCCGCCCCAGTATGCGCTGGAGCCGGTGTTGAAATCCGGTTCTGAACCCGGTTCTACCGCGAGGTCGGGTTCCGTCGATTCCACCGGTCCGTTGGATGCTTGGATGAGATGTTCGGGCGGGGCTTGGGCGTGGATGTTTTGATCGATCATGGCCTTCCATTTGGGATATTCTGGCGAGTCCTTGGCCGGTTCAGCAGGTATCCCGTAGAGTTCGAGTTCGGCCGGCGACGCCTTGGAGGACTGAAATGAAGGCGGAGGGGTTATGAACCTCACCTTTCTGCCTTGCGGAGTTGCATAGACGCTTTCAGTAGCGCCATTTGACAGGCTGGTCAATGATGTCCGCGGGACGATGCGATCACCGCACGCCGCGAGCGTCGCGGCTGAGGCCGTGTAGGGTTCGAGCCCGGCGGGGCACGTGGCCATGCTGGAGGCTTGCGTCGAAGCGGTCTGCGCCAGCCCAAGGGCGAGGCTCAGTGCAATGAGCCCGAGCAGGTGATTACGTCCCAACCGAGATCCGCGTGGCATGACAGTCCTCCAGGTTTGCGTCACGGAGCCAAAGCTCGCCTATCGCGAGGACGCCGTATCACATATGCGCTAACGACATTCCTCACTCCTGCTGAGCATTCAAGATATACCCGCAGGAACCATCTGAGAAGTATCTGGCGCTTATACGCCCATGCATCTCGCTTATGACCTCTATCCCTGCTGACCTACCCTGGAGCAGGCGGGACGATGAGATAGACAAAACACGTCTACCTTGATGTCTGGCGCATTGACGTCTGGCGCAACTCGAGCGAGTGGTACGTCTCAGAGCAGGCTTTCATCCGGCCAGTGGACTTCACCGCCGGCAAGATGCAGGCCGAGCCCGTCACGCACGATCCGCCCATTTGTAATCGGGATGCAGCCTTCCATTCGCAGCAGGACTCGCGCCGTGCTCGAGGCCGGATAGCGAAACACGAATAGCTCGGAGCGACCACCGAACGTGGGACAGCTGGCGTGGCGAGGCATGGGTCGCAGTGCGTCAAACTCGCTGGCGAGGCGGCGTATCACGTCCTCCCGCGCTACGGAGACCGCTCCCGCCAGGGCCCCCGGCACGCCAAGGTTATCGAGCGCTGCAAAGCGACAGACCAACAGGCCCGTCGGGCGACCAGGCACCAGCACCGGCGTTGCCGACTTGGCTAGGACACGAGGTGGCGCCATCTCGCGATTGACTCGCACGAGGGACTGGGGACACAGGTGCCGCGCAACCGACATGGCGAGCGGCGCCGGCGAGGCCGATCGGGCAGTGGATGCCGTAGATCCGCCACAACTCACGCATCCCAGCGCGAGCATCAGCAGCGCGGTCACGACAGACATCCGACGGCACACGCTCAAAGGCTACCCCCAATTAGCGGACTCCATCTCATTGCCGGTCGCGATTCGAACCGGATGAGCGATTTCGCGCATCAGGCGCATGAAGTCACTGGCAGGTGGCGTCCGTCGATCCTCGCGCCAAACCATGACCACCACCGACTCCTGGCCCTGAATCGGGACCGTGCAGACACCGTCTCGTGGGAGCGAGTGCGATCCCTTGGGCACCATCGAGACGCCGAGCCCAGCGGCGACGAGACCGATGATCGCCTCGGGCGTGGACGCCTCCGCGCGGATCGTCGGCATGAAGCCGCTGCGGCTGCAGTTGGCAAGGAACATCTCCCGGGACGTCCTCGACATCGACACCGGCGCGAGGACCCAGGCGTCCTGCGCGAGCGCGCTGAGCGGTATCGACTGCTCGCCGCTGAGCGAATGGTCGTCTGGCAGCACGGCGACTACGTCATCCACCCCCACGGGCTCGGTCAGGAGTGTGGGATCGTCTACGGGTCTGTGCGCGAACGCGACGTCGAAGTCGTTGCGCTCGAAGCATCCCGGCAGCTCGCTGGGGTCGGTCTCGATGAGCGAGACCTCGACCTCGGGGCGCTCCCGTCCAAAGAGGCGCAGCGCGGCTGGGGCCAGGTGGTCCGCCGCAGAGCCGATGAAACCAACGTTGAGGCAACCGCTTTCCCCGCACCCGACCCGCTGAGCGCACGCCACCGCTCTGAGGGCGTCGGAGACGCTGGCCCGCGCTCCCGGCAGGAACGCCTCACCTGCAGGGGTGAGGCGAGCTCCGTCGTTGCCGCGCCTGAACAGGACCACGTCAAGCTCGGACTCGAGCTTGCGAATCTGCTGGCTCAATGCGGGCTGGGCAATCCCGAGCGTAGTTGCCGCCCGGCCAAAGCTCTCTGCTTCGGCGAGCGCGATGAAATAGCGAAGATGCCGCAGCTCGACGCTCATCGACGGGACCGCGCAAAAGTCATGAACAACGAACGCGACTCGCGATGAGACTCTGCGGAGACGCCGGGTGACGCCGTAACCATGAGGCGCGATCGCACCGACATCGCCGATCGGCCACAGGCATTCCGCTAGGCGCGGGGCGACATCCAGTGCAGAGGAATACGAGCGCCCGGAGCACGATTCCAACCTGCCCACTGATTGGGATGTCTAAACAGACGAAGAGTAAATATGCATAAATGCAACAAACGGGCCGCAACGCTGGTCAAGGCAGCGCACCCGCAGGGCCGCGGGCGCGACGAGGGGATTCGCCGCCCGGTCCGGTCTCGGCCCCAAAGCGGCTCTCAGCGAATGTGCATCCCTGAGATCGCGCGGGAGATCACGAGCTGCTGGATCTCGGCGGTGCCCTCGAAGATGTCGTAGATCTTCGCGTCGCGGTGCCAGCGCTCGACGGGGAACTCGCGCGTGTAGCCGTTGCCGCCAAGGATCTGAATCGCGCGCTCGGTCACCCACACGGCGACCTCGCCCGACTTGAGCTTGGACATTGAGCCCTCGGCGTTCTCGAACGGGACCTGGTTGCGGCCCATCCAGGAGGCGCGCCAGACGAGCAGCCGGGCCGCGTCGATCTCCATCTTCATGCGCGCGAGCGTGAAGGCGATCGACTGGTTCTCGATGATCTTCTTGCCAAACTGCTCGCGCTCCTTGGCGTACTCCAGCGAGTACTCGTAGGCCGCGCGCGCGATCCCCAGCGCCTGGGAGCCGACCGTCGGGCGGGAGGCCTCGAACGTCTGCATCGCGGCCTGCGACTTGTTTTTCTTGCCCTCGCGCACGCGTGCGATGCGCTCGTCGAGCTTCTCCTTGCCGCCGAGCACGTAGCCGGCGGGGATGCGACAGTCATCGAGGAACACATCGGCGGTGTGCGACGCGCGCAGGCCGTGCTTGGAGACCTTCGTGCCCTGGGAGATGCCCTTGGCCTCGCTCATCGGCACGATGAACGCCGCGTGTCCTTTCGAGCCCAGCTCGGGGTCGACGGTGGCGATCACGACGTGCACGTCGGAGATGCCGCCGTTCGTGGCCCACGCCTTCTGGCCGTTCAGCACCCACTCGTTCGTGGCCTCGTCGAACTTGGCGCGGGTGCGCACGTTCGACACGTCCGAGCCCGCGTTGGGCTCCGAAGCGCAGAACGCCGCCACCTTCAGGTCATCGGGCGTGCCGAAGCAGCGCGGGATCCACTCGCCGATCTGCTCGCCGCTGCCCTGGCCGAAGATCGCGGCCACGGCCAGCGCGGTGCCCATGATCGACATGCCGATGCCGGCGTCGCCCCAGAACAGCTCCTCGTTGACGATCGGCAGCGTCAGGCCGGTCGGGTCGGCGAAGAACTGTGCGAGACCCTCGAACCCGTACAGCCCGATCTTCGCGGCCTCCTCGATGATCGGCCAGGGAGTCTGCTCCTTCTCGTCCCACTCGTGCGCCGCAGGTCGCATCACGTCGGCGGCGAAGCCGTGGACCCACTCGCGAATGTCCTTCTGGTCCTGAGTCAGCGCCATCGAGAACGCCGCCTCCTGGTTGGCCGAGCTCGTGATCGCCTCGACGGCGGCCTCGGCGGCCTCGGTTCGCTCCTCGGGGGTAGCGACGGTGGGCGTGGCTGGCATCTGGCGGGATCTCCTTCGGGATGGGGCGCGGGAAGCGCCGGGCGGCTGCGGACAAATGCCTCGGGCGAGGCCTGGTGAGCGATTAAGCGTAACCCAAAGCGAGCACAACCTCAACTCTGGTAACCCAGAATGAGGACATCCTCGAATCTACCTAATCCAGATGCAATTTATGGTATTAGTTTGGCGTTCATGTTCATCATGTCGTCGATGAAGAAAGTGGTTATGTCCATACGCACTCCCGCCGTCATCCTGTCCCTGCTGGCCGCCGCGCTCGGCCTCGCCGCCTGCGGCAGCAGCTCCTCGGGCTCGAGCTCGGGCGGTGGCTCGCACGTTACGCTCGTCGCCTACTCCACCCCGCAGGGCGCCTACGAAAAGCTGATCCCGGCGTTCCAGGCCACGCCCGAAGGCAAGGGCGTCTCCTTCAGCCAGTCCTACGGACCCTCGGGCGAACAGAGCCGCGCGGTCGCCAACGGGCTGCACGCCGACGCGGTCAACTTCTCGCTCGAACCGGACGTCACGCGCCTGGTCAAGGCGGGGCTCGTGTCCTCCAGCTGGAACCAAAACGCCACACACGGGTTCGTGACGGAGTCCGTCGCGGTGATCATCGTGCGCAAGGGCAACCCCAAGCACATCACCGGCTGGTCTGACCTGACCAAGCCGGGCGTAGGCGTGCTGACGCCGAACCCGTTCACCTCGGGGAGCGCGCGCTGGAACATCATGGCCGCCTACGGCGCGCAGATCAAGGAAGGCAAGAGTCCGGCTGAAGCGGAAGCGTATTTGCAGGCGATGTTCAAAAACGTCGTCAGCCAGGACAGCTCGGCGCGCAATGCGCTGCAAACGTTTCTGGCCGGCCGCGGCGACGCGCTGATCGACTATGAGAGCGAGGCGATCGCCGATCAAAAGAAGGGCGCAGCGATCGAATACGTGATCCCGCCGCACACGATCCTGATCCAGAACCCCGTCGCCGTCGTCGGCTCGAACGCGAGCGCGAGCAAGTTCGTGAGCTACCTGATCTCGCCCGCCGGGCAGAAGATCTGGGCACAGGAGGGCTACCGGCCCGTGATCCCAGGCGTGGCCGCGCCCGGGCAGTTCCCGACGCCGACAGGGCTGTTCACGATCGAAGACCTAGGCGGATGGACCGTCGTGAACAAGCAGTTCTTCGAACCGGAAACAGGGCTCGTGACGAAGATCGAGCAGTCGCTGGGGGTGTCGACCTCGAAATGAGCGCAACCGGCGCCCCCACCGCTCCCGCGGCCGCGCCCAGGCGGCTGAAGACGCCCGCCGTGCTGAGCGG
>JBAUXH010000225.1:0-1988 GCA_049584155.1 Solirubrobacteraceae bacterium
GTCGATGACGTTCGCAACATCGCTGAGTCGAATCGGAGCACCGTTCTTGTAAGCGACGATGATCGGTTTGTAAGCGTCAGCGGAAAAGATCTGGTCGTTCGATCCGATTGTGAACGATTGCCGCGGCCCGTCGAAGCTGCCTTTCGGTGCGTTCACGTTCGCCTGTCCGAGAACTGTTCGCACATCTTCCAAGCTGAGGCCGAGGGCGGAAATCGCCGCCGGATTCACCTGCACGCGCACGGCCGGTTTTTGATTTCCCTGAATCGTGACAAGGCCGACGCCGGTGACTTCGCTAATTTTCTGCGCGAGCAACGTGTCGGCGAAATCGTTCACGCGATCCAAGGGCAAACTGTCGGACGTAATCGACAGTGTAAGGATCGGCGTGTCCGCCGGATTGACCTTGTTGTATTTCGGCGGGTTCGGCAGGTTTGGCGGCAGAAATCCGCCGGCGACATTGATCGCGGCTTGCACGTCCTGCGCCGCAACGTCGATCGGGCGATCGAGAACGAACTGCAAAGTGATTGTCGATGTACCGAAAGAGCTGGTGGAATTCATCGACGCCAACCCGCTGATTTGCCCAAACTGCCGCTCGAGCGGCGTAGTGATCGACGAGACCATCACGTCTGCACTCGCGCCGGGATAAAATGTCGTCACTTCGATCGTTGGAAAATCAACGGTTGGCAGCGCTGAGATTGGCAGCAACTTGTAGCCAAGTATCCCAAGCAAAACCACGCCGGCCATCAACAGCGAAGTCGCAACTGGTCGCCGAATAAATGGTTCGGAAATACTCATGAAAGTAGCCCGAGCCTCCGGCTTGCGCCCCAGTTCCCCGCAAGCGAGACGCTTGCGCTACTCTTTGTCGTGACCGCCCGGCGAATGAATCGTTCAGAAATACTCACGGTTTTCCCGAGCTCGCCGTTTTGCGGCTGGATTGTCTCACTTGTGGAGGTCGTGCCTGCTGCGACGGTTGCGGCGTCGTCAGCTCAACATGCGCGCCAGGTTGAAGTTTGTATTGACCGTCCACTACGACCTGCCCCCCGGCTTCCAATCCGCTGTCGATCAAAGCGACATTTGCCTCCGTTTGCGCGACCTTAATTGGCCGCATCTCGACCGTTTTGTCTGTCTTGATGACGTATGCGTACGTTCCCTGCGGGCCGCGTTGCACTACGCTTGAGGGAACGACTGTGGCATCTTTGCGCGTGGTCAAAATCAAACGCGCGTTAACAAATTTTCCCGGCCAAAGTTGCAACTGATCGTTAGGAAACGTGGCTTTCAACTTCACTGTGCCGGTCGTCTGATCAATTTCGTTGTCCACGACGGCGAGCGTACCTTCGTCGAGCACATTCGTGTTTCCGCGATCCAGTGCAGAGACATGCAACCCGCCATTCGCACCGCCCTGGCTTAGAACTTCCTGTAACTGTTGTTCGGGCAGGGTGAACACGACCGAAATCGGGTGTAGCTGCGTGATGACGACGATTCCAGTTTGATCGGCCGCGTGAACGATATTGCCAACATCGACCAGTCGAACTCCGGTGCGTCCGTCAATGGGCGACTTGATTTGCGTGTAATCAAGCTGCGTCTTCGCCGCCTCGATCGCTGCCTGGTCCGCCTGCACTGCAGCCTGGAATTGATCGCCCTGATACTTGGATGTGTCGAAATCCTGCTGATCGATCACCTTCTTTTTCAAGAGATCAGTGTTGCGTGCGAACGTGGCTTTGGCATTAGCGAGTTGCGCTTCGTCCTGCGCTTTTTTTGCGATTGCCTGATCCAAAGCTGCCTGGAAAGGCCGCGGATCGATCACCGCCAGGAGATCACCCGTTTTGACATCCTGCCCTTCGGTGAACAGCACCTTCTGCAATTCGCCATCCACCCGGGTGTGCACTGTGACAGTGTTGAACGCCTGGACCGTTCCGAGGCCATCGAGGTAGATAGGCGTATCTTTCTGCTCGACTTTTCCCGCGACCACCGGCACCGGGCCGCCGCCGCCT
>JBAUXH010000226.1:0-1519 GCA_049584155.1 Solirubrobacteraceae bacterium
CGCATCGGACTGAACCGCGAGTTGATGGGGCCTTCCATTCCGTTCTCGGTCATCGGACTCAGTGTATGTGCGGAGAAACAGAATCATGCGTCCGAAAACGGGTACATTTGTTCCGGAAACGGGCACATTTGTGCACCTTCCAGGTCAGGAGGATTGTGGGGAGCGGAACTATTCAACTCTCGTGGCCGAAGCTCTGCATCGGCACCTTGGGGGATCACATCGGGCGACAAAGACGGTGATGCAGTGGACGGGTGCGAGCGAGCGCACCGTCAAACACTGGTTCGCGGGAACAAGAGCGCCCAGCGGCGAGCATCTCGTCACTCTCGCTCGCTGTTCTGCGCAGGTGTGGGATGTTCTCGTCAGACTATCTGGCCGCAAACAGATATCGGTATCTGAGAAGCTGGCTGCCGCACGGGCCAAGGTGAGCGAGCTCCAGGAATTGATGAGAGACCTTGAACCGGACGATGGATAATCAACAACGGCCAGCTGTGACCCTTCAGGATTGGCATTGCCCGTCGCGAAAACGCCCCGGCTGCTTACCCGCTGCTTACCCGGCCCGATCTTAAAAGGGCCGCCGCGGCCAGCTAATCCGTAACCACCTGAATTGTCGGATAAATTTGGAGCGGGCGAGGCGAATCGAACGCCCGACCCTAACCTTGGCAAGGTTATGCTCTACCCCTGAGCTACGCCCGCATCCAAAGTGGCGCTGTTATGGCAAGCGCGAGCCCGCTTTTCAAGGAGCCAGCGGCTCGACGTAAGAAACGCTTTACTCCGCCGGCTGCGCATGCGGCGCCCGTCCGCGCGTAGGCGCTGGTTCTCGCCCGCCAAAGCGGCGGCGGAGCGCGCGATACGGTGCACGGAACATCTCCGCGACCATCCACCAGAAGCCGTGGTGTGTAATCCGCACGCGGTGTGGAAGCGCCAGCATCGCCGGCACGAGCCCAAGCGTGATGCCCTTGGAGAAGGCGAGCCCGAAGACGATCGCCGTCGAGAGCTGCATCCACATCATCGCAAACGGATCGCCGACCGTCACATGACGGGTGGCAAAGTTGATCTCGACCGCCGCCATCATTGGCAGAAGGCCGAAGATCGCGGTGACGGTGGTGAGAAAGACCGGGCGCAGACGTTGCGCTCCCGAGCGGATCACGGCCTCGATCGGATCCATGCCGGAATCGAGCAGCTTGTGATAAGTGTCGATGAGCACGATGTTGTGGTTGACGACGATGCCGGCGAGCGCGAGCAGGCCGGTGCCCGTCATGATGATCGAAAACGATTGTCCCATCACCACCATGCCGAGCAGCGAGCCGATCATGGCGAGGATCACCGCCACCAGAATCAGACTGGCGTGGTAAAAGCTGTTGAACATCGCGAGCAGCACGACGGCGATCAGGAACAGGGCCATGAACGCCGCCTTGATCAGGAACGCGCCCGCTTCCTGCTGATCCTGCTGCGAGCCCTTGAACGTCACACGCACGTCGCGGGGGAGGTTTTGCGTGGCGAGCCAGGCCTGAACCTTTTG
>JBAUXH010000227.1:0-1903 GCA_049584155.1 Solirubrobacteraceae bacterium
AATCGTCGAGCTGTCACGCGACGTGGCGAGCTTCCTTGAACTGGCTGGCAGATTTGGATCACTGACTGGATATGGGAACGACCAGTCCGGTGTGCCGTTGCTGGTGGACCTGAAACCATGTTGCCGAAAGTCGTCGCCAGCTGCATTCGACTCCATAAACCCGCTACGATCGGCGCCTTTGGCGGCAGCGACCCCAGAGTTGCCGCTGCCGAAGGAGGAGAAGCTCCAGGCCGGTGTGCCGTTGCCTGTGATCGCATGTATGGTCAGGCGCGCACCGGTAAGAAGCCATGCCCCCCAAACATTGTTGGCGTCGATCGACACGCCATCGGCAATCGCGTTCGGGTCGTCATAGTCCCAAAGCGTGTTCCCCAATGGTCGTGATACGCGGCGCTCAGCTATTCTACGCGCCGCTGGCGGTGCTTTCGAATTACTGAGATGTGTGCTCTGGGTCATGCCTTGTGGCGTAACTGTCATGGATGATTGGCGTGTTACTCCGCCAGCACGACCGGTCTCGACGCGCGCAGATGGATTTGCAGCGGCGAAGAGAGACAGGGAGGCAAGCGCTGCGACCGGAATTAATCCAGTTAAACTACGCAGGTTATAGAATGCGGATTGTGCAGTGTGTTTTGTTTTCATAGGGTTCAGTTATGGGCGTGGTGCTGGGGTGGGACGAGGCCGAGGCGTTAGCGCCGGTCTCGGTGTCGGTGAAGGTCTCGGTGTAGAAGTAGGTGTGGCTGTTTGAGTCGCCGTCGCAGTCGGCGTTGCAGTAGCAGTGGGTGTCGGCGTTGCCGTAGAAGTGGGGGTCGCGGTTGGCGTTGGACCAGATTGGGCGCAGTATCTCCCGCCGGTGTTCAAAACGCTCATGCGATCTTCTCCGCCCCAGACGATCATTTCGCTGAAGGTCCAGACTGCGGTGTGTAAGTCTCGGGCAGAGGGCGCGTTGGTGGTGCTGGTGGCTGTCCAACTATTTGTGTCAGGATTGTAGTTGCCGCCGGTGTTGAAAACAACGGAGTCCTCGGATCCACCCCAGACAATCATTTCACTGCCAGTCCACACGGCGGTGTGCAGTTGACGGACGGAAGGCGCGTTGGTGGTGCTGGTGGGTGTCCAACTATCCGTGCTCGGATCGTATCTCGCGCCGATGTTCAAAGGGCTATTGTTACCCCTTCCACCCCATACAATCATTGCACTGCCGGTCCAGACCGCCGTGTGATAGAATCGGGCAGTGGGCGCGGTGGTGGTACTGGTGGCTGTCCAACTATCCGTGCTGGGATCGTATCTCCCGCCAGTGTTCGACTCAGTGCCAACAAATCCGCCCCATACAATCATTTCACTGCCGGTCCACACCGCCGTGTGTAAGTCACGGGCAATGGGCGCGTTGGTGGTGCTGGTGGATGTCCAAGTATCCGTGCCGGGATTGTATCTTCCGCCGGTATTCGTGTTTGAGAGATTTTCGATTTGCCCTCCCCAAACAATCATTTCACTGCCGGTCCAGACTGCCGTAAAATTCTGTCGGCCAACCGGCGCGTTGGTGGTGCTGGTGGCTATCCAACTGTCGGTGCTAGGATTGTATCTTCCGCCGGTGTTCAGAAAGCTGCCATCATATCCGCCCCAGACGATCATTTCACTGCCGGTCCACACTGCCGTGTGAAGGTATCGACCAGTGGGCGCGTTGATGGTGCTAGTCGCTGTCCAGTTGTCAACGCATCCGCTCGGCTCCTCCGATATTCTCGGCAGATGGTAGGGGCGGTTCACCTGAACCGCCTTGGCGATTGAGTCAATCGCCGCTACCTCCCTCGGCCCCTGCGTTTTGGCTTTGGCTTGCGAGGAACCCAACTGCTTCTGATCGCGGCGATCCAAGTTTGCCATCGACCGCTCGACTACTGCTGGCCTTGCCACACAC
>JBAUXH010000228.1:0-2143 GCA_049584155.1 Solirubrobacteraceae bacterium
GGTGTACCTCGTCCGCGAGACGAAGGGGTCAGTTGATCCAGAGGAGATTCGCGGACGGGAGGAGACGAAGATCCGCTGCGCAGAACAGCACTTCGCCGCTATTGGCGTCGACTACGACGTGACCGCCAGCGTCGAGGACATGATCAGCAGGTTGCCGAGCCCGTGAGATGCGTTTGTAGCCGCAGCTCGCGCTGAGCGGAGTCCCGTCCTCCTCGCCGCGCGGGTGAGCGAGCATCAGCGCGTGGGCCCGATCACATGCTCGGGGGTGCCGATCCGGCGTAGGAACTGCGCCTCGGAGGCTGCTCGTGGCTTGTCGCGTCGGACCGGTCCAAGGCGCGTGAGAACCTGTGCGCTCCGCGCCCGTCGTTGGGGCGCTTCGCGGCGCCACTGCTCAAAAGAGATCGTCTGCGTCTTCATGGCGTCTCTGGAGAGTAGTCCGTAGGGGGAGGCTGTTGAGAGCCGCGAGGGTGCTTCAGGCGCCGATCGGCTCTGGCTGGGGCGCCTGAGCGCCATTGCGTACGAGCTCCAGGTGTGCGCCGAGCATCGTGGCGAGCGCCTCGATCGTCGTGCGGGTCGGGTTGCCCAGCCCGCGCTCGTAGCGGCTGATGTCGGCCTGCGAGATGCCGGAGCGCTCGGCGAGCTGCTGCTGGGTTAGGCCCGTGTCCAGACGCAGCGCGAGGAGCTGGCCGGCGAGGTCGAAGCGGCGCATCTCGGCGTCGAGGTGCGCGCGCTGCTCGTCGTCGTAGCGCGAGCGCAGATCCTGGGTGTATTCGCTCAGGCGGGTGCCCATGTGGAGAGTATGGCGTATATCACATGCCGTGTCAACCGCGTCCACGACGACGAGGAGATCGGGGTGCGTTGGCGCGGCGGTGACGTGTCTGCTCGGCCTGCCACTCCTTGAGGTACGCGCGTGCGCGCTCAATCTCTCGTTGCTGGTGGCGGGTGCTCGATCGGCTGCGCTTGTCGTAGCCGCTCAACAGGAGGATCAGACGGTTGCCGTGGGCGTGGAAGAAGACACGCAACAGGATCTTCTCCGGGGATGCCTCCGGGAGATCGCTCGCGTCAGAGGCACCGCGACCTGAGAGAACCTCGCGCTCGTCGTGACGGAGCCGGAACTCCGCGAGGCCGCCGCCGAGCTGCTTGCCCCACTCCGATCGGCATACGTCCAGTCCCGTGCGCGCCAGTACGAACGTGAGCGCCGCCACCAGCGCATTGCGCTTGTCGTCGCTCAAAGAGTCGAGGAAGCGCCGGACCGGTTCGGTTCCGTCGGAGTGGCGAAAGAACTCGATCTCATAGGCCGCTGACGGCTCTTCGTCCTTCACGCCGCGCCGCCCACGAACTCCGACTCGTAGCTCATTACCGTGGAGAGCTTCAGCCCGCGACTGCTCGTGGTCTTCACCAGCAGCTCGCCCGCCCTGGTGATCGTCATGCGCTCACGCTGTGCCCGAGCAACCGTGACGGAGCCCCGGTCAGCTTGCGTGTATCCGCTTCGGCATGGCTGTGCGTCGGGCCGTCGCGCCTGGAGGGGAGCCGCCTTGGGTCCGATCCAGCGGAAGGCACCGTCGTCGCCGTCTCTCACGCGTGGGCTCCAGCAAGGGCGTGTTCGATGAGGCTCCGCACGCGAGCGGGACGCTCTGCGGCGGCGGCGCGCAGCCGCCGGGGTGTCGTGAGCCCTCGCTCGAGTGCCTGGTGTACCGCGAGCTCGATCTGGCCTGGCTGGGTTCCTGCCTGCAGCGAATCCACGATGGTGCGCTCTGGAGTCGTGACGGGTACGCCCAGGAGCGGGCAGATCTCCGGCGGAGTGGGGGGTCGCTGGAGGGTATGGAAGCGGACCCCGGAACGCGATCGCTGACCGCGCTTGGTGCGAGGCAGCGAGATGTGCACTGCGTTTGGGATCACGTCGGAGAGGTCGTACAGCTCGAGTGCGCTCTCGTGCGAGACGACCGCCGGGGTCTCGCGCAGCGACAACCAGGTGGCGACGACATGCTCGTGTGGGCTGGACGGGAAGTGCCGCAGGCGGTAGAGGCCCCGGCGCACACGGTCGTAGCGGCCTCCTCGACGGGCGTGGTGGCGCAGCGTGCTCCTGTCCATGCCGGTGGCCAGCGCCTGCTGGGCGGTGAAGTAGCCCGCCTGAGCCTCTGCG
>JBAUXH010000229.1:0-3059 GCA_049584155.1 Solirubrobacteraceae bacterium
GAGTGGTGCATGCACCACTCCGCCACCGGGCGCATGCGCCCGGTGGGACTTCTGCGCATGCGCAGAAGTCAACTGCCCCACTCACCCGGACGGGTGTGCTGATGGCGCGCTCGAAGTTCCCCGTCGAAGTGCTCACCCCCGAGGGGGTGGTGTTCGACGAGGAGGTCGAGATGGTATCCACGCGTACCGCCTCGGGCTCGATCGGCATCCTGGCTGGCCACGAGCCGGTACTGGCCACGCTGGAGCCGACGGAGCTGCGCTTGTATCGCTCGGAGACCGACATCGTGCGGTTCGCGCAGGGTGAGGGGTACTTGCAGTTCGCCGAGAATCGCGCGCTGGTGCTGGTCCAGGAGGCCACGGAGGCGTCCGGGACCTCCGACGGTTAGCCTTCGCGCCAGATGAGCACTGAGCGAGAGCCCGTCGGGGTCATCGGCACCGGCTATGTCGGTCTGGTCAGCGCCGCGGGGTTCGCGGAGCTCGGCAGCGAGGTGTGGTGCGTGGACATCGACGCCGAGAAGGTCGCTTCGCTACAGCGAGGAGAGGTGCCGATCTATGAGCCCGGCCTGGAGGAGATGCTGGCGCGCAACTCCGCGCGGTTGCACTTCTCCACCGATCTGAGCGGGGCGCTCGAGCGGGCGCGGTTGCTGTTCGTCGCCGTCGGTACTCCCCCGACATACTCCGGCGACGCCGACCTGACGGCGGTGCACGCCGTGGTCGACTCGATTCCCGCCTCCGAAGAGCACGCGCTCGTGATGAAGTCGACCGTGCCGTGCGGCACGGGCGCGGCGATCCAGCGTGTGTTCAGCGAGTGCGGTAAGGAGGGCCTGGGATATGTGTCCTGTCCGGAGTTCCTCAAGGAGGGTTCGGCCGTCGCTGACTTCCTGAACCCCGACCGGGTTGTGGTGGGGGACGACGGTGGCTGGGCGGGAGACGCGACCGCCGAGCTGTATCGACCCCTGCTCGCCCAGGCACACGGCGGCTCGGGCGCGGGAGAGATGGTGCGCACGGACGTCGCTAGCGCGGAGATGGTCAAGCTCGCCTCTAACGCCTTCCTGGCGACGAAGATCTCGTTCATCAACGAGATCGCCAACGTCTGCGAGGAGACGGGCGCCGATGTGGTCGAGGTCGCGCGTGGCATGGGCCTGGATGAGCGCATCGGGCCGAAGTTCCTGCAGGCCGGCATCGGCTTCGGGGGCAGCTGTTTTCCGAAGGATGTGGACGCGCTCAAGCAGCTCGCGGGCAACTCCGGCTACCACTTCCAGCTCCTGAACGCGGTGATCGAGGTTAACGAGCTGCAGAAGCGGCGCGTGATCGGCAAGCTGCACAAGCACCTCGGGGGGCTTGTCGGCAAGCGCGTGGCGCTGCTCGGGCTGGCGTTCAAGCCGAACACGGATGACATGCGCGAGGCCTCCTCGCTGGTGCTTGCCGCGCGCCTGAATGCCGACGGGGCGAACGTGAGTGCATACGATCCCGTCGCGGAGGAACAGGCGCGCAAGTTGATCGGTGGCGTGCAATTCGCCGACTCCCCGCTACAGGCGCTGCAGGACGCCGATGCGGTGGTGCTCGTGACCGAGTGGCCGCAGTGCACGGACCTCAACTGGGGTGAGGTCTCTGAGGCGATGCGCGGGCGCGTCGTCATCGACGGGCGCAACGCGCTCGATCGCGACGCGGTGCGTGGGGCGGGGCTGCTGTATGAGGGAATCGGTCGCGGGCGCTCGGAGTCAGCGACGGGGCGTCGGCAGGAGGACCAGAGCTAGATGCAGGCCATCATTCTCGTGGGGGGCGAGGGTACGCGCCTGCGCCCACTGACATCGACCGTACCCAAGCCGGTGGTGCCGCTCGTAGACCGCCCGTTCATCGCGTTCATGCTCGAGTGGCTGAAGGGGCACGGGATCGACGACGTGATCATGTCGTGCGGATTCCTGGCGACATCGGTGCGTAACGTGCTCGGTGACGGTTCGGCGATGGGGATCAAGCTGCGCTTCGTCGAGGAGCCCGACCCGCGCGGCACCGCCGGGGCGCTGAAGTACGCCGAGCGGCTGCTCGACGAGCGTTTTTTGATGCTCAACGGCGATGTGCTCACCGACATCGATCTGACCGGCCAGATCGCTCAGCACGAGCGCACCGGCGCGCGCGCGACACTGGCCCTCGCGCCCGTCGCCGACCCGAGCGCGTACGGGCTAGTGCACCTCAACGAGGACCGCTCGGTGAAGGACTTCGTGGAGAAGCCCAGCTCAGATCGGATCGATACGAACCTGATCAGCGCGGGCGCGTATGTCCTGCAGCGCGAGATCCTGGAGCTCGTGCCGGCAGATCGCAACGTCTCGATCGAGCGCGAGGTGTGGCCGCAGTTGATCGGCGCTGGTCTGTACGGGTTTCCGGCCGACGCCTACTGGCTTGACATCGGCACGCCCGAGCGCTACCTGCAGGGGACGTTCGACATCATCGAGGGCAACGTCGACACCGCCGTGCGTGCCCGCCTGGGCGAGAGCTGGCTGGCGGTCGCCGAGGGCGCGGAGATCCACGGTCGAGCGGTGCCACCGGCGGTGATCGAGCGCGGCGCGCACGTCGCCCCGGGCGCACACGTGGGCAGCCTGGTGGTGCTGGGCGAGAACGTACACGTCGGTCCCGGCTCGACGGTCGAGCGCTCGGTGATCCTCAGCGGGGCCGAGATCGGCCCGGGATGCACGCTGCGTGACTGCATCGTTGCGGCCGGCTGTCGCGTCGGCGCCGGCACTCGCATCGAAGGCGGCGCGGTGCTCGGCGAGGGCGTGACGGTGGGGGCGGACAACACGATCGCGCGCGGGGCGCGTATCTTCCCGGGCGTGAACATCCCAGATGGAGCGATCAAGTTCTGATGAGCACGCCGCCAAGCACCGACGCGCCGACGGACGCGGACACCGACGCAGCCGCCGTGACGGGAGCGCTCTCGCGTGAGGCGATCGCGCGCGTGGACTCCACCGGCCAGCTCGATGACGTGCTCGCGCTGCCCGAGCACCTGCGCGACGCGGCCTGGCGCGTGGAGTCGGCGATCATGCAGGGCTGGGACACCTCCGGGG
>JBAUXH010000230.1:0-41633 GCA_049584155.1 Solirubrobacteraceae bacterium
GCGGCGAGGCGGGCGGCCGCCGCAGGCTGGGGTGTGCCGTGGGCGAGGAGCACGAGGTCGAGCGTCTCGGTGGTGGTCGGGCTTGCGCTCGCGAGGGCGGCGGTGCCGGTGGCGATCGCTGTGAGTCTCGCGGGGTCGCCGGTGGAGGCGGCGGCGAGCCAGGCGGCGAGCTGGGGGTCGGGCTCAGACATGACCGAGGGCCTCTGCGAGCGCTTTTAGTTTGCCCGCCTCTCGGGCGCGGGCAAGGAGTCGCGCCTCGTCGTTTGAGGCGCGCAGCGTGCCGTCGGGCTCCAGCAGGCTGAGCGTGCGGGCCGCTTGTTCGCGGGTATCCGGGGGTGCGGTCAGGATGGTGTAGATCATCGCGCGCTCGTCGGAGGTCACAGGCGGCGCGGTGGGGATCGGCTGGCCCGGCGGCTGTTTGGCGGGCGGGGTGTGTCGTGTGAGAGGGATCGGGACTTCCTTTCCATCGGGCCAGCGTTCGTCGGCGTCGAAGCCGGTGCGGTGCTTCGGGTAGGCACGGGCGAGGATATTGACCGTCAGGTGGGTGCCGTCGGTGTCGAGCTCCAGGATGTTGTACGCGGGCTGCCAGTTGTGGTTGTTGCGCTCCGGGTTCACGGCACCGGAGGCGATCGTGAGGGAGCGTCCGTCGTCGTGCGGTTCGATGCCGGCCTCGTGCTCGTGGCCGGTGAGCAGGACATGAGGTCGTGTGAGCCACGGCTCGACGTGCTGCCGGTCGCGTAGCCAGCGCCGCGGGTGGTGGCACATGAGCAGCGTGATGGTGTCCTGGTCGGCGCCGAGCTGAGCGAGCTGGCTGGTGCCGAGCGCGACACGGGTGCCGTCGTGTTCGTGGCCGTCGGTCCGGTCGCAGATGAGTGCGGAGTTGACGCCGCGGATCCGTAGAGTGTGCTGGCCGAGCGGCATGTCCCAGCCTTCGGGGATCGGGTGGCTGGCGGTGACGGCCCAGCCGAGCGGCAGCGCGAAGCGGTTGTACTGCTCGAGTGGCTGGTGGATGATCTCGGCGGCGGCGGGGTCGGTGAGGATCTGCTCGATGCGCGCTGAGATCTCGCCGGTGGGGATGGTGCGAAGGAGCCGGCGCAGCCCGTCGTGCAGTGAACCATGCGCGGTGCGGTCGATGTCATGGTTACCCGGGACGCACGCGATGCGTTTCGGGTCACATTCGACGATCGCGCAGGCCTCGTCGAGAAACTCACGGGCGAGCTCGTACTGCTCTGCGGTCCCACCGGCGGCGAGGTCTCCGACGACGAGTACTGCGTCGACGGGCGTGATGCGCTCCGCCTGGTTTCGGAGGTCCTGCAGGAGGTCGTCGCGCACGATCAGGTCGATATCGCGCTCGGGCTCCCCCGGAGAGGGATTGAAGTGAATGTCGGAGAGGTGCAGGAACCGTCGCATTTCGACGGAAGATATCGTCTGGCGGCTCTGTCCATACTTCGCTGCAATACAGATTCCTGAGCGTATCCAAAAGCACTAAAGCTGCGTCCACATGTTCGGAATACACGGACTCCCCAAACTCCTGCTTACGAGCCCAAACGAGCCCGTCCGCATACGCTCCTATCGGCGGATGAGGAGCCGTTCGCGTTGGCGCTCGGCCCGCTCCTGCTTTCGGGCGCAAGCAGGCGCGCGGAGAGTATCCGGTGATACTACGACGCGCGAGAGGTTCGCCTGCGGCTGGAGAACCACGCAAGGAGCGATCTGCGCTGGCCATTGGCACCCCCGCGTTCTGCAACGTCGCGCAGAGTTTCCTCGTGTGAGCGACGCTCAGCCTGAGCGACGCGTGCGGCGCGCCACTCAACGTCGACGGGTCGTGGTCCGTTCTCGCGTAGGTCCTCGATCGCGAACGCGTAGTGGTCGCTGAGCATTTTCAGGCTGGTGCCGCATTCGCTGGCGACTGTTTGGGGGTCCTCGGCGCGTAGGCGTAAGGAGATGCCGCCGCGGCGCAGCGCGTAGGGCGTTGCGCCGAGGATCGCAAAGAACTCGTGGTGCTCGGCAACCCTGTTCACGGCGGGCGTGAAGAACCTGGCGCCCCAGGAGTGCGCTTGGTTCTTGCTGAAGTGGCGTGCGCCCGTGCGGGGGTCGCTAACGCCGTAGCGGGCGCCGCCGAGGTCCCCGGGGATGATGAAGTCATACGCACGGGTGGGATACCCGCCGGCCTGCAGGGCTGCTCGCCATTGCGAGAGGTCTTCTTTGAGGATGCTAGGCATCGCTGCGCGTCGCTGGGTGCTGTTCTCGGTCTTGCCCCACTCGCATAGCTGGCCGTAGGAGAGGACCTCGAGCACCCACGCGAACTCGCCTTCCAGTGATTGCCAGCGCAGGCCCCAGATCTCCTGGTTGCGCGCGCCGAGCCCGTACTGCAGGCTCACGATCATGGCGTCGCGTTGCGCGAGGATCGCGCGCCGGGCGTCTGTGCGCGAGAGCATCTGCGCACGGATCGCCTCCACGGCCAGGGGTGAGAGCGCCCAGCTGAGCACGCCCAGCCCGTGCCGGTGCCCACCCGGGGTGTAGCCGGTGCCTCCGTGTCTGATCGAGCGCCGGCGGTTCACTCGCGGCTCGTTGGCCAGAGCGCACCCGTTGGTCTGGATCTCGGGCACCAGCGCCGAGGAGGCGGCCCAGCTCAGGGCGGCCGAGAGCACCTGCCAGGCGTGATCACGGGTCGGCTTGGGTGCGCCTTCGCGCATCATCTGCTCACGCCACGCTCGGGGAGCCTGCGGCGTGTTGAAGCGCACTGCCGGGAGCACGGCGAGCTCAAGCGCATAGCGCTTCGGTGGCCGCGGCCCACCAGGAGTCGCGGCGGGCGAGCGCCCGATCAGATGGCGATTGACCGTCGAGACGTAGCGCTCATAGGTGGAGGGCGCGAGACCGCCCTGGTGGCTCGGATGAGCGTTCAGCTCCAGATAGGCGTCGAGGATCTCGCCGATCGTGCGGGTCTCGGCCTGGTTGGCCTCCTTGGCGTCGAGGTCGAGCAGGAACCGTCGCAGGCTGTCGGGGCCCCGGCGCTCGGCGGTGATGTATTCGTCCATCCACGCACGGGCGTGACGGATCGTCGGGAACGACCGGCTGCTTTCGGCTTTGTCGTGCCGGTAGAAGCCGACGGTGTAGGACTTACGCCCGTGCTTGCCGACATACGGCCACGCCGAGCGTTTCGGCCACGGCCTAGCCATCCCTCACCGTCCCCGGGCAGGGTAGGCAGACCTGGGCGCCGCTGAGAGCGCGCATGGGCAACTCGTCGGTCGTCGCTCAGCTTAACCGCTCCGTGGAGCACCGATCAAGACGCGAGAAAGGATGCGGTTGCAGTGCGGGGATGACACCCCACAAACCTCACATTGATCTTGCAAAAACCGACGATTTCCAGGAAAAACAGCCATCTCTGGCTCCTTTCATGGTAAGGATGAGGTCGCGAGTTCGAGCCTCGCCGTCGGCTCTTTGTACCGCAACGTCACCGCAGTTCGGTACCATTTTTGTCCAAGGTTGTCCTCTCTTGTCCACAAGGCGAGGGCGACGAATCACCAGCACAGGAGCCAAATATGACGCTCTACCTAGCGATAGGGCGTCCAGTCGGGCCTCTCATGGTAAGCACGGGGTCGCCGGTTCGAATCCGGCCGTCGGCTCTCCCACTCCAAACGCCGTTCGGCGGCCTCCGCGGGTCTGTTCTTGGTACCGCAAGTTCGCCAGCACGATCATGCAGCCTTTGTCCGCGATTGTCCGTCTTTGTCAGGATGACTGGAGGCGGCCGAACCCAATAGGGAGCCGAAAATGGCGCTATGTCTAGCGATTCGGCTTCTCCGAGCCTCGGCGATAAGGAGGGAGTCTCGGGTTCGAGTCCCGACGTCGGCTTGATCGGAGCCGTTGGGTGTTCGCAGGTGGGGGAGTCCGCCTTCCCCGCGCTCAAAAGGTTAGGTCCGGGGTTCGAGTCACCCCGCGTCGGGCTTTAGGTCCTTGATCAGCCGATGCCAGTGAGCAGATCGCCCGCGGAGGAGAGCCCCAGAGCGCGCGCGAGGACGACGATCGTCTCCAGGCGAGGAGAGCGCTTGCAGCGCTCCAGCAGACTGATCTCGGTGCGGTGCAGATCGCAAATATCCGCCAGCTCTTCTTGAGAGAGGCTCAACCGTTCACGATGGCTGCGCAGGTTCTCGGCGAATTGCTGTCGCACGGACTCCTGTGGTTTCACGCGGCGCACTCTCGCGTCTGGCAGACGGAAGGTCTACAGACAAGCGATCGCCCGACAAAAGACCGACTGACAGCTGTCTTATGACATATGAGTTGCGAGGCGATGTCTACAGGTCTCGCGGCGTGCCGCACATCGGCGCTGGGGGCTCCACGAGAGAGAAACATTTAATCATTTTACTGCCCAGTCTTTTTTATGGCGTCCAGCCTGATAATCCCATCCGACTGTCTGCCGGTGGCCTCGAGGCTGGAGAGTTCGCATACGCCCCCTCCATGTACGTCCGGTGCGTTTGTGTCTCGCCAAGCCAAGCGGCGTTCAGCTCGCGACTGCGGCGATGTTCTCGCCCGGTGTCACCGTCGTAACCGGCAAGCCCATGCCCGCCACCTTGCTCGGCAGGTCGAGCCTCAACCAGCGAGACATTTTTGCTGACAGCGTCGAGATGATCACCTCGTCGAAGCCGTGCAGGTTGATCGCGTCGTGCACGGCCGCGATTGGGTCGGGATCGCCGAGAAGTCCGTCTACGGGAGCGCCGGCTGCCTGCTCCAGTAGCGGGAGTGCTCGGTCGAGCACGGTCTGAGCCTCGCTCTCGGCCTGGTCCTCGGGATCGACGACCTTATGCAGTCCGTGGGTGGCGTTGGGTACGAGCAGTGTGAATGCGCACCGCCCGCGCGCTGCCCGCTCGTGGACGGCGTCGAGCAATGGTTGCGTGGCCGCCGTCTTATGGGCCACGATCAGCACACGGCTGATGGAAGCGGAGGACTCCATGGCTGGAACTCCTTTTCTCTGGGTTATGGCGTACTACTTACCCAGATGATCCCACCGCGAAGCCCGTTGCGCCAGGGGTGTCACGCGGAAACAGTGGCAACAGTGGCGGGGGCAGGATTCGAACCTGCGTAGGCTGAGCCAACCGGTTTACAGCCGGTCTCCTTTAACCACTCGGACACCCCGCCGGGCGTCCCCGGCGGCGAGAGCCGCGGGAGGACGCCGTGATTCTAGTGCAGGAGTCGTGCCTAGGACGCCTCGCGCAGCTGCTGCGCGTCGGGCAGGGTCTGGAGCTTTTTCAAGGTGCGGTTCTCGATCTGTCTGACCCGCTCGCGGGTGATGTTGAAGGCGCGGCCGACCTCCTCCAGTGTGCGCTGGCGACCGCCGGTGATGCCGTAGCGCATCTCGATCACCTCGCGCTCGCGCCGGGGCAGGGCAGAAAGCACGCGCACCACGTTTTCGCGTCGGAGCGCCGTTGAGGCGATCTCGAACGGGGACTCGGCGGTGTCGTCCTCGACGAAGTCGGCCAGTGCGGTGTCGTCTTCGTCACCAACGGGCTTCTCCAGCGAGACCGGCTGCTGGGCCATCCGCATCACCTCGCGCACCTCTTTAGTCGAGCACTCGAGCTCCGTGGCGATCTCGGCGTTCGTGGGTTCGCGCCCCAGCCGCTGGATCAGCACTCGCTCGGCATGAATCACCTTGTTCAGTCGCTCGACCATGTGCACGGGGATCCTGATCGTCCGTCCCTTATCGGCGATCGCCCGTGTCACGGCCTGCCTGATCCACCAGGTCGCGTATGTGGAGAACTTGTAGCCCTTGCGGTAGTCGAACTTCTCGACCGCCCTGATCAGCCCGAGCGAGCCCTCTTGGATCAGGTCCAGGAACGTCAGTCCCCGACCGATATACCCCTTGGCGATCGACACGACCAGGCGCAGGTTCGCCTCAACCATATGCTGCTTGGCGGCGACGTCCCCTCGCTCGATCCGCTTGGCAAGGCACACCTCCTCCTCGGCACTCAGCAGGGGAACGCGCCCGATCGAGCGCAGGTACAGGCGCAGCGAGTCGAGACTCGGCTCGACGCCCAGCTCGACGTCGGCCTTGCGCAGCCCCTCGATCCGCGTCTTCGCACCCCGGATATGGTCAAGCGAATCCTCGCCGCCGGTCCCGTCGACGCTCGCCAGCGGAGGATCGTCGGGCGAGGCCCCTAGCGTCCCGTTGTGTCCCGCGCGCGTACTGGCGTCGTGCGTGTCCTCAGACAGGCTCCGCTCGGACTCGCCCGCGGCCAGCACCTCGATGCCATGCTCCTCCAGGTAGCTGAGCAGATCCTGCGTCTGATCGTGCGTCAGCTCCGCCTCCTCCATCGCGGACGCGACCGCCTCGTAGGCAAGGAAACCCCGTTCCTGACCCTCGGCGATAATTCCCTGCAACTCATCGATCTCAACCACGGCCGTACTGTCCGTGGCGATCAAGACCTCGACACTGTCGCTCATTCTGGACCCCCAGGATCCAAACGGCTTTCCCCGTCGTAGTGGACCTGTCCGCTACGACCTCCCCTGACCCGACTGCTTCTAGCCTCCTCTGTGATTGCTCGATCTAGGCATCTGCCTGCTCCCCTGCTCTATGAGTCGTTCCCCGTTCGTCCTTGCAGTGGCTCTCGCCGTTGCCGATGCTCCTCAGATCTCGGCTCCCCGATCAGACGGGGGTTGACTCGACCATCTAAGTGCGAAGTGATACCAGAATCCGCAGTCGTATACGCCGGTTAAGCGAGAACGCGTTCGCCGCTCACTTCGGTCGAGGGTTCCCCGTGGGCGGGTCAGCGGCGAGAGGCCGCTAGGCTTGGTGGCAGGTGCAGGCGACTCGGCAGATCAATTCGCTGTCTCCGACGCATCCTTTTGGCGACGACGTTCAGGCACGGGCGCCCTCTGTCCCGATCGGCCTGTCACGCGTAGGCGTCACGGGCGTCGAGAAGGTCGTGCGCATCCGCGAGGAGCTGTTCTTTGCGCGACTGTCCTGCTTCGTGGACTTGAGCTCCGGTCAGAAGGGAGCTCACATGTCTCGGTTCGAGGAGGTCGTCAACGAGGCGATCGGTGAGGTCGTCCTCAGCGAGTCCCCGTTTCGCGCCGAGACGCTGGCCCAGCACATCGCCGAGCTCGTGCGCGCCCGCCAGGATGCCTTGCGGGCCGAAGTCACGATCGCGGCGCGTTACCCCGAGCACAAGCCTGCGCCCGTCTCGGGCGTGGGCACCCAGGAGATCTACACGCTCCTCGGCCGGGCCGTCGCCTACGAGCACGGCACGCGTCGCGTCGTCGGTGTCTCGGCTACCGGCATGACCGCCTGTCCCTGCGCACAGGAGCTCGTCGCCGGCCGCGCGAGCGAGCGTCTGCTCGCTGACGGTTTCTCCGAGGATCAAATCGAGCGCATTCTCGCGCGGGTGCCCGTCGCGACCCACAATCAGCGCGGGCTCGGCACGTTGCAGATCGGCTGCATCGAGGAGTGCGTCGCGGAGATCGACGCCACGGCGCTGCTGGAGATCGTCGAGTCGAGCATGTCCTCGGAGATCTACGAGCTGATGAAGCGCACCGACGAGGTCGCCGTCGTCGAAAAGGCCCACGCCCGTCCACGTTTCGTAGAGGACTGCGTGCGGGAGATGATCGCGGGCGTCGTCGCCCGCTTCCCCGAGCTGGATGGCGCGAGCTTCATCTCGGCGCGCCAAGAGAACCTCGAGACGATCCACCAGCACAACGTCGTCGCCGAACGCCATGGCCTGCTGTCGGGGCTGCGTGCGGAGATCGACGCCGGTGCATCCTCACCCCATCACACCACGCTCGACGAGTGGCTCGCCGGACCCACCGCGCTGGACCCTCAGCCGCCCGTCTGAGCGTGCGCGAGCCGCCGGCGCAGTCCGAAGAAGAAGTCAAGTCCCGAGACGATCGTCACTAGCACGGTCGCGTACAGCAGCAATGAGACCCACAGCGGCTGCCCGTGCACCGCGATCAGGGCGAGGATCAGCGCGATCTGCATGCACGTCTTCAGCTTGCCCAGCATGCTTGCTTCCATCACCACTCCGGCCTGGGTCGCGCCCAGTCTGAGCACCGTGACCGCCAGCTCGCGCGTGATGATCACCATCGCCACCCACGCTTCCAGCCGGTTCAACGACACGAGCGCGATCAGGGCGGCGATGATCAGTAGCTTGTCCGCAAGCGGATCCATCAGCTTGCCGAACGTCGTGACGCTCTGGCGCGAGCGAGCCAGGTAGCCGTCGACGAAGTCCGTGGCTGAGGCGAGCGCGAACACGATCGCGGCGAGCACGTCGCCCTCCTGCGTGTTGCCGAGCAGCGCCACCACTAGCACCGGCACCAGCATGATGCGCAGCACCGTCAGCATATTTGGGAGGTTCAACGGGAACACTGCGATTGCCATTATGTCCGGCAGGGGCCATCATCGGGTCCCCGGGAAATCGAGCCCAGCGAGGAGAGCACGACCATGAACAGGCGTACACTTGGACCGAACGGCCCCGAGGTTTCTGCGATCGGCTTGGGGTGCATGGGGATGTCCGCCTTCTACGGCACCGTCGATGAGTCCGAGGCCAGGGCTACGATCGCGCGGGCGCTCGAGCTGGGTTGCGACTTCCTGGACACCTCGGACATGTACGGCCCGCACACCAACGAGCGGCTCGTCGGCAGCGCGATCGCCTCGCGGCGCGAGGAGGTCTTCCTGGCCACCAAGTTCGGGATTAAGCTCGTCAAAGACGACGACCTGATCAATCGCGTGATCGATGGCAGCCCCGACTATGTGCACGCGGCCTGCGACGCTTCGCTACAGCGGCTCGGCGTCGAGCACATCGACCTGTACTACCAGCACCGCGTTGACCCGAATACGCCGATCGAGGAGACGGTCGGCGCGATGGCCGAACTGGTGAGCGCGGGCAAGGTCCGCCACATCGGTCTCTCGGAGGCGAGTGCCGCGACGATTCGCCGGGCGCACGCCGTGCACCCGATCACCGCCGTGCAGACAGAGTATTCGCTGTGGACGCGCGATGTCGAGGCGGAGATCCTGCCGACGTTGCAAGAGCTCGGGATCGCGCTCGTCGCCTACTCCCCGCTAGGACGTGGGTTCCTGTCCGGGCGGTTCACCTCCCCCGAGGAGCTCGACGAGAACGACTATCGCCGTCACGGGCCGCGCTTCACGGGCACGAACCTCGAGCAGAACCTGGGCCTTGCTGAGCGCGTGCACGAGCTCGCGAGCGAGCGCGGGATCACACCTGGGCAGCTGGCGCTCGCATGGGTGCTGCATCGTGGCGAACACATCGTTCCGATCCCCGGCACCAAGCGCGTCGCCTATCTCGAAGAGAATCTGGCTGCGGCCGCCGTGCAGCTGAGTGACGCTGATGTGCAGGCGATTGCGCAGGCCATCCCCGCGGCAGCCGGCGAGCGCTATCCGGAGGCCGTAATGCGCTCGGTCAACCTGTAGGGCTCAGTAGCCGACCGAGTAGAAGCTGATGTGCCTGCACCCGTGCAGCACGTAGTGCGGGAGCGCGTGGTGGCTCGTGTAGACGACGATGTGCGGGTTTTCGCAGTGGATGATCCCCGAGTCCTCGTGCGCGTGCACGACCGTCTGGGGGTTCGTTCCGGTCCACACGTAGTTGTAGGTGTCGTTCGCGTAGATGAAGTTCTTGCCGTTGCCCGCGTGGATCACCGCGACCTGCGAGCTCGGCCAGCCGGTCGGATGGTAATCGCCCCAGATCACGTCCCCGGCTTCGCCGCCGTAGATCGTGTCGTCGCCGTAGCCACCCAGCAGGTAGTTGTGCACGTGCGGCCGGCCCACGAGTAGGTGTTGGCGACCGGCGGGCCCCTTGTCCATCACCAGGTGCTGGTTTGCGGGCCAGCCGGCATGACTGGTCATCGCCACGGCGGGGATCGCGGTGGCCGCGGCGGCGAGGCTCAGCGCGAGCCCGAGAAGCGCAGCGCGGACATCGCGGCGCGAGCCGCGAGGGCGTGGCGAGGGGGGTATGGGGTCGATGTGCGCGTGCATGCGATCGGGACGGCGGTCGCGGAGACGGACAGCGATTGCGGGAAGCTACACGGCCTCGTCTCGGAAGCACCGTCAACCCCGCATCGACTCGCGCAAACAGCCACTTAAACCGTTCCCTCCGGCCTGGACCGATAGGGTGGAGCGATGCCTTTGATCCCCATGGTCGTCGAGCGCACTGCACGCGGCGAGCGCGAGTTCGACATCTACTCGCGCCTGCTCAACGAGCGCATCATCTTCCTCGGCACGCCGATCGACGATCAGGTCGCCAACCTGGTGGTCGCCCAGCTGTTGCATCTGGAGAGCGAGGACCCCGAGAAGGACATCTCGATCTACATCAACTCGCCCGGGGGCTCGGTCTATTCGGGCCTGGCGATCTACGACACGATGCGCTTCGTCAAGCCCGACATCGCGACGATGTGCGTGGGCGTGGCGATGTCGATGGGCTCGCTGCTGCTCGCGGGGGGCACTAAGGGCAAGCGCGCGGCGCTGCCGAACAGCCGCATCCTCATCCATCAGCCCTCCGCCGGGTTCGAAGGACAGTCGACCGACATCGAGATCCACGCCCGCGAGATCCTCGCCGTCCGGGGCCGTCTCGACGAAATCTACGCCGAACACACCGGGCGCCCCACCGAGCAGGTCCGCGAGGACATGGAGCGCGACCGCTTCTTCACGGCCGAGCAGGCTCAGGAGTACGGCCTGATCGACAGGGTGCTCGAGAGTCACTGAGGACTCCGACGTAGGCGCGATGTCAAAGGCGCGATGTCCCGCCTGACTCCGCCGGAGCGCATCGTGCTGGCGCTGGTCGTGGTGCTGACGGCACTGGCCGGCGCCGCGAACTACGGAGCCTGGGCGCCAATCCCGCGGTTCGCGCTGGCCACGCTCGCCCTCGCGGGCCTGGCCTGGGTGGTGTCGTTCGCGACCGAGCAGCTCGGAGAGTGGTTCGGCCCCGGCGTGACGGGCATGCTTCAGGCCACGCTCGGCAACCTTCCCGAGCTGTTTGTCGTCATCTTCGCCCTGAAAGCCGGTGAGCTCGTGGTCGCGCAGACGGCGATCGTCGGCTCGATCCTCGCCAACGCTCTGCTCGTGCTCGGCCTGGTAATCGTGATCGGCGCTCGCCGATCTCCGGACGGGATCATGCGCTTCTCCGAGCGCCTGCCCCGCGACACCGCCACCCTGCTGCAGGTGACCGTCTTCATCATCGTGCTGCTTGGCCTCTCGCTCGCCGCGCACGATCCGGCCAGCCACCACGTCGATGCGATCTCCGCGGTTGGCGCCGTCTGCCTGCTGGTTGTATATCTCGCTTGGGTAGTCCCCTACCTGCGCTCTGACACCGCACCCTACGCCCAGGGCGAGGGCTGGTCGCGGAACGAACCCCAGAGAGACGAGGCGGAGGACCCCGAGGAGGCCGAGAGCTCGCGACCGGCCGCGTCCCGACGAGGGCTCTCACTCGGGTTGACCTTGACGCTGCTGATTCTCGCCGGCCTCGCATCGGCCTTTGTATCCGACTGGTTCATCAATGCCCTCGCCCCTGCGATCTCCTTGCTGCACATCTCTCAGGCGTTCGCGGGGCTGGTGATCGTCGCCCTCGCCGGCAACGCCGTCGAGCATGTCGTCGGGCTCGTGCTCGCCTATAAGCGCCGCTTCGATCTCGCGATCTCGGTCGTCAAGAACTCCGTCGCGCAGATCGCGGCGTTCCTGTTCCCGCTGCTGGTGCTCATCTCCTTCGCTCTGCCCACTCAGCTGACGTTCGCGCTCGCCCCCGTGTACATCGGCGCGCTCGCCCTTACCGCACTGACGCTCTCGCAGGTCACGGGCGACGGTGAGGCCGCGGAGTTCGAGGGCTGGGCGCTGGTCGCGCTGTATGTGATCCTGGCGACGTTCACGCTGTATGAGTGACGCTGCGCACGGCCGTAATGGCAGGGTCGTTTCCGTCTCATCGCTCATGCGGCGAACACGCGCTAGACTGCCGTATACCTCGCGCCTGGGCGGGGTTTTTCTTCGCCCGGGCTCGGTGTCCACACCCACGATCGGCGCAGGGAGCTAGAACTCGTAATGGCCCGCGGAGACGTTCGTATCGCTATCACCCTCGCATGCGAGGAGTGCAAGCATCGCAACTACCAGACGAATAAGAGCAAGCGCAACAACCCCGACCGCGTGTCCCTGCGCAAGTACTGCCGCTGGTGTCGGCGTCACACCAGTCATCGGGAGACTCGTTAGCTAGCGCGGGAGCGCTGTGCTGTGGCCCGTGATCGCAAACGAGCAAAGCAACGTCGCGCCCGCCGGGGCGCCGCGGGATCGGGCCATGGTCCCGGTTCGACCCCTGCCGCGCCCGCGGATGGCGCCTCCGAGGACCATGAGCGGTCTGCTGCGCAACCCGATGTCGCGGCGCAGTCCCTCGGCGTGGGTCGGGTCGAGCGCGCCGATCTTCCGGGTGCGCTGGAGCATGCAGGCGACGTCGACGAGTTCGACGCCGCGCTCATCGCCGGCGCCGGCGGCGTCGCCGCCAACGCCGAGACCCTCTCCGAGGCCGAGATCGAGGCCGAGGCGGAGGCCGAGGGAGACCTCACCGAGGACGAACTGCAGGAGGGCGCCGGTTCTGGGCGCGGTGGGGCCAACGGCGTCAGCCCGGAGCAGGCCTCCGGCGCTCCGATCCGCAAAGGCAACCGTGCGATCGGGTTTCTGCGCGCAAGCTGGGCCGAGCTGCAGCGCGTTCAGTGGCCGGACCGTCGCCATGTGTTTCAGGCCACGGCCGTCGTGCTGGGCTTCGTCGCAATCGCCGGCGCCTATCTCGGACTGGCCGACTATGTGGCCAAGGAAATCGTCGACGCCATCCTCTGATCGAGTACGCAGCGCCGCAGTGATCCTCGCCGTCGCATCCCGTCGGCGAACGTCCCACCGCCGTTGTCCTAACCATCGCATCGAACGAGTCAGGAACTAAAGAGCCCGAATGTTTCGCTGGTACGTCGTCAACACCTACTCAGGCCACGAGAACAAGGTCAAACAGAACCTCGAGCACCGCGTGGTCTCACTCGGCCAGCAGCGCGCCGTGCGCAATGTGGTCGTCCCGACCGAGTCCGTCTCAGAGATGAAGGACAACCAGAAGGTCACCGTCGAGAAGCGCACGATGCCCGGGTATGTGCTCGTGAACATGGAGCTCAACGAGGACTCCTGGGGCGTCGTCAAGGGCACGCCCGGGGTCACCGGCTTCGTCGGCGCCTCCCAGGAGCCCGTCCCGCTCACACAGGTGGAGGTCGATCGGCTGCTGCACAAGACCGACGTCGCCACGGCGCCGCGTACGCGGGCTCAGTTCGCGATCGGCGAGTCCGTGAAGGTCGTCTCCGGACCGCTCTCGGACTTCTCCGGAGAGATCTCCGAGATCAACGAGGACGCCGCGAAGCTCAAGGTCCTGGTATCAATCTTCGGTCGCGAGACCCCCGTCGAGGTGGGCTTCGACCAGGTGAAAAAGATTTAGTACGGGTCGGTACATGTACCGACCCGCAGACGGGCGCATGCGCCCGTCTGGCCGGCGGCGCATGCGCCGCCGGTGGAGCCGCACATGTGCGGCTCCTAGGACGCGCACATGTGCGCGTCCTGTCTGACCGATCTAAGATCGGCCAGCATGCGCCCCAGACGAGCAGATCAAGACCATCCCAGTCAATCGCAGCTAACCTAGGCGTTCGAAATGGCCAAGAAGGTACTCACGACAATCAAGCTCCAAGCCAACGGCGGCCAGGCTAGCCCGGCCCCGCCGGTCGGTCCCGCGCTGGGTCAGCACGGGATCAACATCATGGAGTTCTGCAAGGCCTTTAACGCGCAGACGCAATCCGAAACGGGAACCACGATCCCGGTCGTGATCACCGTCTACGAGGACCGCTCGTTCACGTTCGTCACCAAGACGCCCCCGGCGGCGGTGCTGATCAAGCAGGCGCTGCGCATCGGCAAGGGCTCGGGCGAGCCGAACCGCACGAAGGTCGGCACGATCACCCAGGCTCAGTTGCGCGAGATCGCCGAGCGCAAGCTCGCGGACCTGAACGCGCACGACATCGACCAAGCCGCCAAGATCATCGCCGGTACGGCCAGGTCCATGGGAGTGGAGGTCGCGTCATGAACACGCATGGCGGCGCTGGATCTGCGTCCTCAGTCGCTCGCGTACGTAGTACGCCACGCTCCCTGCGTCCTTGCCCTGCGTGTCCATGCCGGGCTTTCTTCTCTTCGGAGGTCGCGTCATGAGCGCTCACGGCCGCAGACACCGCGAGGGGTTGGCGAAGATCGACCGCGAGCACGAGTATCTGCCCGCCGAGGCGGTGGCGCTGGTGAAGAGCTTGGCCAGCGCCAGGTTCGACGAGGCGGTCGAGTTGCACGTGCGCACGGGCCTGAATGTCCGCCACGCCGACGAGCAGCTGCGCGGCACGATCGCGCTGCCCAACGGTCTGGGTAAGGACGTGAAGATCGCGGTGTTCGCACAGGGCGATAAGGCGCGCGAAGCCGAGCAGGCCGGCGCTGATGTCGTCGGTGGTGAGGACCTGGCCAAGCGCATCGAGGAGGGGTGGGATGAGTTCGACGTGGCGATCGCCACGCCTGACCTGATGTCGGTCGTCGGACGCCTCGGGCGCATCCTCGGCCCGTCCGGGAAGATGCCCAACCCGAAGGTCGGCACGGTCACGATGGACGTCGCCAAAGCCGTCGAAGAGTCCAAGTCGGGCAAGGTCGAGTACCGCACCGACCGCACCGCGATCGTGCATATGGTGATCGGCCGCGCGAGTTTCCAGGAGCGCGCGCTGTTGGAGAACTACGCGGCCGTAATCGAAGAGCTGATCCGCGCCAAGCCGTCCGTGGCTAAGGGTCGCTACCTGCGCACGATCACGCTGACCTCCACGATGGGACCCGGGGTCAAGGTCGATCCAAGCCGTACACGTGACATCCTCGAGGAGGAAGCGCCGTCGTCCGCGACGGCAGTCGCCGCCTAGCGCTTCCACACAGGCCACCACAGACCCCCGGCGGCCGCGCCCAGCGTGCGCGGCGGAAGACCGGGACAGGAGCCACTGAATGAACCGAGACCAGAAGGCCGCCGCGATCGCCGAGATCGCGGCCCACATAGACGAGTCGCAGGCCGTTTTCGCCGTCGACTACAAGGGCATCTCCGTGCCCCAGGCGGCCGAGCTGCGCGCCAAGCTGCGTGAGTCCGACGCGACCTTCAAGGTCGTTAAGAACTCGCTCACCGAACGAGCCGCCGACCAGGCGGGCGCGGCCACGCTGAAGGAGTTGCTGCAGGGCCCCACGGCCTTGACGTTCGTACGCGGCGACATCGCGACCGCCGCCAAAGCACTCGCCGACTACGGTCGCGCGACCCAGCTGCTGCCATTCAAGGGCGGTCTGATGGATGGCGCGGCGCTTGACCCTGACCAGATTCGCTCGCTCTCTCGCCTGCCCTCGCGCGAAGCGCTCTACGGGCAGCTCGTCGGAGTCGTGGCCTCGCCCGTCAGCGGGCTCGTGCGCACGCTCGGCGCGCTCGTCGGTGGGCTGGCCGTGGCGCTCGGACAGGTGCGGGAGAAGAAGGAGTCCGGCGAGATTCCCGCGGGCGAGGCGCCGGCTGCCGTCGAGGAGCCTGCCGTTGCAGCGGAGGTATCCGCGGAGGAGCCTGCTCCTGAGGAGCCCGCCGCCGCCGCGGAGGAGGCGGCGTCGGTCGAGACGGAGACGGCAGCTGAGGCCGTGGTCTCCGAGCCCGCTGCTGCGGAGGAGGTCCCCGCCGAGGAGCAGGCTTCCGAGGAGCCCGCTGCGGTGGAGGAGACGCCGGACCCACAAGCTGAGTCGGAGCAGGACGAGCCGGCGAAAGACGACAACCAGGCGGACGTCTCGGCACAGGCCGAGTCGCAGGACGCCGAGACGAACCCGACCCCCAAGGAGGACTGACAGTCATGGCAACCAGCACACAGGATTGGATCGAGGAGCTGAAGGGCATTTCGGTGCTCGAGCTCGCCGAGCGGATCAAGGCGCTCGAGGAGGAGTTCGGCGTATCGGCTGCGGCCGTGGCCGCGCCGGTGGCCGCCGCGGGCGGGGCAGCCGCAGGTGGCGAGGGCGGGGACGAGGAGGAAGCCTCGAGCACCGTCGACGTGATCCTCGCGGCATCCGGCGATAAGAAGATCCAGGTCATCAAGGTCGTGCGCGCCGCCACCGGCCTGGGTCTGAAAGAGGCCAAGGCGCTCGTCGATGAGGCCCCCAAGCCGGTCAAGGAGGGCATCGAGAAGGAGGAGGCCGACAAGCTCAAGGCCGAACTGGAGGAGGCCGGCGGGACCGTCGAGTTGAAGTAGGGCTCGCCGGACGTTCCCGTCACAGATCCCGCCGCCCACTTCGGCGGCGGGATGGACAGCGGTTGCATCGACCGTCGCATAGGCTCCCGCGATGGCCTCGGTCGACACCGAGCTCGTCCTCGTCGCATTGGGCGCGATGCTTTCGCCGACCACGCTCTCGTTCTCGGTGCTCGCCCTCGTCCTGGGCGAGCACCCGCTGCGCACGGGTCTGTGGTTCTATCTCGGCGCGCTGGGCATCACGCTCCTGATCGGCGTGCTCGCGGCGTTCGTGCTCGGCGACGTCGCCGCCCCGCCGTCAGGCTCGAGCACGCCCAAGACGTGGGTCTGCGTAGTGGACGTTCTCGCGGGCGTGGCCCTGTTGGTCGTGGTCGTGCGCTTCCTGCGTCGGCCGTCTGACCCCGCGCGGATGGAGGGGATGATCGAGCGGATGAGCCGGCTCGCCTCCTCGCCCGCGATCGCGATCGTGGCTGCCGGTGCGACCCTCGCCAATCCCGGCGGCTTCATCCCGCTGGCGCTGAAGGACATCTCTCAGATGGGCCCGACCGCCGCTGGGTACGTCGCCGAGTGGGTCGGCTTCGCGCTGATCTCGCTGTTGCCGCTCTCGCTCGCGCTGGCGATGCTGGCCATCGCTCCCGAGTGGACCGGCAAGTTGCTCACCGGCGCGCGAGGCTGGCTCGAGCGCCATGCGATGACGCTCGCCGCGGCGATTCTCGCGCTGCTGGCGGTAGCGCTGCTGCGCAACGGCATCGTCGGGCTCACCGGCTGACCGTCGCGCACGTCTTTACCCGCGCCTAACAAACGGGCCGATTTTCCGGTAAAGTGCCGGGCGCTGGTCAATAGCCGCAGCCGCCTTGGAAGCATGGCATCGCGCCACATACGCGATCGTCGGGGGCGGGGTCCGTGAGCGCCGGCCGCCCACTTAAGGGTGCCGATGGCCTGTGCTATCTTTGCTGGTCGCGCTCTTGGGCGCCCTCCATCACGTCCGTTCTCGCCCTCCGAAGGAGACGTTTTCTTGGCTGCTGTTGATGCTCTCCGGACGCGCCGTAGTTTCGCGCGCCTCGATAAGACCGTAGATGTCCCCAACCTGATCGATATTCAGCGCCGCTCGTTTGCATGGCTCACCGACCCACAGGGCGGCGGGCTGCGCGAGACGATCGACGATATCTCGCCGATCGAGGACTACACCGGCAATCTCGCCGTGCAGTTCGGTGAGTTCGTCTTCGACGAGCCGGTCGCATCGCTGGAGCAGTGTCGCGAGAAGGATCTGACCTACGCGCGCCCGTTGACGGTGACCGTCGCGTTCATCAACCGCGAGACGGGCGAGATCCGCGAGCAGTCGGTGTTCATGGGCGACTTCCCGTGGATGACCGAGCGCGGGACGTTCGTGATCAACGGCACCGAGCGCGTGGTCGTGACACAGCTCGTGCGCTCGCCGGGCGCCTACCTGATGGAGCCGAAGGACCGCGAGAAGCAGGTCTTCATCGCCAACCTGATGCCCGCGCGCGGGTCGTGGCTGGAGCTGGAGATCGACAAGAAGGGCAAGGTCTTCGTCCGCATCGATCGCAAGCGCAAGCTTCCCGTCACCGTGCTGCTGCGAGCGATGGGGTATGCGAGCGACGAGGAGATCCTGAAGCTATTCGAGGACTCGCTGTACATCCGCAACACGATCGAGTCCGACACCGAGGTCACGCGCACCGAAGAGGGTGCCTTGATCGAGCTGTTCAAGAAGCAGCGTCCGGGCGAGCCGCCGAGTGTGGACAACGCCAAGGCGCTGCTGAACCAGCTGTTCTTCGATCCCAAGCGCTATGACCTCACGCGCGTCGGGCGCTACAAGCTCAACTCGCGGCTGGGTCTCGATATCGACATCGACACGCGCACGCTTACGCACGACGACATCCTCGCGCTGGTGCGCGAGTTGGTCTCCCTGCCCAAGCGGCTCGGTATCCCCGAGCAGCAGGGCGAGGTCGAGATCAAGGACTACGCGGCCGAGGCCATGTCGATGCCGCGCGAGCCGGTCGCCGAGCACCTGGACGAGTACGAGCACTTCGGCAACCGCCGCCTGCGTACGGTCGGCGAGCTGATCCAGGAGGCGTTCCGGATCGGGCTCTACCGCATGGAGCGCGTCGTGCGCGAGCGCTTGACGACCGAGGACGCGGACACGATCACGCCGCAGACGATCATCAACATCCGCCCGGTCGTGGCGGCGCTGAAGGAGTTCTTCGGCTCTTCGCAGCTCTCGCAGTTCATGGATCAGACGAACTCGCTGTCGGGCCTCACCCATCGCCGGCGCCTGTCGGCGCTGGGCGCGGGCGGGCTCACGCGCGAGCGCGCGCCGATCGAGGTGCGCGACGTGCACCCGACTCACTACGGGCGCATGTGTCCGATCGAGACCCCCGAGGGACCGAACATCGGCTTGATCGGCTCGCTCTCTTCGTTCGCGGAGGTGTCCGAGTACGGGTTCGTCACGACGCCCTACCGCGTGGTGAAGGACGGCGTGGTCACCGAGAAGGTCGTACGCCTGGATGCCACGCAGGAAGAGGAGCTCCTGATCGCGCAGGCCAACACGCCTGTGGATGCGAAGACGGGCAAGCTCAAGGGCTCCGAGATCCTGTGCCGTACGCAGGCCGGTCAGTACGTAACGGTCGGACCCAAGGACGTGGACCTGGTGGACGTCTCACCCGAGCAGATCTGGTCGGTGGCGACCGCGATGATCCCGTTCCTCGAGCACGACGACGCCAACCGCGCGCTGATGGGCTCGAACATGCAGCGCCAGGCTGTGCCGCTGCTGAAGGCCGACGCGCCGCTGGTCGGCACGGGCATGGAGCGCCGCGCGGCGCTCGACACCGGTGACGTGCTGCTGGCTCGCAACGCGGGCACGATCGAGCACGTCGACGCCACCCAGATCGTGATCGAGACGACCGACGGCAAGAAGGACGAGTACGAGCTGCAGAAGTTCATGCGCTCCAATCAGGGCACGCTGATCCACCACAAGCCGCGCGTGCGCTCGGGCCAGAAGGTTAAGGCCGGCGACATGCTCGCCGACGGCTCCTCGACCGACAAGGGCGAAATGGCGCTCGGCAAGAACCTGATGGTCGCCTTCATGTCCTGGGAGGGCTACAACTTCGAGGACGCGATCATCCTGTCCAAGCGGCTCGTGCAGGACGACGAGCTGACCTCGATTCACATCGAGGAGTACGAGGTCGATGCCCGCACGACGAAGCTTGGCGAGGAGGAGATCACCCGCGACATCCCCAATCGCTCGGAGGAGTCGCTGCGCAACCTCGACGATCGCGGCATCGTGCGCGTCGGCGCGGAGGTCGCCTCCGGTGATCTGCTCGTCGGCAAGGTCACGCCCAAGGGCGAGACCGAGCTCACGGCCGAGGAGAAGCTGATCCGGGCGATCTTCAAGGAGAAGGCGCGCGAGGTGCGCGACACCTCGCTGAAGGTGCCGCACGGCGAGGGCGGCGTGGTGATCGACGTGATGACCTTCAGCCGTGACGCGGGCGATGATCTGCCGCCGGGCGTAAACGACCTCGTGCGCGTGTTCGTAGCGAAGAAGCGCAAGATCTCCGAGGGCGACAAGCTCGCGGGTCGCCACGGTAACAAGGGCGTGATCTCGAAGATCGTGGACGTCCAGGACATGCCGTTCCTCGAGGACGGCACGCCGGTCGACGTGATCCTTAACCCGCTCGGCGTGCCCTCGCGCATGAACGTTGGGCAGATCCTCGAGACCCACCTCGGCTGGGTGGCCGCGCAGGGCTGGTATGACGACGGCTCGGAGGCCTTCAAGGAAGCTGACGCCGCCAACGGCTCGGGCAACGGCAACGGTTTCTCCCGGCGCGTGTATGTGTCCACGCCGGTGTTCGACGGGGCCACGATCACGGATGTGGACGAGGCGCTCGTGCGTTGGCAGGACGAGCACGAGGGCCGCATCCGCATGGACATCGACAAGAGTCGCCGGCCCGGAGAGCAGGCGTCGGGCAAGATGACGCTATTCAACGGCCGCAGCGGCGAGCCGTTCGCCGAGCAGGTGACGGTGGGGTACATGTACATCCTCAAGCTCCTGCACCTCGTCGACGACAAGATCCACGCGCGCTCGACCGGCCCCTACTCGCTCGTCACCCAGCAGCCGCTGGGCGGCAAGGCGCAGTTCGGCGGCCAGCGCTTCGGCGAGATGGAGGTGTGGGCGCTGGAGGCATTCGGCGCCGCCTACACGCTGCAGGAGATGCTCACGATCAAGTCCGATGACACGGTCGGGCGCGTGAAGGCCTACGAGGCGATCGTCAAGGGCGAGAACATCGCCGAGCCCTCGATCCCCGAGTCGTTGAAGGTGCTGCTCAAGGAGATGCAGTCGCTGGCGCTCGACGTCAACGTCGTCTCCGAGGAGGGGCAGCGCACGGAGATGCGCGACGAGGACGACGATCTGCTGCGGGCCGCCGAGGAGCTCGGTATCGACCTCTCGGGGGTACGCGCCCCGGCCAACGGTACCGCCGCGGCCGACGAGACGCTGGAGGGCGAGGACACCACCGACGCGGTGGAGGAGTCCGACGGCGAGGCCACCGAGGATGGCGAGGTCAAGGGCAAGGTGGAGTCCGTGGAGGATGCCGACGACGGGGACGTCGCGGTGGAGGCGCTCGATGTCGAGGAGTTGCTCGGTGAGGGCGTGGCGGAGCTGGACATCGAGGAGCTCGCCGGGAGCCCGTCCGAGGAGGAGCTGGTGCAGGAGACCGAGACGTAGACCCGGGCGTTGCACAGCACCCGCCGGCGGTTCGGCGGGACACCGGCATGGCAGAACCGCAACCGTCCGTTTCACCCGCAAGCGAAAGCCAGAGTTAATAGATGATCGACATCAATAATTTCGACGCCATCGAGATCTCACTCGCCTCCTCCAAGCAGATCCGCGGCTGGAGCTCGGGCGAGGTGATCAAGCCGGAGACCATCAACTACCGCACGCTGAAGCCCGAGAAGGATGGGCTGTTCTGCGAGCGCATATTCGGTCCGACCAAGGACTGGGAGTGCTACTGCGGTAAGTACAAGCGAGTTCGCTACAAGGGCATCGTCTGCGAGCGCTGCGGCGTCGAGGTTACGCGCTCGAAGGTCCGTCGCGAGCGCATGGGTCACGTCGATCTGGCCGCTCCGGTCAGCCACATCTGGTTCTTCAAGGGCGTGCCCAGCCGGATCGGATATCTGCTCGACATGGCGCCGAAGGAACTCGAGAAGGTTCTGTACTTCGCCGCGTCGATCGTCACGTGGGTGGACGACGAGGCCCGCTCGAAGGACCTAGACACGCTCGAGCAGGAGGTCAACAAAGTTCTCGACTCCTACGCGGCCGAGCGCGAGGAGCGGGTGCTGGAGCTGCGCGAGTCGCTCAAGCGCCGCGAGAAGTACCTGCAGAACGGCAAGCAGACCTCCTTCAGCGACGAAGACCACCTGTGGGCGGACTCGCTGGACGTGAACCTGGCGAAGATCTCCGACGAGGAGCGCGAGAAGCTCGTGAAGGAGCTGCGCAAGACCTTCGACGCCGACATCGCCGACACCGAGGCATACATCGAGGACGCGGCCGAGCGCATGCGCAACGTGTGGGAGCTGTTCAAGACGATGGAGCCCAAGCAGATCGAGCACGACGAGACGACCTTCCGTGAGCTCAAGGAGCGCTTCGGCTCGCCGTACGGGTTTGGCGAGTATTTCCGTGGTGGAATGGGCGCTGAAGCCGTCAGGGATCTGCTCCAGCAGGTCGACCTGCAGGCCGAACGCAAGGAACTGGAGGAGCAGGTCAAGACCGCCAAGGGTCAGAAGCAGGCACGTGCGGTCAAGCGGCTGAAGGTCGTCAGCGCCTTTATCCAGTCCGGGAACAAGCCCGAGATGATGGTGCTCGACGCGGTCCCGGTGATCCCACCGGAGCTGCGCCCGATGGTGCAGCTCGACGGCGGGCGCTTTGCAACCTCCGATCTCAACGACCTATATCGCCGCGTGATCAACCGCAATAACCGCCTTAAGCGCCTGCTCGATCTCGGCGCGCCGGAGATCATCGTCAACAACGAGAAGCGCATGCTGCAGGAGGCCGTCGACGCGCTGTTCGACAACGGCCGCCGTGGCCGTCCCGTCACCGGGCCGGGCAACCGTCCGCTCAAGAGCCTCTCGGACATGCTCAAGGGCAAGCAGGGACGTTTCCGTCAGAACCTGCTGGGTAAGCGCGTGGACTACTCCGGGCGCTCGGTGATCGTCGCCGGGCCATACCTGAAGCTGCACCAGTGCGGTCTGCCGAAGATCATGGCGCTGGAGCTGTTCAAGCCGTTCATCATGGCTCGACTGGTCGAGCGCAAGTCCGCGCAGAACATCAAGGCGGCGAAGAAGATGGTCGACTCGATGATCGGCGAGGTGTGGGACGTGCTCGAGGAGGTCATCCACGAGCATCCCGTGTTGCTAAACCGCGCACCGACGCTGCACCGTCTGGGCATCCAGGCGTTCGAGCCGCTGCTGGTCGAGGGTAAGGCCATCCAGGTGCATCCGCTGGTGTGCCACGCGTTCAACGCCGACTTCGACGGTGATCAGATGGCTGTGCACCTGCCGCTATCGGCGGAGGCGCAGGCGGAGGCGCGCATCCTGATGCTCTCCTCGAACAACATTCTGTCCCCTGCGCACGGCGCGCCGCTGGCGACGCCGACACAGGACATGATCCTCGGCGCCTACTACCTGACGTATGGACCCGAAGCCGATGAGCTGTCCGCCAAGCGGGAGTTGCTGACGAACGGCAGCTGGCCTTCGGGTGAGGCGCGTCCGCACGTGTTCAGGACTGCACAGGAGGCCGAGCTGTCATACGAGGCGGGTGTGGTCACGCTGCACGACGTCGCCGAGTTCCGCCCGTTTGGACGTGAGGGTGGCCATGTGCTGAGCACGGTCGGGCGGATCATTTACAACGACCGCATCGAGCGCGCGCTGCACGAGGCGCTGGGGGATGGGTTCGATGCGAGCAAGTACGTATTCGTCAACCAGTCGATGAAGAAGCGCGACACGACCCGTCTGATCGACGCGCTCGTGCAGACCTACGGAGCGACCACGATCTCGCTCGTGCTCGACGCGTTCAAGGACCTCGGGTTCAAGTACGCCACGCAGGCAGGGATCACGATCTCCAAGAACGACGTGGTCGTGCCTCCGAGTAAGCAGGCGATCCTCGACAAGTACGAGGCGCTCGTGAACGAGATCTCAGACCAGTACGACATGGGCCTGATCACTCAGGAGGAGCGTCACGAGGCGGTCGTTGAGAAGTGGAACGCGGCGACCGACGAGGTCGCCGATGCGATGATCGAGAACCTCGACACGCTCAACCCGATCTTCATGATGGCCAACTCGGGCGCGCGTGGTTCGTTCAAGCAGATCCGCCAGCTGGCGGGCATGCGCGGGCTGATGGCCAACCCGAAGGGCGAAATCATCGAGCGGCCGATCAAGGCCAACTTCGTCGAGGGGCTGTCGGTGCTCGAGTACTTCATCTCCACGCACGGCGCGCGCAAGGGCCTGGCGGACACCGCGCTGCGAACCGCCGACTCGGGCTATCTGACGCGCCGGCTGGTGGACGTGGCCCAGGATGTGATCATCCGTGAAGCGGACTGCGGAACCGAGGAGCACATCGAGATGACCGTGTGGGTCGATGGCGGAGATCCGGACCCCAACGGAGATCTGGTCGGGCGCATCGCCGCTCAGCCGATCACGACCAAGCGCGGACGCATGCTCGCCGAGCAGGGCGCCGAGATCGGCCGCGCCGAGTTCGCCGAGATCGTCGCGGCGTTCGAGGAGGATCACGCCAAGGGCACTCGTGTGGCCGTGCCGGTGCGCTCGGTACTTAAGTGCGAGGCCCCGAGCGGGGTCTGCCAGGCCTGTTACGGCCGCGCGATGGCGACCGGCGCGCTCGCGCAGATCGGCGACGCGGTCGGGATCATCGCGGCTCAGTCGATCGGCGAGCCCGGCACGCAGCTGACGATGCGCACATTCCACACCGGCGGCGTCGCCGGCGCGGACATCACGCACGGATTGCCGCGGATCGTCGAGCTGTTCGAGGCGCGCAAGCCGAAGGGGTTGGCGAAGATCGCCGAGCAGGATGGGAAGGTCTCGATCGAGGAGACCGAGAAGGCGCTCACGGTCACGATCACCGACGAGGCCGGCGAAGAGCACAAACATGCCTTCCCGCGCCGCACGCGGCTGTTCGTGGCCGAGGGCGAGAAGATCCAGGCCGGCAAGCAGCTGAACGAGGGCTCGCTGTATCCGCACGAGCTGCTGGCGATCCGGGGCCGCACCGAGACCGAGCAGTACCTCGTGAAGGAGGTACAGGAGGTCTACAAGTCCCAGGGCGTGGACATCAACGACAAGCACATCGAGCTGATCGTGCGCCAGATGCTGAAGAAGGTGCGGGTCGATCAGAAGGGCGACACCGACTACCTGCCCGGCCAGTTCGTGGACCGGTTCGAATTCGCGAAGGTCAACGAGGACGTTGCCGGCAAGAAGGGCGAGACGGCCCAGTTCGAGGACATCATCCTCGGCATCACGAAGGCGTCGCTGAACACCGACTCGTTCCTCTCGGCCGCCTCCTTCCAGGAGACGACGAAGGTCCTGACCGACGCGGCGCTGGAGGGCAAGACCGACCGCTTGAACGGGCTGAAGGAGAACGTGATCATCGGCAAGCTGATCCCGGCCGCGACCGGTCTAAAGCGCTACCGGCGGATCGAGATCGAACCCTCCGAACCGCTCCCGCGGGCGATCGACGACGTGGGGCTGCTCGACCAGGATGAGATCGCGGCCGAGCTCGGGCTCTCGGGCGGAGACGGACTGGGTGGCTACGGCCAGGAGTTCGACGCGGATCTGGCCTCGCTGGAGAAGATCGGCGCGGGCACGACCGATCCTGGGTTTGTCGAGGAGCTCGCCGACCTCGAGGTCCCGGACGAGCCCTCGGGGGAGTAGATCGCACTGTCTATACTGAGAGACATGATCGTGCGCGGGCCACATATCGAAATATAAGAGTCCGGCGTTCAACGCCGGCGCGTCTGGTGCGGCGCGCGCGTCATCCGACTGCGCGTGCCGTTCCGCGATCCGGTTTCGATGTCCATCTGGGGCATCGGCCAATATTGCGTTATGAGCTGCCTCGCTCGCGCGATTCCGCTAGGAGACACCCTGGGCTCGTGGTCTGAGTTCGCCACCGCGATCTTTGCTGGCGTGGCGCTGTTTGGCGCCTGGTTTCAACTCCGGCAGACGCGCAACGCGGGGCTCGAGACCCGCACCCACGAGTACATGCAGCGCTACAGCTCGCCCGAGTTGATCCCCTACCAGACGGTGGCGCATCCCCTGATCGGGGCGGCACTCGATCCGAGCGATCCCGAGGCCCGCACCGCTCGCATCGAAAAATGGAAAGGGATGTCGTTCGAAAAGAAGCAGGAAGTGATGATTGTCATGAACTTCTGGGAGGAGTTGGCCAGCATGTACAACCGCAAGCTGGTCGACCGAACGATCATCCACGAGTACTTCGCCGGTGTCATCTACGACTTCTGGGAGCAGTCGGAGTGGCTGCGGACCTTCATCAAGAGCCAGTACGCGGATGGGGCCGGCGTGTATAACGAGTTCGAAGAGATGCACCGAGACCTCGCGCAGTGGGACCGTCGACGTCGTTGCTACGCCATATGGGCGCCCGTCTTGCGGTAGCGGCGCGACTCAACTTAGCCGGCCCAGCCCGGTAGTGTCCTCAGTCCGGCGCCCGCTCGCCCTCCGGCGCCGGTGCTTGCTCGCCCTCGTAATAGTCGACCGTGTCCGAAGTGCGGAAGACCGCCCGCAGACCACCCCCGTCCACCTGACGCTCGTAAGCGCCGAGCGTGCCCGAGTCGGGGCGGATCACGATGTCGGGCTCGCCGTTGGTGCTGAACGCCAGAAAGCGCACCGTCTCGTTGGTGCGGTTGACAAGCTGATGGGCGCCGTGCTCGCCGCGTAGGAACGGTACGACCTCCCCCTGAGCTAGGTCGCGCCAGCCCTCGGGCGTGCGCAGGCTCGGGGCTCCGTCGAGCACCACCACGAGCTCCTCCTCGGTGAGGTGATAGTGGTAGGGAAAGGCCGCTTCGCCGGGCGGCAACTCCCACAGGCTCAACCCCAGCCGCTCGCTGCCGGCCTGGCGGCTGATCCGCGCCCGCTTGCAACGAAACCCTGGGTGCTCGCGCGGCTCATCGAAGATGGGCTCGTTGATGTTCGTGCCTGCCATCGCCCCGGCAGCCTATCGCGGCACAGCGAGCAGATAGCCTGCGGGCCGCGATGTGGGAGCAGTGGCTGACAACGCGTTTGGAGGGCCAGATTGTGGTGCTCGAGCCACTGGAGGCTCGTCACGAGGAGGGCCTGTTCGCTGCCGCCCAGCATCCTGAGATCTGGCGCTGGCTGGCGCCGATTGGAGACAGCCGCGCATTCTTCGCGGCCTGGTTCGCCGCCAGCCTGGCGGAGTCACAGGCAGGCAGGGAGGGGGTGTTCGCGACGGTCGATCGCACGAGCGGGGAGCCGATTGGAAGTACGCGCTATCTGAACGTGCGCGAGGCTCACCGGGGCGTGGAGATCGGCTGGACCTGGCTCACGCCCTCGATGTGGCGAACCGGTGCGAACGTCGAGGCCAAGCTGCTGATGCTCGAGCATGCGTTCGAGCGCCTTGCGTGTCTGCGGGTGGAGTTCAAGACCGACGCTCGCAACGAGCGCTCCCGCGCGGCGATCGAGGCGCTCCCGGCACAGTTCGAGGGCATTCTGCGCAAGCACATGCTGATACCGGGGGTCGGCGTGCGCGACTCCGCCTACTACAGCATCACCGACCAGGAGTGGCCTCAGGCGCGCACCAACCTGGAACGCCGGTTCCTCGCCGGTGAGAGCTCCCGCGCCCAGTCCAACAGCAGTTGAGCCTCGACTGAGGTCAAGCCCCGCTCCGGCGCGGTCTGAACCAGCAGCGTGGGCGCTGGGCGCGTGGCCGCCCATGCGTGGCAGGAATCGTTGAACGCATCGTCGATCCAGGCCAAAGCTCGCGAACCGGCGTACTCCTCGATCGTCGCCAGCTTCCAGTGCGCGTTGCCGCGGCCGGGCGAGCGCTCGAAGCTCAGGAACGGCAGACCCGCCGGCAGGTCGAGCAGACGCGGCAGGTATTCCTCGGCCTTCTCCTCCCAGCCGCTGGCCCATACGAGGTCGAAGTCGGTCGCTAGCGTCAGTAGGTGCGCGGCGGCGGCGGGCGAAAGGAAGTGGGGAACGCCGTCGATCGTGTGGAAGGAGCCCGCCTGCGCGGTGACGCGCTCGGTCCACGGCGTCTGCCCGGCGAAGCCGAACAGCGAGATGACTCCGTCGATGTCCACCATCAGCAGAGGCTTCTCGTCGGGCTGTTGTTCTTTAGCTCGCATACAGGTTCGCACCGGTAATGTGCCCGGATCGAGTGCGGCAAGTAAAGCAGTAGCCGGGCTCTGTCGATGCACTTCAGGGCGGGCGTGGGGACGCCGATTAGCTCTCAGCAGTACAGGACGCTCACCAGCAGCTCTAACTTCCCGACCAGAAACAAGACGACCGAACAAACACTCCCATGACCCTCGCCCTTGGCATCCTCCTGGCACTCGCGTGCGCGTTCGTCGCGAACCTCGGCTTCTTTTACAAGTACAGGGGCGCAAACGCGGCGCCGAGCGTGCAGGTGCGCCATCCGCTGCGCTCGGCGCGGGCGCTGTTTGCCTCGAAGTGGTTCACGATCGGCATGATCGTCGCGACCGCCAGCTGGGCTTTGCATGTGGCGGCGCTCACGCTGGCACCGATGTCGGTGATCCAGGTCTCACTGGCGGCGGGCATCGTGTTCATCGCGGTGATGGCCGACCGCATGTTTGGCTTTGAGGTCGGTCCGCGCCAGTGGATCGGACTATGTCTGACAGGTGTGGGTCTGGTGATGCTCGGCGTGACGCTGCCGGCGATGCACGGCGCGCACTCGCAATTCTCCCAGGCGGCGATGATCTCGTTTGAGGCCGGCCTGTTCGGGCTGGGAGGGCTGCTGATCATGGGCCCGCGCATGGGCGGTCCGGTGGAGCACCACGGCGTGATGCTGGGCGCGGCCTCGGGCATCCTGTTTGGGGTCTCCGACACGGCCATCAAGGCACTATCGGGTATCACCGGCGCGCATGGTCTGCTCGCGCTGCTGCTCAGTCCCTGGCTCGCGGTCGCGCTGCTCGCGTCAATCGTCGCGTTCTATGCGTCGGCGCGTGGACTGCAGGATGGAGACGCGGTGCCGGTTATCGCGGTGACCGGTACGGCCGCGAACATCGCGGGCATCGCCGGGGGGATCGTCGTGTTCGGCGATCCGATGGCCGGCAGCACAGTGGGCGTGGTGTTGCAGTCGCTGGCGTTCGTGCTCGTGGTTGTCGCGTGTGCGTTGATGCCCGCCCCGGTCCGCGCGGCGGGCGTTCCCGCCGTAGCCTCGGCGAGCGCGTAGGGTTAGCTCGCTCGCACGGGCGCGCCGCGCTGCTACCATCCCCGGCCGAATGCCGACCACATCACAGCTCGTGCGCAAGGGGCGCGTCGCTCCGAAGAAGAAGCTGGCGACCCCGGGCCTGAAGTCGGGCAAGGGCCGCAAGAAGAAGGTCGCTGCGCCACAGCGTCGCGGCGTGTGCACGCGCGTGTATACGACGACACCGAAGAAGCCTAACTCCGCGCTGCGCAAGGTCGCGCGTATCCGCATCTCCGGCTCGATCGAGGTGACCGCCTACATTCCGGGCGAGGGCCACAACCTGCAGGAGCACTCGGTGGTGCTCGTGCGTGGAGGCCGCGTCAAGGACCTGCCGGGGGTCCGCTACAAGGTCGTGCGCGGCACGCTCGATGCGGCCGGCGTCAGCGATCGCAAGAAGGCTCGCTCGCAGTACGGCGTGAAGAAAAAGTAGATGCCCCGTCGCGCAGCTGCCCACGTTCGTCCGGTCGAGGCGGACCCGATTCACCGCTCTAAGCTGGTGCAGCAGGTGATCAACAAGGTCATGCTGGACGGTAAGAAGTCGACGGCCGAGCGGATCGTCTACGACGCGCTGGCGCTGCTGGGCGAGCGTTCGGACAAAGACCCGATCGAGACGCTGGAGGTCTCGATCAAGGCACTGACGCCGACGCTCGAGGTCAAATCGCGCCGTGTCGGTGGCGCCACCTACCAGGTTCCGGTAGAGGTCGCCTCCCGTCGTGCGCGCACGCTGGCGGTTCGCTGGCTGGTCGAGTTTGCGCGCCAGCGCCGCGAGAAGACGATGGCGCAGCGGTTGGCGAACGAGCTGATGGATGCTCAGTCACAGCAGGGCGGCGCGTACAAGCGCAAGGACGACATCTATCGCATGGCGCAGGCGAACAAGGCCTTCGCCCATTACCGCTGGTAGCCGTTCTGTGAGATAGCTCACAGGGCCTTGACGGATAAAGGTTTGGTACCTAAGCTTTAGGTACCAAATGTCTTCCTCCCTCTCGACAACAGCAGCTGATCCGGGTTTTCACCCGGAGGCCTCCGATCACATAGAGCCGTACGTCTGGAAGATCGCCGGCGTGGTGATCCTCGGGATGATCATGTCGATCCTCGATACGACGATCGTCAACGTCGCGCTGCATACGCTCGGGCACGACCTGCACAGCTCGATCTCGCAGGTTCAGTGGGTCGTCACCGGCTATCTGCTGGCGCTGGCGGCGGTCATCCCGGTCACAGGATGGGCCGCGCGTCGATTCGGAGCCAAGCGCGTATATCTGGTCTCGCTGGTGCTGTTCACGGCAGGGTCGGGACTGTGCGCGATCGCCGGCTCGCTCACGTCACTGGTGTTCTTCCGCGTGCTGCAGGGAGCCGGCGGCGGGATGATCATGCCGATCGCTCAGCTGATCATGGCCCAGGTCGCCGGTCCTAAGCGGATGGGGCGCGTGATGGGGGTCGTCGTGATGCCCGCGATGCTTGCGCCGATCCTGGGGCCGGTGGTCGGGGGTGTGATTCTGCAGGAGCTTCACTGGTCGTGGATCTTCCTCGTGAACATCCCGATCGGAGTGGTCGCGTTCGTCCTCGGCTGGCGGATGCTCCCACAGACCGAATCGGGCGAGGCCGGGCGACTGGACGTGGTCGGCCTGGGCCTGATTTCTACGGGTGCCACGGCGATCGTCTACGGCCTCTCAGAGCTTGGTTCGCACGCTAGTCTGGCCGCTCCCAGCGTAGTGTGGCCGATCCTCGCCGGGCTCGCCCTGACGCTCGCCTTCGGTTGGCATGCGCTGCGCGTAGAGCGTCCGTTGCTGGACATCCGCCTGTACGCCAACCGCGTGTTCGGCGCCGCGTCGCTGACAACCTTCGGCTTGGGAGCGTCGCTGTTCGGCGCGATGATCCTGATACCGCTGTACTACCAGGAGGTGCGCGGCGAGAGCATCATCGTGACCGGGCTGCTCGTCGGCCCGCAGGGGCTTGGGATGTTGCTCGTGGGACCGCTCAACGGGCGGCTGACCGAACGCTTCGGCGGTGGGCGCGTGGCGATCGTGGGGGTGTCGATCCTGTGTCTGAGCACGGTCCCGTTCGTGTTGATCGGGGCGAATACCTCGATCGTGCTGATCTCACTGGTGCTGGTGGTGCGAGGTGTCGGCATCGGACTGTCGTTCATGCCGGCGATGACCGCCGCGTTCACCGCACTGCGTCCCGAGGAGCTCTCCGACGCCACGCCGCAGCTGAACATGCTGCAGCGCGTGGGCGGCGCGATCGGGGTGGCGGTGCTCGCCGTGGTCCTACAGCGGGCCGGCGCCCACGCCAGCACTCCTGCTCAGCTCGCGAGCGCGTTCAACACCGCCTACTGGTGGGCGCTGGGGATTGCGCTGCTATCGCTGATCCCGTGCCTGGTGCTGGTACGGGCCGAGAATCCGCGGGCGAAGCTGACTCGCGAGGCCGCCGGGGCAGAGGCGGCAGTCGAGCCGATCGGCGTGTAGGGATTTGCGATGAGTCCGGCGGCCACGAAACGCATCGTCAAGCGGCCCGATCCCGATCAGGCCTACTCGCTGAAATCGTCAGGCAGGAAGGCGAGATCGACCGGGCCGGGCGTCCGCGAGAGCTTGCAACAGGCGTCGGCGTCGGCGTCGGCGTCGGGGTCGGGGTCGGCGTCGAGGTCAGCGTCCGCCGAGCCGGAGTGGACGGCCGAGTTGGACGAGCTCGGCAAGGCTTTTCGCCGCGTGTTTCGCAGCCTCAATCGCCTGCGCGGCCGCGATACCCATCTCGGCGGCTCGGAGCTCAGCCACGCCCAGTTCGAGTTGTTGATCGAGTTGCACGAGCGCGGCGAGCTGCCGGCTGGGGAGCTCGCGGCCGCTGCGCGGTTGACGCCGGCGACGGTTACTCAGATGCTCGAGCATCTCGCGGACTGCGGGCATGTCGAGCGGGCACGTTCGGAGACCGACCGCCGGGTGGTCGTCTCTCGTCTGACGGAGCAGGGCAGGCGCAAGATCGAGGCCAAGCGCGCTGCTTGGCAGGGGCGCTGGCAGACGGCGCTGGAGGGTATGGAACCCGCCGAGTTGCACGCCGCGACACGCGTACTGAAGCGTCTCAGCGTGGTGTTTGAGGACGTGCCGGCTGCCGGATCCTGCCCCGAGTCCTCGACGGACGCACAGGCGAAGACCGCCTGAAATCCTCTGCTATAGTCGGCCCCGCATTGCGTCTGGGCGCAGCCGTGCGAGCAGGCCCGCCGCGAAGCCACAGCTATCAAGATGGAGATCACCTCGAGCAGATAACGACGCGAACCGGTCCAGATTCGACCAGCAGCGCGCGTGGGCCCGAGGGGCCCATTTTTTTGGCCCCGAGCAGGCCGCAACCACACTCATCTCACAGCCACCAGACTGAGCCATGCCACGTAAGTTCACACTCCACAACACCCGCAACATCGGGATCATGGCGCACATCGACGCCGGCAAGACGACGACGACCGAGCGCATCCTGTACTACACCGGTCGCACGTACAAGATTGGTGAGGTCCACGACGGCGCGGCGACGATGGACTGGATGGAACAGGAGCAGGAGCGTGGCATCACGATCACCTCCGCCGCCACCACCGCCGAGTGGAAGGGCCATCGCATCAACATCATCGACACGCCCGGCCACGTCGACTTCACCGTCGAGGTCGAGCGCTCGCTACGCGTACTCGACGGCGCGATTGCGCTGTTTGATTCGGTCGCGGGCGTGGAGCCGCAGTCCGAGACGGTGTGGCGCCAGGCCGATAAGTACCACGTCCCGCGGATCGCCTACATCAACAAGATGGACCGCACGGGCGCCGACTTCGAGCAGGGTGTGCAGACGATGATCGACCGTCTCGGCGCTCAGCCGGTGCCGATCCAGCTGCCGATCGGCGCGGAGGGCGACTTCGAGGGGATCGTCGATCTCGTTGCGATGAAGGCGATCGTTTACAAGGACGAGCTGGGCAAGGAGCAGGACGTCGTCGAGATCCCCGAGCGTCTGGTCGAACAAGCCGAGGCGGCGCGCGAGCACCTGCTGGAGGAAGTCTCCCACTACGACGACGAGCTCCTGGAGCTGATCCTCGAGGAGGGCGACATCCCCGAGGAGCTCCTCAAGCAGGCGATTCGCAAGGCGACGCTGTCGACCAAGCTGACTCCCGTGCTGTGCGGCTCGTCGTTTAAGAACAAGGGTGTGCAGCCGCTGCTAGACGCGGTCATCGACTATCTGCCCTCGCCATTGGATGTGCCGCCTGTGACCGGCAGTGAACTGGTTCGTGGCGAGGAGGGTGAGCGCGAGGTCACCCGCAACCCCGACGACGCCGAGCCGTTCGCGGCGCTGGCGTTCAAGATCATGGCCGATCCCTACGTCGGCAAGCTGACCTACTTCCGGGTCTACTCGGGCAAACTCGAGGCGGGTTCACGCGTGTTGAACGTCAATAGTGGCCGCACCGAGCGGATCGGGCGCATCTTGATGATGCATGCCAACGATCGCGAGGAGGTTCCCGAGGTCTACGCCGGGGACATCGCCGCGGCGGTGGGCATCAAGCAGGTGATCACGGGCGACACGCTCGCCGCTCCCGACGCGCCGATCAAGCTCGAGAACATCGTGTTTCCCGACCCCGTCATCAAGGTCGCGGTCGAGCCCAAGACGAAGGTCGACCAGGAGAAGATGTCGGTCGCGCTCGGTCGTCTGGCCGAGGAGGATCCGACATTTCAGGTACGCAGCAACGAAGAGACCGGCCAGACGGAGATCTCCGGCATGGGTGAGCTGCATCTGGAAGTGCTCGTCGACCGCATGAAGCGCGAGTTCGGCGTTGAGGCCAATGTCGGCCGCCCGCAGGTCTCATACCGCGAGACGATTCGCGGGACGGTGCAGAAGGTCGAAGGCAAGTTCGTGCGCCAGACCGGCGGCTCGGGCCAGTACGGGGTCGTCTACATCGACCTGGAGCCCGCTCCAGGCGAGGGGTTCGAGTTCATCAACAAGATCAAGGGCGGCAACATTCCCTCCGAGTTCATACCGGCCGTCGCGAAAGGCGTCGAGGAGGCACTGGAGAGCGGCGTCAAGGCCGGCTATCCGATGGTCGACCTGCGCGTCACGCTCGTGGACGGCAAGTATCACGACGTCGACTCCTCGGAGATCGCGTTCAAGGTGGCCGGTTCGATCGCGTTTAAGGAGGCTGCCAGGCGCGCCAAGCCTGTGCTACTGGAGCCGATATTCGCCGTCGAGGTCGTCACGCCCGAGGAGTTCATGGGTGACGTGATGGGAGACCTTTCGCGCCGCCGCGGGCATCTGGAGGGATCCGAGCAGCGCGGGAACGCCCTGGCGATCCACGCGCGCGTGCCGCTGAGCGAGATGTTCGGTTATGCGACCGACCTGCGCTCCAACACGCAGGGCCGAGCGAACTACACGATGCAGTTCGAGGGCTACGAGGAGGTTCCGCCGAACATCGCGGAGAAGATCGTCGAGCAGCGCACGGGGGAGCCCGTGCCGGCCTGAGATGACCGTGAGCGCTTCGCGATACTGCGTCCTTACCGATAGCCGATCAGATGCGATCGGCTATCGGCCAGCACGTGTGCAGAGCACACCACGCTCCCTGCGTCCTTGTCTCGCTCGACTCACGGCCCTCTCAGAAACAAAGGCGATAGGAGCAATCGCAGTCAAAAGTCACACAGAGTTGGACCACACTAACGCCAGACCAATTGCAAGACCCACCCAACCAGCACACACGCAACACCGCATTTAGATAGATTTCTCGGGTTCGCCTTTTGACGGCGAACATACAAGTCGATACAGGAGCGAACAGAAAGTGGCGAAGGAGAAGTTCGAGCGCGACAAGCCGCACGTCAACGTCGGGACCATCGGTCACATCGATCATGGCAAGACGACGCTGACCGCTGCCATCACGACGGTGCTGGCGGAGAAGATGGGCGGCGAGGCCCGTAGCTTCGAGGAGATCGATAACGCTCCGGAGGAGAAGGAGCGCGGGATCACGATCGCCACCTCGCACGTCGAGTATCAGACGGAGAACCGTCATTACGCGCACGTCGACTGCCCGGGGCACGCCGACTACGTCAAGAACATGATCACTGGCGCCGCACAGATGGACGGGGCGATCCTGGTTGTCTCGGCCGCCGATGGCCCGATGCCCCAGACGCGCGAGCACATCCTGCTCGCCCGCCAGGTCGGTGTCCCCTACATCGTCGTGTTCTTGAACAAGGCCGACATGGTCGACGACGAGGAGCTGCTGGAGCTCGTGGAGGTTGAGGTCAGGGAGCTTCTGTCCGAGTACGACTTCCCGGGCGATGACATTCCCTTCATCACCGGTTCGGCGCTGAAGGCGCTCGAAGGCGATGAGACTTACAAGGGCAAGATCGTCGAGCTGGCACAGGCGCTGGACTCCTACATCCCCGAGCCCGTGCGCGAGCTCGACAAGCCGTTCCTGATGCCGGTCGAGGACGTCTTCTCGATCACCGGACGTGGCACGGTGGCGACCGGCCGTGTCGAGCAGGGAATCGTCAACACCGGCGACACCGTCGAGATCGTCGGTGTCCACGACACCACCACGACGGTCGTCACCGGCGTGGAGATGTTCCGCAAGATCCTCGACCAGGGACAGGCCGGCGACAACGTTGGCTGCCTACTGCGCGGTACCAAGCGCGAGGAGATCGAGCGCGGCCAGGTGTTGTGCAAGCCCGGTTCGATCACGCCTCACACCAAGTTCAAGTCCGAGGTCTACGTGCTCAAGAAGGAGGAGGGCGGGCGCCACACCCCGTTCTTCACGGGCTACAGGCCGCAGTTCTACTTCCGTACCACTGATGTCACCGGCGTAGCCAAGCTGCCCGACGGCGTCGAGATGGTCATGCCCGGAGACAACGTTCAGATGGAGATCGAGCTGATTCAGCCGATCGCCATGGACCAGGGCCTGCGGTTCGCCATCAGGGAGGGCGGGCGCACGGTCGGATCGGGCGTGGTCTCAGAGATCATCGAGTAACACCCGGCGCCGTCACCGAGATCTCGGAGACGGCGCATTCAATTGGCAGTCCGATACGACTAGCACCGCTCCGCCGGAGGGGCATGGAAGGGGGCGGTTCCCCGACACGGGATCCGCCCTTTCTCTGTCGCCCCGGGATGCAAATCGGCGTAGCTCATCCCACCGTCAGGTCTTGCGTGGCGCCGGGATGGACCGGCCGCGAGTCGGGGTGTGACCGGCAGCAGAGCGAACACAACAGACGAGATCGACCAGCGATAAACCAAAACCGAGCCAGAGACGAGCACAGACAGATCCCATGGCGCCAGCCACCCAAAACAAGATTCGCATCAGATTGAAGGCCTACGACACCTCCGCGATCGAGTCGGCGGCCAAGGAGATTGTGGAGACCGCTACGCGCACCGGAGCCAGCGTGTCTGGCCCGGTTCCGCTGCCGACCGAGAAGAACGTCTACTGCGTGATTCGCTCGCCGTTCAAGGACAAGGATTCGCGCGAGCATTTTGAGATTCGCACGCACAAGCGGCTAATTGACATTCACCAGCCGACCCCAAAGACCGTCGACTCCCTCCAGCGCCTGGACCATCTGCCCGCGGGTGTGGACATCGAGATCCGGCTGGCGACCTAACCCGATTCGATGGCGGCCATACTCGCAAAGAAGCTCGGCATGACCCAGGTCTTCCAGGAGGATGGTCGCGTCGCGCGCGTGACCGTACTGGAGGCCGGGCCGTGCCCCGTGACCGCGGTTCGCACGCTGGAGCGCGACGGCTATGAGGCGGTCCAACTGGCCTTCGGCTTGGCTCGCGAGAAGCACCTGAGCAAAGCCGAGCTGGGCCACCTGAAGAAGGCCGACGCGCCGCCGATGCGCCATCTGGTCGAGTTCCGCGACGAGGCTGGAGAGCTGCAGCTGGGCGAGACGGTGACCGTTGAGTCCTTCGCGGTGGGAGGACGTGTCAAGGTCGCGGGCACCTCGAAGGGCAAGGGCTTTCAGGGAACGATCAAGCGTCATAACTTCGCCAGTGGTCCCAAGTCCCACGGTTCGCATAACGTGCGTGCCCCGGGCTCGATCGGAGCCTCGGCGACGCCTTCGCGCGTGCTGCGCGGGCTGCGCGGTCCCGGACACATGGGCAGCCGCCGGGCGACCCAGAAGGGACTCGAGGTCGTCGCGGTGGACACCGAGCGCAACTTGCTGATGGTGCGCGGTTCGGTGCCGGGTGCGAGAGGCAGCGTGGTCGAGGTGCGCGACGATGCCTGAAGCCAGCGCAAAAACGCCCGAGGCGCCTGTACTAGGGGCGGGCAAGACGATCAAGTTGGATGATGCTGCGTTCACGGCTCGCTGGCACGAACCGCTGGTACACCAGAGCGTGCGCGCCGAGCAGGCCGCGCGCCGGCGCGGGACCGCGGCCACCAAAACCCGCGGTTTGGTCTCGGGCGGAGGCGCCAAGCCCTGGCGCCAGAAGGGCACCGGCCGCGCTCGCGCCGGCTCCAGTCGCTCACCCATCTGGACCGGCGGTGGCACCGTGTTCGGTCCCCATCCGCGTTCCTACACCTTCAAGGTCAATCGCAAGGAGCAGCGCGCGGCTCTGCGCAGCGCATTGTCGTTGCATGCACAGCGCGGCTCGATCGCGATGCTTGACGCCGCGGCCTTTGCAACGCCCAAGACCAGCGAGGCAGCCGATCTGCTCGACGACTGGGGTCAGCCGTTCCCGACCCTGGTCGTGCTCTGCACCGAGGAGCGTAATGCGGCGCTGTCATTTCGCAATCTCGCCGGCATCGCGGTGTTGACCCATGAGAATGTCGGTATCGCTGATCTAGTCGGTGCGGCCTCGGTCGTCTTCTCGCAGACGGCCCTCGATGCCCTCACCGCACGGGCAGCCGGGGAGGTCAAGGCCTGATGGATAGCTCCCAGGTGATCATCCGCCCGGTCGTATCTGAGAAGAGCTACGTGCTCTCGGCGGCCAATCGTTATACGTTCAGGGTGCATCCTGATGCCCACAAGACGCAGATCCGCCAGGCGGTGCAGGAGCTGTTCGACGTGCGGGTAGTCGAGGTAAGAACTCTCAGCGTCAAGTCCAAGCCCAAGCGCCGTGGGACCGTCAGCGGGCGCACGCGCACGTGGAAGAAGGCGATCGTGCAACTGCGTGAGGGCGAGAGCATCCCGATCTTCCATGGCCTGGCGGCCTTGGACTAGGAGACGAGTAAGTTGGCCATTCGCAAGCCCAAGCCCACTAGCCCCGGACGGCGCTTCGTCTCCTATCCGGATTTCGCAGAGGTCACGAAGTCCGAGCCGGAGAAGACGCTCGTCGAGGGTATGAAGAAGAGCGGTGGGCGCAACGCTCACGGACGCAAGACAGCTCGCCATCGCGGCGGCGGCGCTAAGCGCGCCTACCGGCGCATCGACTTCAAGCGCCGCAAGGACGGCGTGCCCGCGAAGGTCGCGGCGATCGAGTACGACCCCAACCGCTCCTCCTACATCGCGCTACTGCACTACGTTGACGGTGAGAAGCGCTACATCCTCGCGCCCCAGCGCCTGACCGTGGGCATGACCGTCGCCTCCGGCGATGACGCGGACATCACGGTCGGCAATTGCCTGTCGCTGGCGCGCATGCCCGTCGGTACGGTCGTGCACAACGTCGAGCTACAGCCCGGCCGCGGTGGGCAGATGGCGCGCTCCGCCGGGGCCGGGGTGCAGTTGATGGCCCGCGACGGCGAGATGGCGACCCTGCGACTGCCCTCCGGCGAGATGCGCCTGGTGCGCGCCGAGTGCCGGGCGACCGTCGGGACGATCGGCAACGCCGACCATCAAAACGTAAAGGTCGGCAAGGCGGGACGCAAGCGTCACATGGGCGTACGTCCGCAGACGCGCGGCACCGCGATGAACCCTGTCGATCATCCGCACGGCGGTGGCGAGGGCTCAACGACCGCTGGGCGCCACCCGGTTACCCCGTGGGGAGTGCCGACGCTCGGGTATCGCACGCGCAAGCAGAACAAGAACTCCGACAAGTACATAGTGCGCGGTCGCCGCCGAGGGAAGGGCAAGCAGAGATGAGTCGCTCCAGCAAGAAGGGACCATGGGTGCAGGAGCGTCTGCTCGCTCGCATCGAGGCGCTGAACGCCGAGAACAACAAAAAAATGCTGCGCACCTGGTCGCGCGCGTCGACGATCTTCCCGGAGATGGTCGGTCACACGATCGCTGTGCACGACGGCAAGAAACACGTGCCCGTGTTCATCAGCGAGTCGATGGTCGGCCACAAGCTCGGCGAGTTCGCGCCCACGCGTGTCTTTCGCGGTCACGCCGGATCGGGGAAGGTCCGCTGATGAGCGCCGAGGAGGAGAAGGGCGAGACGGTGCCTGAGGAGAGCGAGGCGGCCAAGAAACCGGCCGCCAAGAAAGCCGCCGCTAAAAAACCTGCCAAAGCCGCCGCGAAAGGCGCAGAAGCCAAGGCGGAGAAAGCGAAAGCGGCTGATGCCACCGAGGCCAAGGACGACGACGGCGGGAAACCAGCCGCCAAGAAAGCGGCCAAAGAGCCGGCGGCCCAAAAAGACACCAGCAAAGAGCCGGCGGCGAAAGAGACGGCTGCGAGTGCGAGCAAAAAAGCCGCTCGTTCAGCCCCAGGCAAACCGCCCCGACGCCGAGTCGTGCGGGCGCACGCGCGCTACGTGCGCACCTCGGCACGTAAGGCGCGCATGGTGTGCCCTCACATCCGCGGCAAGACCGTTCCCGAGGCACGCGCTATCCTCGCATTCACCTCTCGTGAGGTGGCGCGCGACTGGAGCAAGTTGCTGGAGTCGGCGGTCGCCAACGCCGAGAACAATCACGAACTGCTCGAGGAAGATCTCGTCGTGCGTGAGGCTTACGCCGACGAGGGGCCGACGATCAAGCGCTTTCGTCCGCGCGCGATGGGGCGCGCGACGCCAATTCACAAGCGCACCAGCCACCTGACGATCACGCTGACCCCGGGCTCCTAGGCACAGCTCGCAACCACCACCACACACAGACACACACAGACTCAAGACCAAGAGAGAAGCAAAACGACAAAATGGGACAAAAGGTTCATCCCGAGGCGATGCGCGTCGGCTACATCCACGACTGGAAGTCGAACTGGTTCAACGAGCGCTCGTTCTCCGAGTACCTCGCCGAGGACATCCGCGTCAGGGAGCACATCATCGGCAAGCTGGCACATGCCGGCCTCTCGGACATCACGATCCGTAAGGACGCGAACGAACTCGAGGTCAACATCCACACCGCTCGCCCGGGCATCGTGATCGGCAAGTCCGGCACCGAAGTCGACGCGCTGCGCCGCGATCTGCATCGCCTGACCTCCAAGCAGATCAAGGTCAACATTCTCGAGATCAAGCGTCCGGAGCTCGACGCCAAGCTGGTCGCGCAGTCGATCGCCGAGCAGCTGCAGAACAGGGTTGCGTTTCGCCGCGCGATGAAGCGCGCGCTGACTAGCGCCATGCGCTCCGGCGCCAAGGGCGTGAAGGTCCAGGTCGCGGGCCGTCTCGGCGGCGCGGAGATGGCGCGTACCGAAAGCTACTCCGACGGTCGTGTGCCGCTGCACACGATGCGCGCCGACATCGACTACGGCTTCTATGAGGCGCGCACCACGTTCGGGCGGATCGGTGTGAAGTGTTGGGTGAACAAGGGCGAGATCATGCCCGAGGGATACACCGGCGCCGACCTGACAGATATGACCGCGCCGGCCCCTCCCGGCAACGATCGTGACGGGCGTGGAGGCCGCGACGGACGTGACGGGCGCGGACGTGGACGGGGCGGCAACAGTGGTCCTGGCGGTCGCGGCGGCGGACCCGGTGGCGGGCGTGGCGGTCGCGGCGGTGGTTTCGGCGGTCCGGGTGGTCGTGGAGGCGGTGGCGGTGGACGTGGTCCTGGCGGTGGAGGCGGAGGACGCGGTCCCCGTTCCGGTGGCGGCGGAGGTCCACGCTGATGCTCTCTCCCAAGCGTGTCAAGCATCGCAAGCAGCACCGTGGACGCCGGGGCGGCGTCTCGCGCGGACAGGTCAAGGTCCAGTTCGGCGAGTACGGCCTGAAGGCGCTCGAGGAGGGCTGGCTCACCAACCGTCAGATCGAGGCGGCTCGTATCGCGATGACTCGCAAGATCAAGCGTGGCGGCAAGGTGTGGATCAACGTATTCCCGGACAAGCCGGTCACCAAGAAGCCGGCCGAGACACGCATGGGATCAGGCAAGGGATCGCCCGAAGGCTGGGTAGCCGTGGTCAAGCCGGGCCGTGTGATGTTCGAGCTGGCCGGCGTGCCCGAGCCGCTTGCGCGCGACGCGATCCGTCTGGCCGCGCACAAGCTCCCGGTGAAATCCAAGTTTGTGCTGCGCGAGGACTGAGGACATCACGATGGATGCCAAGCAGATGAGAGACCTCCATAGCGACGAACTCGACAAGCAGATCGCGACCATGCGCAAAGACCTGTTCGGTCTGCGCTTCGCCAACGCGACCGGAGAACTCGACGACACCGCTGGCATCCCCCGCGCCAGGCGTGACCTGGCGCGGGCCCTCACCGTCGCGCATGAGCGCGAGTTGGCGGCGTCCAGGCAGAGCGTGGACAGATAGACAACCGAGGACGATATGGCTGACGAGCAAGACACCACCGAGACTTCCGAGGAGCCAACCGTGCCCGCCACTGGCGCGCCCGAGCAGGCAGAGGTGCCCGCAGGAGCCGAGGACTCCACGCAGGCAGAGCCCGCGAGCCAGCTAGCGCCCAAGGAGCGCCGCCGCAAGGCGCGTTCAACGCACACCGGCGAGGCTCGTCCGGCACGCTCGCCCGAGGAGCGTCACGTCGAACGCGTGGCCGAACGCAAGGCGAAGGCGGCCCGTCGTCGTGCCCGCCGGCTGCAGGAACGCGCCAAGCGAACCGCGGCCCGCGCCAGCGGCGCCGTCAGCACTCC
>JBAUXH010000231.1:0-10754 GCA_049584155.1 Solirubrobacteraceae bacterium
CCTTGGCGCTCGCTTCAAGCAGCGGCGCGGCGGCGCGCACGCCTGCAATCGCGCGTACCTGCGTGAGCGTGCCCGCCGCAAAGCCCTGCTCGGAGCGGGCGAGCAGCTGCAGCGTGGCATTGCCGACGATCCCCTGCGAGAGCTGCGCCACCGAGCTCGACAGGCTCGAGGTGGCGACCTGGGAGGCGAACAACAGCGCCACCCCGGCGGCGATGCCGACGATCGCAAAACACTCCTGCAACAGGCGCGCGCGCAGGCGCACCCGATACAGGTGCAGGACGTTGCGCGGCTTCACCGCTCAGACAGCCGGTCCGGCTCATAAGAGCCGAGCTTGCCGTCGCGCAGCGCGTACACCCGGTCGGCGTACGCGGCGGCCTGGGGGTCGTGGCTGACGAGCACGATCGCGACCTGACGCTCGCGGCACAGCTCGCGCAACAACTCCAACACTTCGCGCCCACGTTCGGTGTCGAGGCTGCCGGTGGGCTCGTCGGCGAGCAGCAGGCGCGGCTCGGTTGACAGCGCGCGCGCGATCATCACGCGCTGGCGCTCACCCATCGACAGGTGCTCGGCGCGGTGACGCAACCGCTCACCCAGACCCAGGCGTGTGAGCAGCGGCGCGACGCGGTCGTGCGCGTCCTGCCAGCGCATCGTTTTCAAGAGCTTGAGCACCGCGTTATCGATCGCGCTCACACCCGGCAGCAGGTCGAAGTTCTGGCGGATGAAGCCCAGTTCGGCGAGGCGAAAGTGCGAGGCCTCGCCCTGGGAGAGCGAGGAGACGTCGCGCCCGCCGATCAGCACTGCCCCGTCGCTCGGCTCGAGCAGCGTGGCGATCATCAGCAGGAGTGTGGTCTTGCCCGACCCGCTCGGCCCGTACAGCGCGACCATCTCGCCGGGCGCGACCGACAGCGACACGCCGTCGACCGCACGCACGCTCTCCCCGCCGACGGCGGGATAGTGCTTGACGAGGTCGCGCAACTCGAGCATCAGCCCTGAGCCCTCTCGACCGGCGCGGGAATCACGAGCTCCGCCCCGGGCGCACCGTGTCCGATCCCGCCAGGCACCAGGCGCCGCGCCGCTAGGCGCGCGCGGAACACGACCATCGCCATCCTGGCCGGACCGTCGAGCGTGTCCAGCACTGCCCGGGTGACGGGCAGTGCCTGCGCGGCGGAGGCCTCGGGGGTGGACAGGTAGAAGCTCGCCATCGCAGCGAGTATCAGCGTATGCGCCCGCCCCCCTGCAAGCGTCGCGGCGACACCCAGCGAGCGCTCAGCCAACAGGCGCATGCGCACGGCCGCCTCCTGCGAGGAGGCGTAGGAGGCGATCAGACTATGCTGCCCGGTCGCACGATCCTCGGTCGCGTCGACGAGGTTGTCGAGCAGCGAGTGCAGCGCGCCGATCCAGGGAAAGTAGGCGTCCGTCACGGCCGCCACCGTACGCGGATCCAGCTCGGGTTCGGCCGCGAGCGCGATCAGCGCGTACACGCACAGCGAAGATCCTCCGGCCGCCGCAACCTCCCACCAGCACAGATCCGAGCCCGGCGGAGTCGCCGCGCGCGCCCAGCGCTCCAGCGCGCGCAGATCGCCCTGACGTTCGCCGGTGTTGCAACTCTGGAACTCGACAATCCGCTTGGCGGCGTTCAGCGCCGCCGGCGCGACCGGCGCATATGAGGGCAGCTGCGCCAGCGCCGCGCGACAGGAGTCGACGATCTCGCGCAGGTAGCCACCGTCCTCGCGCTGGGGACAGTGGGCGTAGTAGTCGATGTGCGACTCCTCGCCCGGATCCAGCGCGACGAGCAGCGCCCGGTGCAGCGTGCGGCCGTTGGCGGCCGGGTCGGAACTCGACTGCTCGCCGAGCATGTCGAGGTAGTTATAGGCGGCCTGAAAGCACATCATCGCGCGCGCCGCCGCACCGCGATGCCGGCGCGGCGCAAACGCCGCGAACGCCGCCGCGCCCTCGACGTTGCCCCACTTGCGCTGAGACTCGATCGCGACGCGACGCAGCAGCGGGTCCGGGATCTCAAGCGCGCGGGCGCGGCGGCGGCGGCGCTCCGAGCACACTCGCGGGAACAAGCCCAGCCAGTAGCGCCACGCGGCGCCGGCGAACGACACCGCGAGCGCGACCCCACGACGACCGTTGCCCTCAGCTGACATCTCCACCCGCACGACCCTCCCCGACCCCAACGCAGCGATCACTCCGATCGTGCAGTTGTCTCATCATAGACAGGCGTCGAACGGGATGTCTGGGGGTCGCGTGAGGCATTGGGCTCATAAAGTACAGCTGTATGGACCCCACAGCGACGGCCATAGGCACCTGGAGCGGCGGGCGCTACATGCGCTTCGGCGAGCCCCTACAGGATGCGCGCCTGCTATCGCTGCTGCGCCCCGGTGAGGGAATCGACACGGTGATCACCGCCGACACCTACGGCGCTGGCGAGGCGGACACGATGCTCGGACGAGCGCTGCAGGGAGTCCCGCGCGCTGACTACTGCCTGGTGGGCGCGATCGGTCACGACTTCTACACCGGCGAGCGCGAAGGCGCGAAAGGGTACCCGCGCTTCACCGACCCGAGCCTGCGCGAGAAGGACGGGTACGCCGATTACATCCGCATGGCCACCGAGCGCAGCCTGGAGCGCTGCGGCGTGCAATGTTTCGACCTGTTGATGCTGCACAACCCCGATCGCATCGGCTACTCCAGCCAGGCGGTGTGGGAGGGTATGGCGGCCGTGCGCGAGGCCGGTTTGACGCGCATGCTCGGCCTCGCCCCGGGGCCGGCGAACGGGTTCACGCTCGACGTGATCGACTGCCTGGAGCGCTACGGCGAGCTGATCGATTGGGCGATGATCATCCTCAATCCGCTGGAGCCCTGGCCGGGCGAGCTCGTGCTCGACGCCGCGCGCGCGAACGACGTCAAGTTGATCGCGCGGGTGGTGGATTACGGCGGGCTGTTCCACGACGACGTCCTCCCCGGCCACGCCTTCGCCGAACACGACCACCGCATGTTTCGCCCCGATGGCTGGATCGAGGCCGGCCGCGAGCGGCTGCGGGAGATGCGCCCGATCGCGAGCGAGCACGAGATGTCGATGCTGCAGCTCGCGTGCGCCTGGGATCTAGCGCAGACGCCTGTGCGCTGTGTCGCGCCGACGCTGATCCAGGAGCCCGGGGCGGGCGGGGGCAAAATCCCACGCGCGATCGAGGACAAGCGCGCCGAGCTGGCGGCCGTGCCTGAGGTGATCGCACGCTCGCCCCTGCGCCCGGACGAGGTTCGGCGGCTACGGGAGATCGGGGAGAACACCGGTTGCATGGCGCTGAAGGGCGCCAACCCGGCGCACGAGGGACCGGCGCGCCCGGACCGCTGGGGGCTCGACGGCGAGCTGGAAGCTCTCGCCGGGCGCTGGGGCATCGACCCCGCGCGCGACCTCGCCTAGATGTCCTAGCTAGAAGCGCCGCGGTACGGGCGAGCGCGCGTCATCGATGTCGAGCGCGCTCGTGAGCGCTCCGAGATCCTCGACGATGTCCCCGTCCAGGCGCACGGCGGCGAGCCGGTCGAGCGGTGTGCGGCCCTGCGTGAGGATCGCGATCGCCCCGCCGGACTGGAGTGTGACGAGCGGCAGGGAGCCCACCGGCTGCACCTCCAGCGAGGAGCCGATGCAGAGGATCAGATCCGCGGCGGCGCACAGCTCGCGCGCGCGCTCGACGGCGCGTTCGGAGAGCGGCTCGCCGAACAGCACGACTTCCGGGCGCAATGGGCCACCGCAGACTTCACAGCGCGGGATGCCGTCGGGATCGCCCAGGCGCCGCGCGCGTACCTCCAGCTGGGGGATGTCGCCGCCGCAATCGGGGCAGGTGCAGCGCGCGATCGAGCCGTGCACCTCGATCAGCTCGGCGGTGCCGGCCTTGCGGTGGAGCATGTCCACGTTCTGGGTGATGACAGCGTCGAGCATGTCGCTGCGCTCCATCGCCACGAGCGCGCGGTGAGCGTCGTTGGGCGCCTTGCCGCCGAGCGAGGCGAAGCGCTCGCCGTAGAAGTGCCAGAAGCGCATCGGGTCGGCGCGGAACGAATCGATGTGGGCGACCTTCATCGGGTCGACTTTCGTCCACGTGCCCGTCTCGGGCGTGCGAAAGTCGGGAATCCCCGACGGCACCGAGATGCCGGCGCCCGTGAGCGCGACGACCGAGTCGGCTTCGCGCACCAACTCGGCCAGCTGCGCAATCTCCGGTGAAGGGTCCGACATCGCTTTATTGTCCCGCAAATCGCGGCGTACGTTTGGCGAGGAACGCGGAGATGCCCTCGCGAGCGTCCTCGCTTGCGAGCACGCTCGCGAATCCGTCCTGCTCGGAGACGATGCCAGCGTCGATGTCGCCGACGCCGGAGACGCGCTTGATCTGTTCGATCGCCAGCGGCGCCTGCGCGGCCAGCCGCCGCGCCCAGGCCAGGGCGGTGTCGAGCAGTTCGTGATCCTCGACGACGCGGTTGACGAGCCCCAGCTCAAACGCCTCCTCGGCAAGAATGGGGTCGCCGACGAGGTTCATCTCCAGCGCCTTGTTCTCGCCGACGAGCCGCGGCAGGCGCTGCGTGCCGCCGAAGCCGGGGATGATGCCGAGCTTGATCTCGGGCTGCCCGAACAGCGCAGAGCGCGCGGCTATGCGGATGTCGCAGGCCATCGCGAGCTCACAGCCCCCGCCGAAGGCCAGGCCGTTGACGGCCGCGATCGTGGCCACGCCGGAGGTGCCGATCTCGCGCAGCAGCCCGTGCATGCCCGCGAGCAGCTCGCGCCCGGCGGCCTCGTCCATCGTCGTGAAGGCCTTGATGTCGGCGCCGGCGCTGAACAGGAAGGGGTTTGAGGAGGCGATCACGAGGGTACGTACACCGCGCTCCTTGACCTGCGCCCAGACGCTCGCGAGATCCTCGACGACCTGTGGCGAGATCGAGTTCATTTGGCCATTCGCGAGCCATGCGATCGCGATCATCTCGGCCCCATCGGCGCCTTCCTCGCCGCCTGCGCTCGCGTAGGTGCGTGTTTCCAACTTGACGACCTCGGCCGGTTGCTCGGCGTCGGGGCGGGGGTAGGCGTAGAAGCCCTGACCACTTGCCTGGCCGAGGCGGCCCTGAGCGACGAGGCGTCGCAGGATCGTCGGCGGGGTAAAGCGCTCGCCGTGAGTCTTGGCGGCGTTCTCCATCCGCTCGAGGATCTTGTCGAGGCCTTCGCTGTCGGCCTTCATGAACGGCGGCATCAGCCCGCGGCGGGGGTCGAGGCCGGCGCCGGCCATCATCCCGAAGTCGATGTCGCGGTGGGTGGCGACGCCCTCCTCGAGCACCAGGCAGGCCTCGATGAGGGTCTTCAAAGACAGCAGCTCCACGAGCAGCTCGACGTCGGGCGCGGCGTCGCCGGGCACGTTGGGCTCGCCCTGGGGGTCATAGAAACCATCGCCACCGGTCTTCGCCCCGAGCTTTCCTTCGGAGACGAGCTTCTGCATGCCCGCGGGGACGTAGAAGCGCTCGTCGCCGTAGGACTCGGCGAGGTGCTCGGCGACGTGCAGCACGGTGTCGAGGCCGAGCAGGTTCACGAGGTGGTAGGGACCGACCGGCACCACGCCCGCGGCGCCGACGCCCTCGTCGATCAGCTTGATCGAGAGCCCCTGCTCCTCCTGCGCGCGCCAGACCTCGGAGATGCCCGAGTTGAGGATGCGGTTGACGACGAAGCCGGGGACCTCCGCACAGGTGATCGGCTGCTTGCGAATCGACTGCGCGAAGGTGACGGCCGCGGTGACGGTCTCCGCGGAGGTCTCCTCGCCCTCGACGATCTCGATCAGCGGCATCAGCGAGGCGGGATAGAAGTAGTGAAAGCCCACGACCTTGTCCGGGCGCAAAGTGGCTTCGCCGATCTCGGTGATCGACAGTGAGGAGGTGTTCGAGGCGAGGATCGCGTGACCGGGCGTGGCCGCGTCGAGCTCGGCGAAGACGGCCTGCTTGATCTCCATGCGCTCGGGCACGGCCTCGACCACGAGGTCGACGTCGCCGAAGTCCGCGTAGGAGGTCGTGCCGTTGATGCGCCCGAGCACCTCGGCGAGCCGCTCCTCGCCCTGCTCGGCGGTCAGCTTGCCACGCTCCACGAGCTTTGCGACCTGCCCGGAGGTCACGTTGCGGGCCTCCTCCAGACCGGCCTGCACGAGCGCATCGTCGATGTCCTTGAGCACGACGGGAATGCCGGCGGCGGCGATCGTCTGGGCGATCTGCCCGCCCATCGTGCCGGCGCCCACTACTGCGGTCTTGAAAACGAACATATCCTGAGCTCCTGGCTGTTTAGATCTCGTGAACAGAAAACCGCATCACCGGAGCGCGCGGCGGGTTATGAAAGGTGCAAGTCGGGGGGACGCTGCCTCCGGCCGGAATCGGAGAGGGTTCGGCCGGAGGCGCGATTGCGTGGGAGTAGTTCCGTACCGCACATGTGCGGTACGGCGAGAAGCCGCATGCGGCTTCTCGTACCGACGGCGCATGCGCCGTCGGCGAAACCGTGCATGCACGGTTTCGTGGAGGGGCCACATGTGGCCCCTCCGGCCATGCCGCATGCGGCATGGACAACAACATCACCCGAGCATCAGGCCGGAACCGCAGTCGGCTCCTCCGCCCTGCGCGGGAGCAGCGTTTCGCGGGCGATCACCAGGCGCTGGATCTGCGAGGTGCCCTCATACAGCTGCATGATCTTCGCGTCGCGGAAGAGCTTCTCCACGGGGTACTCCTTGATGAAGCCATACCCACCGTAGACCTGCACGGCGTCCGTGGCGATCTTCATCGCCGCGTCGGCCGCGAAGCGCTTGGCGTGCGAGGAGACGAGCGTGTTGCGCGCACCCTGGTCGAGCAGCGTCGCGGACTTCCACGTGAGCAGACGCGCCGCTTCGATTTCGGTCGCCATGTCGGCGATCATGAACTGGATCGCCTGATGCATCGCGATCGGCACGCCGAACTGGACGCGTTCCTTGGAGTAGTCGGTCGCGAACTCGAAGGCCGCGCGGGCGATGCCCGTGGCCATCGCCGCGACGCCCGGCCGCGTGCGGTCGAGCGTCATCATCGCGAGCTTGAACCCGGCGTTTTCCTCGCCCAGCAGGTTCTCCTCGGGGACCTCGACGTCGTTGAAGGAGATCGTCGCCGTGTTCGACGCGCGCTGACCGAGCTTGTCCTCCTTCTTATCCACCACCACGCCCCAGTCGCGCTCGACCACGAACGCGCTGATGCCGCGGTGCCCGGCGTCTTTGTCGGTCTTCGCATAGACCGTGTAGTAGTCCGCGTAGCCGCCGTTCGTGATGAAGCACTTCGAGCCGTTGATCACGTACTTGTCGCCCTGCTTGACGGCCGTCGTGCGCATCCCCGAGACGTCCGAGCCGGCGTCGGGCTCGGTCAGGCAGAAGGAGGCGAGCTTCGGCGCTTCGGTGAGCATGCCCAGGTACTTCTTCTTCGTCTCCTCCGAGCCACCGAGCGCGATCGGCGCAGTCGCCAGACCGTTGCAGCCGAGCGAGGTCTGGATGCCCGAGCAGCCCCACGAGAGCTCTTCCTCGATCAGGCAGCCATCGAGGTAGCCGGCGCCCGCTCCACCGTACTCCTCCTCGATGTGGCTGTTCATCAAGCCGACCTCCCAGGCCTTCTCGATGATGTCCCCCGGCCAGGTCCCGTCCTTGTCGTACTCCCAGGCGACGGGGCGAATCTCTTTCTCGGCGAAATCGTGCGCCATTTCGCGCAGGCTCTGCTGCTCGTTTGTCAACGTGAAATCGACCATTTCTCTGCTCTCGCGCCTCCGTAGATTGACCAGTCAGTCAACGAGCAGGGTAGCGGTTGAACGGCGCGCGAGCAATCGACTCGCTCAGTGGACGTACAATCGATCGATGCAAGCCGCTTTCCCGATCGTCGTATTCGGCACGGTGGGGCTCTCGGTAGTGATGTCGATCGTCTTCCTACTCAGCAAGGGGAGCATGTACGACGAGATCGGCTCGGGTGGATTCCCGAGCGAGGGCGAGTCCTCGGGCGGTGGTGCGCCGTACGGCGCGGCCGGCGCCCAATACGACTCGATCGCCATGAACCCCGAACTGCAGAGCGCCGAGCGCGAGCAGGAAGTCCGCCAGATGCTGCAAGCGCGCAGCGAGCGGCGCGAGCGGCGCGGCGAACCGCCGCTGGACGTCGACGCCGAGTTCGCCAAGCTGCTGGCAGCCCCGCCCGCGAGCAACGGACACGACCCGGGGATCGCCGAAGAGGTCCTGCAACTGGTGGTCGCCCGCAACGAACGCCGCGAACGCCAGGGACTCGAGCCGTTGGATCTCGAGGCGGAGGTGGCCCGCACACTCGCCGAGCTCGATCCCCACTGAGCCACGGTCGGGCGGCGTGCATCGGCAGGGCGCTCTCGGGTATAAACGCGCCATGGCCGAGCACCGCACGTTTGAGCTGGACGAGCTGACGATCCGTCCGGGGACCTACTTCAACCCTCAGACCGAGGTGCTGCTCGTCGTCGACGACTCCCCCGACCTCGACCACGAGATCTTCAACATGGAGGACTTCGAGGGCGACGAATGGGTGCTCGTCTCCGACGAGTCCCCGGTAGATGAGCACCGCCGCGACGAGCTGATCGAGCGCTTCCAGGTCACCTACCACCCCGGCGGCGAGCACTCGATCGAGGGCGACGCCGATGACGAGGAGGAAGACGTGCTCGAAGCCGACGATCAAGAGGTCGGCCGCGAGGACCAGTAGGCGGGCTGAAACGGCAGCTCAACCGCGAGGAGCGAATTCCCCGGCTACTGAGGGTTGGTCGTGTCGCCGTCGCTCGCCGACTCGATCTGCTGCCGCGCCCACTCCACGGCTGCGGCGGCCCAGCGCAATGCTTGGTCGCGGTCGAGCTCGATTGGGATCGGGGATCCGTAGCGCTCAGCCGCAGCGAACGGCGTTAGCCTCTGCGCTCCATCGAGCGTCGGAGGTGGTGCTACTCCGGACTCCGCGCACAATTCGCTGAGACGGTCCAGGTCATGAGTAAACGGAAATTCGATTCCCTGGAGCGCGAGTATGGCCTTGATGGACTTCTCTATGGCTTGCTGAGCGTGAAACCCAATCCCGGCATCGGTCACCCCTTCGACGGGGAGTAGCGATCTCGCCATCAACTCGTCATTGTCAGCGGCATCGAGCAGTCGCTGAGCAAGGTCGATCGACATCGCCACTACGCTGCCAGCTCTCTGCCCTCATCTAGCGCCGAGTGAATCACGGTGCCATACACGTCTCGCCATTCACGGACATTTTCGTCCGTGACAACGACAATATCGACAAACACATTCAGCCCTCTCAGCGTGCAGCGCAACCTATATGTCTCCTCGACCACGTCCTCGACCGACGGCTCGATCACCAGGAAATCCAGGTCGCTGTGCTCGCCGGCGTCGCCTCGGGCATGGGACCCGAACAGCACCACTCGGGTACCTCGCGGCGCGGCCTCCAACAGACGGCGCCCAGCCTCCTCGATCACCGCCTCATCGAACATATATGCCGTACAGTAGCGCGGCGGAGTGCTGACAACAAGTATCACCAAGAAGCGCAACTGCGGCGCTGCCGTGGGTTTGAGGGAGCATGCACAAACGTACCCGCGATCGGCTGCAAGGGGCCGTGCAGGGAGGGACCGCGGCGGCCGCGACTCGTAGCATCCGCGCGATGCCCGGCCTGCACGTCCGACGCGCTCGCGCGCGTCTGCTTCCGCTACTTATCCTGAGTGGGTCGATCGCCGCGCTGCTGATCCCCGCGCAGGCGGGCGCGCGCGGACCGAGCGTGACAGCAGCCCTGAGCAGCCTCAAGAGCAGCGGCGCGATCACCGAAGCCGCGTACAGGCAATACGCCGGGGCCTATGCAGCCGCGAACAGCTCACTGAAGAAGCTCAGCGGAACCCGGCGCGCCGAACTAGCGGCCGTGATCACTAACACGCAGGGCATGGCCGCCGCGGGCGCCTTCATCCCCACACGTCTGCCCGTGATCTTCCTGACGCTCGAAAAGAACCGCCAGTGGTGGACCACCCAGCCGCTCGTCTCCTCGCGCGTGCGCGTGGGTTTCCCGCCGAGCAAGCTCGTGTGGGAGTACTACGCCGGGCAGGGCATCCAGATCCAGTGGCTGGGGACCTTCGGCGAGGCCAACGGCTACTACCTCTCTGGCCACGAAAACACGAACTTGCGCCAGCTGCTGAGCGAAGTACTGCCACTGGCCACCAAGCGCGCCGGAGGCATAGCCTGGGAGTACATGTTCCACTTCGACGGCGGCGCGCCGCCGTGGACGAGCGGGCTCTCACAGGGCACGGCCCTGCAGGTGATGGCGCGCTCGTGGTCGCGCTTCAAGGAACCGGCCTACCTGACGGCGGCCCAGCAGGCGCTCGGCATCTTCCAGACGGCGCCCTCGACGGGCGTGCGCGTGAAGACCGCCGCCGGCGCCGAGTACGCCGAGTACACCTACGCCCCCAGCGACCGCATCCTCAACGGCTTCATCCAGGCCGACGTCGGGCTGTACGACTACACCTCGATCACCCACGACCCGCTCGGGCTGAAGCTGTTCGAAGCCGGCGATGCCGAGGCGCGCGCCGAGGTCCCCCACTACGACACGGGCGCCTGGTCGATGTATGACCAGTACGGCGAATCGGACCTCAACTACCACGAACTGCTGACCGAATTCCTGCAACACCTGTGCGAACGCACGCGCAAAGGTCCGCCGACGGCGACCGCCGTGACGCCGGCGCCCTCCCCCACTCCTCC
>JBAUXH010000232.1:0-2416 GCA_049584155.1 Solirubrobacteraceae bacterium
GGCGCAGGAGATGCGCCAGTCGATCAGCGACTATCGCCGCATCGTGCAGACGGTGCAGAAGGGCGAGCGCGAATCCGGCGTGGCGAAGAAGGAAATGATCGAGGCGAACCTTCGCCTCGTGATCTCCATCGCCAAGAAATACACCAACCGCGGGCTGCAATTCCTGGACCTCATTCAGGAAGGCAACATTGGGTTGATGAAGGCGGTCGACAAATTCGAATACCGCCGCGGCTATAAGTTCTCGACCTATGCGACGTGGTGGATCCGCCAGGCGATCACCCGCTCCATCGCCGACCAGGCGCGCACGATCCGCATCCCGGTGCACATGATCGAGACGATCAACAAGCTGGTGCGGACGAGCCGCCAAATGCTGCACGAGATCGGCCGCGAGCCGACGCCGGAAGAGCTCGCCGAGCGTCTGGCGATGCCGCTGGAGAAGGTCCGCAAGGTCCTCAAGATCGCCAAGGAGCCGATCAGCCTCGAAACGCCGATCGGCGACGAAGAGGACTCGCATCTCGGCGACTTCATCGAGGACAAGAACGCGGTGCTGCCGATCGACGCCGCGATCCAGGCGAACCTGCGCGAAACCACGACGCGCGTCCTGGCGACGCTGACGCCGCGCGAAGAACGCGTCCTGCGCATGCGCTTCGGCATCGGCATGAACACCGATCACACGCTCGAAGAAGTCGGCCAGCAGTTCAGCGTCACCCGCGAACGTATCCGGCAGATCGAGGCCAAGGCCCTGCGCAAGCTGAAGCACCCGTCACGCTCCCGCAAACTGCGCTCGTTCCTGGACAACTAAGCCCCACCCTTCACCTCCCCAGCATGGGGATCGTTGCAAAATTTGATGGCCGTGATTCACTGGCTTTCGGGAGGCTCTCTCGATGCAGCTTGGTTTTGGCGGTGGCTGGCTTTCGCCGAAGGTGGGCCAGAATGCGACGTTGGATCGGCTTTCGGCCGAAGTGAAGTGGTATCGCTTCGAGAAGCTTCTGGCACTGTTGAAGCCTGAAGGGGCGGGTCGTCCGCCGTTCGATCCCTTGCTGATGCTCAAGGCGCTGCTTTTGCAGCAATGGTACGGGCTGTCGGATGCCGACCTGGAGGAGGCGCTGAACGACCGGTTGTCGTTCCGCAAGTTCGTAGGGCTTGCGCTGGAGGGTCCGGCGCCCGATCACACGACGTTGTGCCGCTTTCGGGGCAGGCTGGCGGCGGAAGGACTTTCTGACAAGCTGTTCACTGAGTTCGAGCGGCAACTGGAGCAGCGCGGCCTGATCCTCAAGCGCGGCACCATGATCGACGCCTCGCTGGTGGCCACGCCGCATCGCCCGCCCGGGCGTGACGGCGAAGGAGCGGTCGATGAAGACGCGGCGCTGACGGCGCGCAAGGGCCGGCCCGGAACCCATTACGGCTACAAGATGCACGCCGGCGTCGACCAGCAGAGCCGGCTGATCCGACGCATCAAACTGACGCCGGCCAACGTCAACGACACGGTCGTCGCCGACGAGATGGTGTGCGGCGACGAACGCGCCGTCTATGCCGACAAGGCCTACGCCAAACGTGCGCGGCGGCAATGGCTCAGGAGCCTGCGGATCAAGCCGCGCATCATGCATAAGAGCTGGGGCGGCGGGCCGCCGCTCAGCCAATGGCAGAAGCGCGCCAATGCCCTGATCGCGCCGATCCGCGCCGAAGTCGAAGGCGTCTTCGCAACGCTCAAGCGATGGTTCGGCTATCACACCGTCCGTTATCGAGGCCTGCCGCGCAACCAAAGCCATCTCAACCTGCTGGCGCTCGCCTACAATATGACAAGAGCTCTGCGATGCACCTGACGTCACCGCTAGCCAGCCCCTGACATCACCCAACAGTGCCCAGACGCACTTCAATTCCACGCCAAAACCGTCGTCCAACCGATCCAAGGCCGATTTCGCAACGATCCCCATGCTGGGGAGGTGAAAAAGGGAAACTACGCGCTCTTGCGCAGGGGCACGACGGTGGACTGGTCCTTGTCCATGGCGCGCAGGGATTCTTCACGCACGGCGCGGGGTTCGCCGAAGAGATAGCCTTGCGCGAAGTCGACGCCGTAGTCGAGGAGCTGGACCACCGTCTTCTCGTCCTCGACGCGCTCGGCGATCAGGTTGAGGCCGTTGCGTTCGAGCAGCTTCTTGAAGTCTTCGGCGGCGACGGCGGCGTTGGCGCCGAGCATACCGTTGGTGAGTGTGTGGGCGCGGACCTTGAGATGACGGAAGCCCATCTTGGTCAGCTTGGCGAAGTCGAGCGCCAGCGAAGAGACATGATCCATCGAGAGCGCGAAGCCGAGGCTGGAGAGATAGGCGAGATTGGCTTCGCCCTGCACGCCGGCCTTGGTCACGGCGTCCTGGCTGAACTCGAAGACGATCTGGCCGGCGAGATCGCGGTTGTGATG
>JBAUXH010000233.1:0-5469 GCA_049584155.1 Solirubrobacteraceae bacterium
GCCGCGGGCTGCAAGTCGGGCGATCAGCTGGAGAAAATGCTCAAGCAGTACGACGACGCCCCACCCGAGGTGAAAGAGCAGGCCAAAGAGGACGTCGACAAGCTCAACGCCGACAAAAGCTACAAAGACGGCGACATGACCTCAAAAGTCGACTTCGAGCAGGGCGCGGTCAAGCTGGGCATCGACATCAAGGGGAAAGGGATCCGCATGAGCCTGACGATCAGGGCCTGCGGCGTAGATGGAGGCAACGACTTCAGCCTCAACAGCTGCCCGACCGCCGCAGGCAAGGTGGAAGGCGAAGACCACAGCGAATTCGAAGTGGCCTTCAAAATCTTCGAAGGCGCCAAGCTGGTGCTGGCGCAGGGCTTCAAGCTCAGCGCCGAGGCGACGGTCAAAGCGCAGACCGGCGATGACGGCAAGCTGGACTACTACGACATCAAGCACGTCTACGACCTCGTCGGGTCCTTCGGCGGATCGAAGACCGTCTTCGGGCCCGCGAGCGTCGACGTCGCCTACATCGGCGAAGCGCACATCGACCTGAGCTCCGGCGACAGCGCGCCGCCCCCTCCCGTCGTCGACGCGAGGATCTCGATGGCGGGCGCCGACCCGGCTGAAGTGATCAGAGTCGAGATCGAAATGGCGCACAAGGCACAGGCCGAGGCCGACAAGATGTTCAGCGCAGAGGTCAAGAAGGCCACGAGCAACCTGCGAAGCGCCGAAAAAAACTGGATGACGCCCAAAGCGTGCGCGAAGATCGTGTTCGACCCCGGCTCCAACACGCTGACGCTGCACAAGGGGGATAACGGCACGTTCGCGAGCCGCACGGAAGCCAAAGATGGCGGCGCGCCGGCGACAGCGGAATGGACGGTCAGCGACCAGCAGAACGCTACGTTCTCGCCGGGCGGCAGTGAGGGCAACCCGCTCTCGACAAGCTACAACGTCACCAACGCCGGCCCGAAAATCTACGTCGAAGTGACCGTCAAGGCCACCTCGAAGGCCGGCGTCGCGGAAGAGAAGTGGATCCAGAAAACGGACGAACCGCTCAACACGCTGACGGGCACATTCAAAGGCCACGTGAACCACGAAGGGGAAATCTTCGATTGGACAGGGACGGCGACGCTCAAGCGCATCGACCTGGGAACATCCTCGGAAGTCTCGCGGGCGTTCAAGCTCGTCTCCGGCGAAGCGACGATCACCGCCTCGGGAGTCGCGATCGGGACGGGCTGCGAACAGACGGGAACACAGACGCTGGCTCTGTCGCCCTCCTCCACCTGGGCGGTCGAGCACGAAGAAGCGCCGTTCAACTACGAGATCATCCTTCCCTTCGACTTTCCAGGCGGGATCGAAGTCACGTGGGTCCATTGCGAAAAAGGCATAAATGAGGGGCATACCTCGTTCGCCTCGCTCGGTCCCGCGGCACTCCAGAGCGGCGAAATCAAGGTCGAAAACCACGGCGGCATCGACATCGACGTCGGCCCCTACATAAAACAGACCTCCGACCTGTACACCTACGAAAACAGCGCAACCGCTGATGGCCTGAGCACCGGCGAATCGGTGGAATGGAGCTGGTCCTTCAAAGGCTCCCCGTAGCCGTCACAATGCCCTGGATGCCCAGCCGCCGCCCACAGCTGAAGCTGATCGCCTCGTCCGAGGAGGCGGCTGCGATCGCAGCCTCGATCGAATCCTTCTTGCACGACACAAGCCCGCCCGTACGAGAGCCCACGGAGGGTCCGGCCGGGTGGGCGCGCGCGGCTATGCTCGAAGGCGTCATGCGCGAGGAGCACGGAGATGTTCCCCACCCCTGGATAAACCCCTGAAAGTCGCTAGGCTTTAGCCTCAATCCACTTTCCGCCGGCACTCTTTGCAAAAGCAGCCCGGGCGCCGCCCGGATCAGGAGGTTTCGTGATGGAGCCAGTTTCCGCACCCGCCGCACCGCGTGGCACGCTCGAGGACCCGGAGGTCCTGCAGAACGTGCCCGGGCACATCATCCCGATCTTGCAGCGGGAGTACGACGACTTCAAGACCGAGGCCACGAAATTCCTCGACGGGCAGACAGCCGAAGACGAGTTCATCAAGTTTCGACTCAAGCAGGGGGTCTATGGCCAGCGCCAGGCGGATGTGCAGATGATCCGCGTGAAGCTGCCCTTCGGCGGGATCACACCCGAGCAGATGGAGGCGTTCGCCGATGTGATCGAACGGTATGTGCCACTGAACAAGGGCCATATCACCACGCGTCAGAACATCCAGATGCACCATATCCCGCTGCCGGAAGCCGAGCAGGCGATCCGCCAGCTCGGCCAGTCCGGGCTCTCCAGCCGCGAGGGTTGCGGCAACACGGTCCGCAACGTCACCGGCGATCCGTGGGCCGGCGTGGCCGCCGACGAGCTGTTCGACCTGACCCCCTACGCGGGTGCCTATGTCCGCTACTTCGTGCGCCACCCCACCACCCAGGCGATGCCGCGCAAGATCAAGACCTCCTTCGACGGCAGCCCGCGTGATCGTGCGATCAGCGGCATCCACGACATCGCCTTCCGCGCTCGCGTCCGCGAGATCGACGGCCGTGAGGTGCGCGGCGTGGAGATCCTCGTCGGGGGCGGCACCTCGATCATGCCGCGCGTGGCGCCTGTGCTGTACGAGTTCGTCGAGCTCGACAACGGCGACTACCTGCGGATCGCCGAGGCGGTCTTCCGGATCTTCGACCGCCAGGAGTGGCTGCGCGTCAACCGCGCCCGCGCGCGCATCAAGGTGTTCGTCGACAAGTACGGGATCGACGAGCTGCGCCGCCAGGTCGAGGAGGAGCTGCAGGGCGACTGGGTCGCGCAGCGCGACTTCTCGATCGAGGACAGACTGTTCCTCGACGACGAGCGCGAGGGCGCGCCCGCGCCGCCTGAGACTTACGGCAGTCCCAACGGCGACGTCTCGGAGTTCGAGCGTTTCCGCGCCGCCAACGTGCGCGCGCAGAAGCAGGAGGGATACGTGACCGTCGAGGCGAAGGTCACCCGTGGCGATCTCACGCCCGAGCAGTTCCGCGGTCTGGCGGAGATCATGCGCGCCTACGCCGGCGGTTACGCCCGTACGACCGTGCAGCAGAACTTCGTGCTGCGCTGGGTGCGCGAGGAGAGCGTCTATGACGTGTGGCGGGCGCTGTCTCAGCTCGGTCTCGGTGATGCCGGCTCGCGAGAGATAAACGATGTCGTCTCGTGCCCTGGCACGGACTCGTGCAAGCTCGGGATCACCAGCTCGATGGGACTCAACCAGGCCGTGCAGGAGCGCATCGAAGCGCTGGACATCACCGACGAGCTCACACGCAAGCTGAACGTCAAGATCAGTGGCTGCCCGAACGGCTGCGGCCAGCACCACGTCGGCAGCATCGGATTCACAGGCGCGTCGATCAAAGTCGGCGAGCACACGATCCCCGCCTACATCCCCCATGTCGGCGGCGTGTTCGAAGGCGGCGAGGTGAAGTTCGGCACGCGCCTGAAGCTGCGCCTGCCCTCTAAGCGGGTCCCGGACGCGATCGAGCGCTGGATCGGCCATTACGAGGCCAACCGTCAGGAGGGCGAGGAGTGGAACGACTTCGCCGAGCGCGTCGGCACGGCCGAGCTGGAGGCCCTTGTCAAGGATCTGTCGATGCCCGCCGACTTCGGGCTGGAGACAATGAACACGTTCATCGACTGGAACCGCAACGTCCCGTTCGAAGTCATTCGCGGCGAGGGTGAGTGCGCGGTATAGATCAACGGACATCTTGGAGCGGCCTGGGAGACTGACGGCGATCCGAGCACGAAAGACCATGAACGGACCACAGAGCGACATAGCGGAACACCCATCAGAGCTCGATCCGGCGAGCGGCCTGAGCGAGACGCTGCGCGAAGCGCTCGAGCGCCACGGCGAGCGGGCCGTGCTGCTGTGCTCCTTTCAGAAGGAGGAGTCGGTCCTGCTCGACGAGTTGCTGCGCGTCGGCGACGGCGAGTCACCTGTGAGGATCGTGACGATCGACACCGGCGTGCTCTTCCCCGAGACGCTGCAGACCTGGCGTGAGTTCGAGCAGCGGTTTGGCGTGAGCATCGAAGTTCAAGACGCCACCGGCCCCGGCGGACCGTGGACTGGCCCGGATAATTGCTGCTCGGCCACCAAGGTCCAGGCGCTCGAGCGCTCCCTGGACGGGGCCGAGGGTTGGATCACCGGCATCAGGCGCGAGCACGGACCGACGCGGGCCGACGCGGAGCTGATCGAACGCGACGAGACCCGCGGGCTGTGGAAGTACAACCCGCTCGCCCACTGGACCGACAAGGACCTGTGGCGGCGCATCCACGAGCGCGAGCTGCCCTACAACCCGCTGCATGACCAGGGGTATGAGTCGATCGGCTGCGCGCCCTGCACCCAGCCGGGCGCCGGGCGCGAGGGACGTTGGGCCGGGACGGAGAAGACCGAGTGCGGTTTGCACGTTGATGTGGTGCCCGTTGTGCCCGAGCCCACCGCGTGAGAAGCCCGATCCGACGATCCGAGACAGACAAACAACATGACGATCGCCACAAAGCCGACTATCTTCATCTCATCACCCAGCAATCCAGCCCGCTGATGCTGGGACTGCACCCCGAGATCATCCTGTTCGGGCTGGGCGTGGGCATCCTGATCGGCCTCACGGGCATCGGCGGAGGTTCGCTAATGACACCTCTGTTGATCATCGTGCTCGGCGTGCAGCCCGTCGTCGCGGTCGGCACTGATCTGGCCTACGGGGCGATCACCAAGACACTCGGCGGCTACCGACACCTGCGCAAAGGGACCGTGGATCTGGGCGTATCGAAGTGGCTGGCCTCCGGCGGCGTTCCCGGGACGCTGCTGGGTGTGCTGATCGTCGATCGGTTGCACCACAGCTACGGCAAGGACTTCGACAAGGTGCTGATCGCGTGCGTCGCCGCGGCGCTGTTGGTCGTGGCGAGTGTGCTGCTCGTGCGCACGCTGCTGCTGGGACATCTTGCCAAGCATGAGCGCGAGACATTCCGATTCACCACCCGTACAGGCATCGCCGCGATCGTGCTGGGGTTCGTGCTGGGATTGATCCTCGGTCTCACCTCGGTCGGCAGCGGCGCCCTGATCGGTGTGGCGATGATCCTGATCTTCCGGCTGACGCCCCAACGGGTCGTGGGCTCCAGCGTGTTCGTCGCCGCACTGCTGCTGTGGGTCGGAGGAGTGGCGCACGCGATCAGCGGCAACGTGGACTATTCGCTGATGGCCAACATCCTGATCGGCTCAATCCCCGGCGTGTGGATCGGCGCGCATTTCGTCGATCGAGTGCCCGACCAGGCACTGCGGGTGACCCTCGCCGCGGTCCTGCTCGGCTCCGCGCTGGCGATGGTCAACACCGCCGGCGGACACATTCCCGTGCCGGTCATCTTCGGCGCACCGGTCGCCGTGGGCGTGCTCGGCTACCTACTGCGGGGACGCTCGCTAGCGGGCGCCGTCGTGGCC
>JBAUXH010000234.1:0-2350 GCA_049584155.1 Solirubrobacteraceae bacterium
GGTCTTTCCCGCGCCGAGGAATCCCGTGACGATGGTGACGGGAATGCGCGCGCCACGGGCGCGTTTGAGCCTTCGTCCGAACCGCCCCGCCTCGCGGGAAGCGAAGATGTCGAGCATCAGTGGCCGTGGACCGTAGCCCGCATGAGCGCAGCGACATGCGGGTTACGGCATCGCGTGACATGCTCCCGGATGTCGCTTCGTCGCGGTAGGGACGCGAGTTACCTCGCGCCCCCCGCACAGATCCGTACGTGCAGCTTTCCCGCATACGGCTCCCACCTCGGATGCCTGACGGCGAAGCGCTGATTGGGCCAAGGATGGAGGATGTGCGGTTGCGGCAGCCAAGCGTCGGCCATCTTCGCCATCCAATTCCACGCGATGGCACCCTTGTCGCTGCGCCGGCTAAGCGCCCGGCGCCAGCGCTGGGTGATCTCGTCGCGGAATTCCTGCAGCGCGTGAATGTTGGTCGGCACTGCATGGTAGTTGAAGTAGCCTTTGACGACATGCCTCAGCCAGTTGCCCACTTCGTCGGGCGGCTGATGCATGCGCCGTCGCAGCTCCTGGCTCACTGCCTTGAGCTTCGCCCGCATGCGGTCGCGCCGGGTCTTCCGTTTAATGAGGAAGCCTCCCTTGCGCGATTTGCCGCAAATAAAGGTGAAGCCCAGGAAGTTGAAGGTTTCCGGCTTGCCGAGCCCTCGCCGCTTGCGGTTCTGCGCCGCATAACGTCCGAACTCGATCAGCCGGGTCTTCTCCGGATGAAGCGACAGCGCAAACTCCGCCAACCGCTCACGCAATGCGTCCAGGAAGCGCTTGGCGTCACTCTCGTGCTGGAAGCCGACAATGAAGTCGTCGGCATACCGCACGATAATCATGTCGCCTGCGGCCTCGCGCCGTCGCCAGCGCTCGGCATAGAGGTCGAGCACGTAGTGCAGATAGATGTTGGCAAGCAGCGGCGAGATCACCGCCCCTTGTCCCGTCCCCATCTCACTGACGGTCACGACCCCGTCTTCGAGAACGCCCGCCTTGAGCCATTTCTGGATCAGGCGGATCATGCGCCGGTCGCCGATCCGGTGCTCCACGAACTTGATGAGCCACTCCTGGCTCACCGTGTCGAAGAACGAGCGGATGTCGGCGTCCAGTATGTAGCTCACCTTCTTGCGCTCGATCCCGACCACGAGCGCATCCATCGCATCATGCGCGCCGCGTCCGGGTCGGAATCCATACGAGAACCCGAGGAAGTCTTCCTCGTAGATCGCGTTGAGCACCGCGGCTGCCGCCCTCTGGACGATCTTGTCTTCAAGGGCCGCAATCGCGAGCGGGCGCTGACGCCCGTCCGGCTTGGGAATATATACGCGCCGGGACGGCAGTGCCCGATACGCTCCGCTGTGGACGCGTGCGTGCAGGTCCTCGAGCCTGCGCTCGAGGTCTTGCTCGTACTCGTCCCACGTCAGCCCGTCCATGCCGGCGGCGGCGTTCTGCTTAAGCTCGTAGAACGCCTCTTCCAGCAGTTCGACGCTGATGTGGTGCAGGAGCGCGGTGAACTTCTCTTGCTTCCTTGTCCTTGCTATTCGCCGTATGCGGTCCAGCGCTTGTGACACGCTCTCCCGACCCTGGGTCCGGCACGTGCTTTGCTGTTCCGCATTCTCCTTGGTCCCCGTCCTTGGCTCCACCGCCTCCGCTGCGTTCGCCTCCGCCGAGGATTGCTCCGCAGCGAGTTTGTCCGCTTTGTTCGCCGGCTTCTCAGCTACTATGACGGGGTCCGACTTCCTGCGTTCGGGCATCATCGGCTATGGCTCCTCGCCTTCCCGATGCGGGCCGCTGGCCCTTTCGGGCTGGCGGTCAAACGCAGGATCTCCCAGCTTCCGACGCGATCCTTTTGCGCGTGATGTGCTCTTGGACCCCGGCAGGACGGCATTGCCTGGCATGACGGCGTTGCTCGTATTGCGTTCGACCATGAGCACGGTCTCCGCTCCCGCGATAAGCCCATTTCGTGGCTCAATCACACACCCCACGCAACCGCTGTGTACGCTTCGTGTTCGGCATTACTGCCGCCTCACGCAACACTCGCTTCCAGGCGGCCCGCTCGGCCTTACCTGGGTCGGACTTGCACCGACGGATCGCGCCAGCTTCGCTGGCGCCTTCGCTCATGCGGGCTACGCAGCTCCGCAAAAGGCGCGCTGTACGGGACTCGAACCCGTCTCACTCGATAGACAGTCGAGCTGCCTCACCCGATGCATAACAGCGCAGTTCGATCGCGGGAGAGCGCGATGACCGAGAGCGATCGTCGCGATTCGCAATAACTGGTGTGCCTGGCTCGACTCGAACGAGCACTGACCGCGCTCTCAACGCGTTC
>JBAUXH010000235.1:0-16978 GCA_049584155.1 Solirubrobacteraceae bacterium
CGCGTGTTCTGGGCCTGGGAAGTCTTTCAGCGCACGGGTGAGCATGCACAGCTGAAAAAGCGCACCATCCGCTCGCTGCAACAAAAGTACAAGCCGATCATCCGCTCCTTCGCGGCAAAGCGGGCGCGCAACAAGCGCTGCCGCGGCATGGCCCGAAACCTCCTGAAGGCGTGGCCGGCGCTATGGACGTTCGCCGACCACGACGGCGTGCAGCCCACGAACAACCACGCCGAGCGCGGACTGCGCTCCGCCGTCATCTACCGCAAGCTCTCGCTCGGCAGTCAATCCAAGGACGGAGAGCAGCGCGCCGCACGGCTGCTCTCCGCACACACCACCTGCCGCCTGCAGCACCGCTCACTATTTGCCTACCTCACCGACGCCATCACCGCCCACGCCCGCGGCGATCCAGCACCACTACTCGCGCAAACAACAACCCACTGAACGCTTACAAGAAGATGCTCTTTTGCAGGCTTTCTCTGATCGCCCTAACCGGACGGTATTTGAACCGCAGCACGGTAGCGGCTATAGGGCGGTTGCATCAGACGTTGTAGCGGGACACGGCAGATCATCGACGCTGCCGGCTCAGGCACGGCACCGAGCAGATTCAGATGGCAATCCGTCAAGCCTTGAGCAGAGAGGCACGACGTTCCCCGAGATGTCACTGCGGAACCGCGAATCCCCACTCAGGGACGCTTTCAAGCGCAGACATCCGCAGGCCGGCGATAGTGCTGATCTACACGCCGCGCTCGGACATATCGAGCCGCCAGACTCGGCCCCGTAACAGGGGCAATCGCCCCCGTTACGCTGGCTGCTTCTCGGCAACCGACAGCGACTCGAAGAACTCCCAGATGTCATCTCGCGTGCTCAGCACTGTCACCACGTTGCCCGCCTGGTATTTGTCCCGCACCTCGATCTCGGTGGCCTCGTGGCCTTTTGGATACGGACGGAAATGGAATTGCCGCCCGTCGGAAAGGTACAGCCCGAAGCTTTCCGCGCCGGGCCGGCTCTGCCGCAGCCAGTGTTCCTGCTCATCGAACTGCAACGGGCAGTCGAGCATCATCGTGCAAAGCGCCTCCTGAACGAGCGCCAGCATCTCCAGCGTCATGTGATGTCGCGTACGTTTGATCAGTGTGGCTGTGTCCGGACCTGCTACTCGAATCATGTTGCGCCTCGCCTCGTTAGCGGTTATTCGTCGTCGCGGCCGAGCACCGGCAGAACCGACGTGATCGGCGTCTGGCCGTTGGGACCGTTGATCACGCTGATCGCGTGTGACACATGCAGAGGTTCGGTGAACCCTTCGCTACGCGCCGTCTCCAGCTTCGCGTGTAGCTCGTCCTTGAACTCCTTCGACGGAGCAGCGACCAGCTCCCAGTGCAACTCGCGCGCCATGCTCACTCCTCGGAGGACTGGCCTCGAACAGGCTGAACATCAGAGAACTGTGGATCGACCTGCGTGCCCTGCTCCCTCTTCCACATAGATACGCCCTCCACGAGCGCCTGCTCCGGCGTCGCCGCCTCGAACTCGTAGAACTGCAAGACGGGCGTCGCGTCGTCCTCGTCTTGGTCTTCGCGATCGATCCTGTCGGCGCTTACGGTTACTCGGAACATCGGCATGGGCAGCAGTCTATACCCCCACCCTCCGCGAGAGTTGACGGACGATCTCGTGCATCAGCGTGTGCTGAGCCTCCTCCAACATGCCTCGCTAGATCTTCAACCGGCGCTGCCGTTCGACCGCGGCCGCAAAGATCGGCGATGGTGGCGTCGAGCCCGCGTAGGAGGCGTGTGACGGTAGACCAGCGGATGTCGCGGTGTCCGCCCTCTACCTGGGAGAGGTAGGTGTCGTCGGCGCCTGCACGGGCGCCCAGCTCCTTCTGCGTAAGTCCAACGCGGGTGCGCAGCTCGCGTAGCGCCGCGCCGAGCGCGTGCTGGAGGCCAGGATGGGGTCTGTCGTGTCGTCGCTCATCGCTTCGAGCCCCCACAGTCGGGCTCAATGCACTCCGGCAGTGCGCCAGCCCAACACCGCGACGAGTTCTGATAAGTTGCATCGTCCGCAGCGCGTGCCGATGACCAATGCCAGATCGAAGAGACACTCCACCTTATCGCTTCGACGATGTTCCTTCTGCCGAACAGATGGAGCTGACCGCCTTCGCAAACGCCATACATGCTGCCCTCGGCTACTCGCCCATCACTTCAGCAGCCACACACGAGGAAACAGTCCACGCATATGTAACTAAGCAAATCGCCGAGCGTTTTTGGAAAGATGTCTTCGTAGATAGACCGGTCGTGCGAAACGTTCTCCTGCAGCTCCAGCGTGGTCAACTTGTAATTATTAGCGGGGAGCGTGGAACGGGGAAGTCCACCGTAATACATGCGACAGCACAATCCCTACGGGCCAGTCCAGGCGCCTTGGTAGTGATCTTTGACGCAAATAGCTTTGGGTCTCGTATGAGGTCGCCCGACGAGGCAATAAACTTCATGAGCACAAAGATATATCCCGTGCTTGAAAAACAGGCTGTGGATGATGACGAAGACTGGGTTGCATATCAGTATGAGTACGATCCTGCCTACGATCAGCTAAATACAACCATCAAACAAGATGGATTCAAGCCAGGATCGGCTCGTGAGTGGTTTGAACTAGGTGGTCTGCCGGATTATGCGACAGTTCGAGCCGAGTGTAATCGTCGCCGGGCCGATGGGCCGGCAACGGACCGACTGGGCGCACTTCTCGGCTACATCAATGATCGCACGGAGTACGACCCCATAATCATCGTCGACAATATTGACCACCTACTGAACGAGGTGCAGCAACGATGTGCTGAGGCACTTGAGATGCGTGCGCGCTGTCGAGTGCGTAGCGCATAAGACGACTGCCAACGCCCTGTCGTTGTGATGCCGGGTCAATGAAAACCATCGAGACGTGGAGCGCGTGGGGAATGAGCGCTCCCGCCCCATCATCGGCACGGCACGGCTCCAACAGAGCCATGCCCACGATGCCGGTATCGCTGGCCGCGACGTAGGGCACCGCTGTCGGCTCTTGCAGCTTCTCAACGACCCTCGCAACGCGCTCGGGACTAGGGCGCTTCCCCGCGCAATGTTCGCTGCTTGCCACACCCGCACAGCTCCATCGAGGTCAGATGCCGCCATCACGCGCGGGTCCATCCCGCAACGCTAGCGCTGTCGCCGTGGGGACTCCTGGCGACAGACCTACAGGCCGAAGCTCGAAGCGGAACCGAAGCGCCTGCTACCGATTTGCTACCGCTTCGGCGCCCGCTGCTACCGCTCCGCTACCGAGATGCCGGCGAAAGCCCGCAAAAACAGGCGAAACGGACGACGCCTATCCCCCGTGTTTTCGGCGGTTTTCGCCCGCCATCGCTGGCCTTCGCCAAATACTAACTAATCGGGGCGGCCGGATTCGAACCGGCGACCCCCGCGACCCAAACGCGGTGCGATACCAGGCTTCGCCACGCCCCGTCAGCATCAGAGTCTACTGCCACTGATCCCGTAGGCGAGTACGCTTATAGCCCTCTGTGATGTATAGGCATATGAAGTCACGGAAGGTCGGATCGGCATCATGTCGTCAAAGCTGCTCAACCCCTCCCGGTATGCCCCTTCCCGCAGCAGCCTGTACTTGCGCTGCATCGCGAGGGTTCCCTTGCGACGGGCCGCCTCGGGCCACTCACCGCCCGATCCCGATCCTGGGATCGGTAGATCCCGGACCCAGTAATAGATCGTGCTGCGCGACAGCGCGAGTCGCTCCGCCAGCTCATCGATCGTGAACTGGCGCTCGATTCGCATTGAACGTGCCTTCTCGCGTAGGTACTGGGCGTGGGCCATAACCGAACATATGTTCCCGTATTGGACGGCCGTCTCACGACTCAAGTCGTCGCCGTAATGCGCCCTCCACTGCTAGCCTCCGCCTCCGCCCATGGCCGAGATCCAACCGCTGCGCGCGCTGCACTACGACACAGCTGTCGTCGGCTCGCTTGCGGACGTGACGGCGCCGCCGTACGACGTGATCGACCCAGAGCAGCGCGCCGCGCTGCTGGCTCACTCGCCGCACAACATCGTCGCGATCGACCTGCCCGAGGGCGAGCCCGACCGTTACACGGCCGCCGCGAACCTGTTGGAGGCATGGCAACTGCAGGGCGCGCTGACTCGCGACCGTGAGCCGGCGGTCTGGGCGCATGCTCAGGACTACACCGGGCCGGATGGGCGCCGGCTGACTCGGCGCGGGTTCTACTGCCGAGTGCGCATCGAGGAGTACGGAGCCGGGCGGGTGCGCCCGCACGAGCGCACGCATCCGGGCCCGAAGGAGGACCGGCTGGCACTGACGCGCGCGACGCGCGCGAACATCTCCCCCATCTTCTCGCTGTACTCCGACCCGACTCAGGCCGTGTGGGGCGCGCTGGAGCCAGCTACAACACAACCGCCGTGGGGTGAGGTCCTCGACGCGGAGGGTACGACGCACCGCCTATGGCGGGTGGCCGACCCGCAGGCGATCGCGGCCGTGCAGGCGGCCACGCTCGACGCCGAGTTGCTGATCGCCGACGGGCATCACCGTTACGAGACGATGCAGGCCTACGCGCGAGAGCTCGGAGGTGAGGGCGAGCACCAGTACATCCTCATGTGCCTAGTGGCACTGGAGGACCCGGGTCTGACGGTGTTCCCCACGCATCGCCTGATCGGCCATCTCGATGAGGATCGTCGCCAAACACTCAGGCGGGCGCTCGAGCGCGACTTCGAGATCATTGAGGTGCCGGTCGGGGAGATCGCGCCTGCACCCGGCGAGGGACCTTTGCAGCTCGGCTACATCGACGGCCACCACGATCGTGCGCTACGCCTGACGCTGAAGGACCAGGCGATCGCCGATCAGGCTCTGCCAGGACGCTCGCAGGCCTACCGCCATCTGGATACCGGCGTGCTGGAGGCGTTGTTGCTGAAGGGAGCGCTCGGGCTCAGCGACGAGGATATTTCGCACCTGCACGGTCTGTTCTATGCCCGCTCGACCGAGGAGGCGCTGCGCCTGGTCCGCGCCGGTGACTACGACGCCGCGTTCTTCATGCGACCCACTCCCGTCGCACAGGTCAGAGACGTCGCGGCAGCCGGCGAGAACATGCCGCCAAAGTCGACGTTCTTCTTCCCCAAGCTACTTACGGGGCTGCTGTTGAACCCGCTCGCCTAGCCTCGCGCACGCGAGGCCGCCGCGAACCACCGATCCGCAACCCGCGAGCGCACCATGAACCACGCCGCCCCGCAGGGCGGTTACCCGGAGTGATCAGACCGACGCCGCAGTACCATGTGAGACAGAGGCGAATGTGCAATGAGGGGTCGATCGGAGGGGCTCGGATGATCGACAGGAAAGGTGGACCGGCATCATGAAAGCGACGGCGCGACGCGACGGCAGTACGTTGAAACACACCGTGCGGGTGCGCGAGCACCAGTTCACGGTCGACGAGCCGCTGGACAGCGGCGGCGAAGATGCTGGGCCCGATCCGCAGGAGCTGCTCGCGGTCAGCCTCGCCTCTTGCACCGCGATCACGATGGAGATGTATGCCGCACGCAAGGGCTGGGATCTTGGCCACGTTGAGGTCGATGTTGAGTATCACCCCGCCGAGCGCGGCTGTCCCACTAAGTTCGAGCTGGTCCTGCGACTGCCCGACGATCTCCCCGAGGAGCAGGCGGAACGTCTGTTGGTGATCGCCGCCAAGTGTCCGGTGCATCGTGCGCTCGATGGTGAGGTCATGTTCGCGGAGCGCGTCGAGCGCGTCCATATGGCCGCTTGATCACGACCGTAATGCTCAGCCGATAGCCGACAGCGCCGTACAGATTCCAGCGGCGGTACTGGTGGCGTTGTTCTCGGCGTCCGATCATCAGGACCCGCATGCCGTGTTCACGAGGCGCCGTACCGACCTGCGCAGACACGCGGGCGAGATCTCTTTCCCCGGTGGCCGGAGGGACCCGGAGGACGCCGACCTGGCGGAAACGGCGCTGCGCGAGGCCGAGGAGGAGATCGGTCTGCCCCGCGCACAGGTGAGCCTACTCGGCGAACTGCCACCGGTTTCCACGTTCGTGACCAACTACGTGATCCATCCGTTCGTCGGCCTGATCCCCACGGGCTTGCACTGGGAGGCCTCCCCGACGGAGGTTGACGCCGTACTCGAGCTTCCGCTGGATGCCCTACGCGCCGGGAGGACACGCACGCGCATGAAACGCCGCGGGATCTCATTCGAGACCGACGCCTACATCGTCGATGACCACCTCATCTGGGGAGCCACAGCGCGCATCCTAGAGAGCCTGCTTGAGCGGCTCCAGACTTCAGACCACGACGGTCTGTCGCTCGCGTAGCGTGCGCCCCGGATCACCCGGGGCGCACGGGGAACGGCGGCTGTGCCTAACTTGGCTGCGGCACGATCCGGATATACGGGCGGGGCTCCTCCCAGCCGTCCGGGTAGGCCTCTTTGGCTTCATCGTTGGAGACCGAACCGGCGATGATCACCTTCTCGCCCTCTTTCCAGTTGACCGGTGTCGCGACCTTGTGCTTGGCGGTGAGCTGCAGTGAGTCGATCACGCGCAGCACCTCGTCGAAGTTGCGTCCGGTCGTCATCGGATAGATGAGAATCAGCTTGACCTTCTTATCCGGGCCGATCACGAAGACGTTGCGGACCGTCTGATTGTCAGCCGGCGTGCGCGCTCCGGCGTCGCCGGAGGTCTCAGTGGGCAGCATCCCGTAGAGCTTCGAGACGTTGAAGTCGGCGTCGCTGATGATCGGATAGTTCGGCGCGGTGCCCTGCGTCTCCTCGATGTCCTGCGCCCACTGCTCGTGCTTGTCGAGCGCGTCGACCGACAGTCCGATGATCTTCACGTCGCGTCGGTCGAACTCGGGCTTCGCGTTAGCCATGTAGCCGAGCTCGGTCGTGCAGACCGGCGTGAAGTCCTTCGGGTGTGAGAACAGCACTGCCCATGAGCTACCGATCCAGTCGTGGAATTTGATGTGGCCCTCGGTCGTCTCGGCCTCGAAGTCGGGGGCTGTATCGCCAAGTTGCAGCGTCATTGATGTATTCCTTTCTCGACGGTCAGCCGTCGCGAGGGTCATGCGGAGAAACGAGCTTTATGAATCCTGATCGGCTTTTGGGAATTAGTTCGAGGATAGCGTGTCTATGCGATCGCTCGACCTCTGAGCAGCCGTTCAATCGCGGCCCACGCCTCGGCCTGCCACCTCTCAGAGTCCTCGACGCCAGCCTTCAGGATCGCCACCGGGATCGCGTTGCGCTCTGCGATCGTTCGCACGATCTGCTCGCCTGCGGAGAGAGTCTCCTGAGCCGCCGCGAGGCCCGCCGCCGCCTCATAGATGAAGCCCCGCATAGTCGTGTCGATCGCCTGACTCAGGAACGATTCCACGCGCGAACCGTGCAGCGACCCCATCTGCGGCGGATCCCCCTGCACCGTGGCGAGCATCCAGCAGGCGATCGTCACACCATCCAACGCGCCGCGCATGCTCGCCAGGCGGTCGGGCGTGCCGATCAGGCATTCGGCTCCGGTCGCCTCGATCGCGGCGCGACCGGACTCGGTACGGGTCGTGATGCGCACAGCGTGTCGACCCTCCTGCACCAGCCGGACGGCAAGTGCTCTGCCACGGCAGCCGCCACCGACGATCAAGATGCGAGCCACGGCGGGCGATGCTACATGCCGCGTACACCCGCCCTTCGGCTGAAATGTCGCGCCGCGCCGATCCGAACGGCACCGAGCCCGCGACACGGTGGTGGCCTTGGAGCGCAATCGGAGTCTTTGAGCAACGGGTGGCGGTCCGACCGGCGTCGCTGCCCGGTCAGACCGCGACGCCCGTTCGAGGAGGCCGGCGCGAGGCTGGCATGTGCCGAGACCTGTTCGAGCGCCACCGGAGAGGTATGGGTAGCGGCGCTCGAACAGATCCCGGCACGGGTACGTCTTCTACGTATGGTCGTCCCGGTTGGAGTCCGTTCCCATCGGGTTGGCTACCGTCCATTGCCATGAAGAAAAACACAGTTTCTAGCGTATGTCAAGGGGGAAGTGAAAAGTTTTGTCAACCCAAGCCCTCGACCCCTATGGGGGCTCGACGGCGGGCCTTCCCGAAAGACCGCTCGAGTCTCGACGGCGAGCGGGATCCCAAGCGTCGAATACCATCCGCTCCACGATGAGCGCGAGCCCTCCGCCAACCGACCCAGACGCCTCCCCGACCGGCACACTGGACGTGGATGTCGTGACGATGGAGAAGATCGTCGCGCTGTGCAAGCGGCGCGGCTTCGTCTTCCCCTCCTCCGAGATCTACGGCGGCGTGGGCTCGACCTACGACTTCGGTCACTACGGCGTGCTGCTGAAGAACAACGTCAAGAACGCCTGGTGGCGGGCGATGCTGCAGGAGCGCGAGGACATCGTCGCGATCGACTCGGCGATCCTCCAGCACCCGCGCGTGTGGGAGGCCAGCGGTCACCTCGCCGGTTTCACCGACCCGCTCGTGGACTGCCGCACCTGCGGGCAGCGCTTTCGCGCCGACCACCTGGCCGACCTGCCGTGCGGGCGCAAACCCTCCAAGCACCCAGGCGAGACCGACGAGTGCGACCTCACCGCGGCACGCGACTTCAACCTGATGTTCGAGACGACGATCGGCCCGGTCAAGGAGTCCGGCGCGACCGCGTACCTGCGCCCGGAGACCGCGCAGGGCATCTTCATCAACTTCAAGAACGTCCTGCAGTTCTCCCGCAAGTCCCCCCCGTTCGGGATCGCCCAGGTGGGGAAGTCCTTCCGCAACGAGATCACGCCGGGCAACTTCATCTTCCGTACGCGCGAGTTCGAGCAGATGGAGATGGAGTTCTTCGTGCCCCCGACCGAAGCGCAGAAGTGGTTCGAGCACTGGCTCTCCGAGCGCGAGCGCTGGTATCTGGAGCTGGGCCTGCGCCCCGATCACCTGCGCCTGCGAGCGCACGAGCAGGACGAGCTCTCGCACTACTCCTCCGGCACGAGCGACGTGGAGTACCTGTTCCCCATCGGCTGGTCCGAGCTCGAGGGGATCGCCAACCGCGGCGACTTCGACCTGACCCAGCACGCTGCGTTCTCCGGGCAGAAGCTCGAGTACTTCGACCAGGCCAGCGGCGAGCGCTACGTGCCCCACGTGATCGAGCCGGCCGCGGGCGCCGATCGCGCGACGCTCGCGTTCCTGGTGGACGCCTATGACGAGGAGGAGGTCGACGGCGAGAAGCGGACGGTGCTGCGCCTTCACCCCCGATTGGCGCCGGTCAAGGCGGCGGTGCTGCCGTTGGTCCGCAAGGACGGTCAACCCGAGCTCGCGCGCGAGGTCTACGAATCAGTGCGCGTGCTGGCCCAGGCCGAGTACGACGAGGGCGGCTCGATCGGCAAGCGCTACCGCCGTCACGACGAGATCGGCACGCCCTTCTGCCTGACGATCGACCACCAGAGCATCGAGGACCGCACCGTGACGTTGCGCGACCGGGACTCGCTCGCGCAGGAGCGACTGCCGATCGACGATGTCGCAGGAGAGATAGAGCGGCGCGTGAACGCGCCGTGGAGCACACCGAAGCTGAGGAAAGCCTGAGCGCGCGCGTCCGGCGCTGCGCATACACCACGACCGCCCGCGCGCGGGCACGAGGAGACAGACACGCATGGATTTCGACCTGACCGACGAGCAGCGCCTGATCCGTGACACCGCTCGCGAGTTCACCGATCGCGAGATAGTCCTGCAGACACGCGAAAACGCGCGCAACCACCACTTCGACCTGGAGCTCGTGCGCAAGATCGCCGCCCAGGGCTACCTCGGGGCGATCGTCCCGCAGGAGTACGGCGGGGCGGGCCTGGATTACCTCAGCTATGGGTTGATCGTCGAGGAGATCGGGCGCGGGGACTCGGCGATCCGCACGGTCATCTCCGTGCAGACCTCGCTCGTGTGCTCGGCGATCCTTAAATGGGGCACGGAGGAGCAGAAGCAGACCTACCTGCCAAAGCTCTGCTCGGGCGAGTGGCTCGGGTGCTTCGGGCTGACCGAGCCCGACACCGGCTCGGATGCGGCCAACCAGAAGACGCGCGCGCGCAAGACCGACACGGGCTGGGTGATCAACGGCGCGAAGATGTGGATCTCGATGGGCAACTATGCGCGCGTGGCGCTGATCTTCGCTCAGACCGACCCGGACCTCGGCCACAAGGGCCTCGCCTGCTTCCTCGTCGACACCGACCAGCCGGGATACACGGCGCAGACGATCGAGCACAAGATGGGCCTGCACGCCTCCGACACGGCCTCGATCGCGCTGGAAGACGTCGAGGTCTCAGACGATCAGATGCTCGGGCAGATCGGCGAGGGGTTCAAGGTCGCGATGTCGGCGCTCGACTCCGGGCGCTACTCCGTGGCGGCCGGCTGTGTGGGCATCTGTCAGGGGTGCGTGGAGGAGTCGGTGAAGTACGCCAAGGAGCGCGAGCAGTTCGGCCGTCCGATCGCCTCCTTCCAGCTCGTGCAGGCGATGATCGCCGACATGGTGCTCAAGACCGACGCTTCGCGGATGCTCGTCTGGCGCGCCGGCTTCCTCAAGGACAAGGGCCGTCCGAATACCCTGGAGACCTCGATCGCCAAGCTGCACGCGACCGAAGCGTCGCTGGAGTGCGCGAATCTCGCGATCCAGATACACGGCGGCGCGGGCTATGTCGACGATCACCCGGTCGAGCGCTATTTCCGCGACGCCCGCGTCACGACGCTGTACGAGGGGACCTCGCAGATCCAGAAGCTGATCATCGGACGGGGCATGACGGGCATCAACGCACTCGTCCCCGCCTGAGACGAGCGTGTCCGAACAGCCGACAGAGACCGCCGCCCCCGCGAAGACGATCGGCGTCATCGGCGCCGGGACGATGGGCTCCGGCATCGCCCAGCTCGCCGCCCGTTCGGGCGCGCGCGCATTGCTGCACGACCCGCTGGCCGAGGCGCTCCAGCGCGGCTCCGCCCGCGCACGCGAGGGGCTCGCCAAGGAAGCCGCCAAAGGCAAGCTGAGCACCGAGGAGGCAGCTGCGGCCGCCGCACGGCTCGAGCCCGTCGACACACTCGATGCGATGGCGGAGTGCGAGCTGGTGATCGAGGCCGCCCCCGAGCGACTGGAGCTCAAGCACGAGCTGTACGTGCGCCTGGCGGAGATCGTCTCAGGGGAGTGCGTGCTGGCCAGCAACACCTCCTCCCTGCTGGTCACGGCGATCGCCTCGGTCGTGCCCCATCCCGAGCGTGTGGTGGGGATGCACTTCTTCAATCCCGCCCCACTCATGCGCTTGTTGGAGGTCGTCGCGGGCGCACTCTCGGACGAACGCTCGCTCATGCTCGCCGACGCGACGGGCGAGGCGATGGGTAAGACGATCATCCGAGCGCAGGATGGGCCCGGCTTTCTCGTCAACCGCTGCAACCGTCCCTTCGGGCTGGAGGCGCTTCGCCTTGTGCAGGAGCGAATCACGGATATCGAGACGATCGACCGGATCGTGCGCGTCGAGGGCGGCTTTCGCATGGGTCCGTTCGAGCTGATGGACCTCGTCGGGATCGACACGGGGTTTGAGATCTCTAAGAGCTTCTACGAGCAGAGCTTCTACGAGCCACGCTGGCGTCCTTCCCCGATCACCTCCCGCTATGTCGCCGCGGGACGTTACGGCCGCAAGAGCGGGCGCGGCTACTACGACTACTCGCGCGATCCCCACCGCCCCCCGGACCCAGACCCCTCTACGGGTGATGCTGACGCCAAAGCGCAGCCCGCGCCCGGCGGTGTGCTCGAGCGCATCATCTGCCAGGTGATCAACGAGTGCGCCTTCGCGCTTGGCGAAGGCGTCGGCAGCGCAGAGGACATCGACACCGGCATGGTGCTCGGGCTCAACTATCCACGCGGACCGCTCGCGTGGGCCGATGAGATCGGACTCGACCACGTACTGGCCGTCCTGGACGGCCTATGGGAGGAGTACTGCGAGGAGCGTTACCGCGCCGCACCCATGCTGCGAGGTCTCGTGCGTGACGGTCACCTCGGCCACGCCACCGGCGCGGGCTTCTTCGAATATCGACCCGACTGAGGCAAACCACCACACATGAGCGTCGATATCCGCTACGCGCCGATCGACTCGCCGTTTGGCACGCTCCACGCCGCCATCACCGAACGCGGCCTCGTCCGTCTCGCCTTCCCGGAGGAGAGCGTTGAGGTGTTCTTGGAGGGACTGTCAAGCAAGCTCTCGCCGCACATCGTCGCCTCGTCCGGATCGCTTGACCCCGTCCGGCGTCAGCTGGATGAATACTTCGAGGCGCGCCGCCGTAGCTTCGACGTGGACCTCGACTGGTCTCTCATCACCCCGTTCGCGCGACGCGTACTGAGGATGACCGCGGCGATCCCCTACGGCGGCTACCTCTCCTACGCCGAGGTAGCGGCCGAGGCCGGCAGCCCTCGCGGCGCTCGTGCGGCCGGCAATGCGCTCGGTTCAAACCCAATCCCGATCGTGATCCCCTGCCACCGCGTGCTGCACTCCGGCGGTGGCATCGGCGGGTATGGCGGCGGGCTGGACCGCAAGCGATTTCTACTGGAACTGGAGGGCGCCCTCCCGGGCCCGCGGTAGGGGGCGGGCCGGTCTTCTCCCGAGCCACCGATCAGCTCATACGCCCGCTGTGGACTCCCACTGCGCTTCGGCCAGGTCCCCTTCGGGCATCCCCGCGGGCGTCGGCACCTCGGGCGTGTCGCGCAGATACCACTCGGCATCGAGCGCCGCCTGACACCCGGAGCCGGCGGCGGTGATCGCCTGACGGTAGGTGTGATCGACGAGATCGCCGGCGGCGAATACGCCCGGTCGATTGGTTCGGGTGGAGCGCCCGGCGACCTTGACGTAACCCTCGGCGTCGACGTCGATCTGGCCGCGCACGAGCTCGGACTGGGGCTCGTGGCCGATCGCGATGAACGCGCCCGTGATCTCCAACTCGCGAGCCTCGCCGGTGTGGGAATGTACGAGCACCGCCTTGGACAGAGCGCCACCCTCGCCGGGAAGCAGTTCCCTGACGGTGTAGGGCGTCAACAGCTCGATGTTCTCCTGAGCGCGAGCCCGCTCGAGCATGATCTTCGAGGCGCGGAACTCGTCGCGCCGATGTACGACCGTGACGTCAGAGGCGAACTTGGAGAGGAAGATCGCCTCCTCCATCGCCGAGTCTCCACCGCCGACTATCAGCGTCGGAGCATCTTTGAAGAAGGCCGCGTCGCAGGTGGCGCAGTAGCTGACGCCGCGGCCGCTCAGCTCCTCCTCGCCGGGAACCCCGAGCTTCTTGTGCTCGGCGCCCATCGCCAGCACGACCGTGCGTGCACGGTGCTCTACATCTCCTACCCATACGCGATGGATGCCTCCGGGCTCGTTCGCCAGCTCGACGCGCTCGGCCTGGTCGGTCTCCAGCCGTGCACCGAAGCGCTCGGCCTGATCGCGCAGCTTCTGCATCATCTCTGGTCCCATGATCCCCTCCGGGAAGCCGGGGTAGTTCTCGACGTCGGTCGTCTGCTGCAGCAGTCCGCCCCAGGCGAACCCCTCGATCACCAGCGGGTGGAGATTCGCGCGGGCCGTATAAAGCGCCGCGGTATATCCGGCCGGCCCGCTGCCGATGATGATCGTGTTCTCGACGTCGCCGCTGCTCATCTCATCGATCTCCGTTCATTTCGCGCCGGTCATCTGCGATTCGTCTATGCAGCGCGTTTGAGGAGCATCGCGCATTCGCGAGAGCATATGACCCCAGTGCGCTTTACTTTGTAAAGTATAGCCCAATTGTGGAGATCTGCTTGATCTGATGCGCCTGATGAGCTTCGGCTGTTCGCGGGCTGGATCGTCCATTAGCGCGCGCATCGAGGGGTCGTCCCGCGAGTACCGTCCTATCCATGTGCCATCATGATGGAGCATCAACTGATTAGTTTTGGTCGGCTCTCGTACGGTGAAAGAGCCCCTGGGCTCTGCTCAAGCTGAGCTAGCTTTGCGGGGGCCGACTCATCTTCTCTCAGTAGTAGATGGTCGTGCCTCGCTCCCAGGCATCGAACTCACTGCGGATTTTTGGTGCGATCAGGGCATGCGAACGGGAATCCGCTCTCTCCCACTTGCGCTGGATGGCCCATGTGCAGTAGTCGGCGACCTGGAGACATGGGTCGCTTTCAGCGGGCCAAAAAGCGACCCGATGCGAGTCACACGGCGAGAACTGTCGGACTACATCATCTACGGCCGTATGAAGCGCACCACGAGCCTTTTTCGTTCCAAGGCTCGACGCAGCGACGAATAGTCGGTCAGAGGACCGCATAGCCCAGGCGAGATATTTGAAGTGCAGGTACCAAGCCATCTTGTAAAGAGAGGCTTCTGCTCTGAGATGGGGTTCAGCCTTGCGCTTCTCGAGAATCGTTGCGTCTACCCAACATTCCATGCCGGCCAGCAGCTCAAATACCTCGTCCCGAACTGCCTGCGGGTCTTCGGTCGCGTGGAAGACTCGATCGAGATGCCGGCCCCGCCATCCAAGATCGCGCCGGAGCGCGAGCAGGGAGTCGCCGATCTCGCAGTGCTCGGACGTGACCGTACAAAGCACGAAGTACCGCGACGCGCTTTGGCCCGTCGAAAAGTCGAAGTTGCCAGCCTCATCGGCGAACACATAGAGATCTCCCATTGGTCCGAGCATCCCATATCCCCAAATCAAACGACATGCGGCAGCATCGTTCAACCGACCGACACTCCCTACGTCGGGCCGTTTACCCACACCTCTCGGTGCGTCAAGAGCTCTGAAGCACGCCTGCCGTGGACTCAACTCCACCTGCGCGCGCGGATGGTGTCGGGGAGACACTTTGCTCCTCGCGCCAGCGCGCGACGGTGCGGCGTAGCTGGAAGTAGGCGATGGCGCCGGGAACGGTTGGCAGCCAGAAGGAGATGGCGCGGTAGGACAACACGGCGAGCACCGCCAGGTTGAAGTCGACGCCGAACGCGGCGAAGGCGCCGATCATGCCGCCCTCGACGCCCCCTAGGCCGCCGGGCAGGGGCAGCAGGTTGCCGAGCATCCCTAGGAAGTAGGCCATCCAGATGACCGCGAACGGCGGCGGCGAGCCGAACGCGTGAAACATCGCCCACAGCACGCTGATGTCAAAGCCCCACCACGCCACCGCCCCGAGCAGACCAGGGTCACGCGAGCGGATCAGCTCGATCGCGGTGCGCACGCCGCTTGCGGCCAGCGCGGGTGCCGTCACCCCGAGCGCCACCCAGCGGGCCAGGCGACCGGAACCTGAGGCCCAGCTCTGCAGGCGACGCTCGATGTCGTTGGGGAGCAGCGCCATCGCACCGACCGCCGCGATCAGGATCGCCGCGACGATCGCGGGGACGATCGTCAGCGCGAACGAACCGCCTCCGGGGAACAGGCCCGTCCCTAGACCGATGCCGTCGAGCAGCACCGAGCCGGCGTAGACCGCGTAGAGCAACACGATGAACGCGACCATCCGGCACGCCACCAGCCGTGCCTCCATCCCCGAGCGCCGCAGCGCCCAGGCGGTCAGCGCGATGCCTCCCGCACCAGCGGTCGCGAATAGACGCGTGGCGGCTAGGCCGGCCATCGTGATCTGGTAGCTCTCGCGCCAGCCGATCGGCCCGGGGGGATGTACATCCCTGCCGACGAACACCGCACGGAACAGCACCACGTACCCGGCGAACGAGGCCAGCTCGAGCACTACCCCAATCGCGATCCACCAGCCGTCCCCGTTCTCGATGTGATGCAGCGTCGTGCCTACCCCCGCGAGCTTAGGCAGGACGAAGTACATGAACCCGACGATCGTGAGCACGAACAGCCCGAAGCCGATCGCCTGCCGGCGCGTGACCGCCACGCGCGGCATCTCCTCTTCGTGGTGGGAGGCCCCTATCCTCGCCGTGTCCTCTGCGGTTGGGTCCTCTGCGAGGTCTCGCGTCATCTCCGACTCGCTCTCCCCCGCTCCCATTACCGCGCCTCGTGCGCGATTGCCTCCAGCGCCCCCACGGCGCGCCCGAGGTCCTGCAGCGCCGGTCCCGCGCGCGGACCCCACCGGCGTACGGCGCCCGTCAGTGCGGCGCCCGCGAGCAGGTCGACGGCATAGTGCTCGCCCAGGTACACCAGCGCGAAGCCCAACACCGCGGCGTAGGCGCTGCCGAGTACGCCCGCGAGCGGTCCGGCCTCCGCGAGCAGGAGGGCGGCCATCAGGGATGTGGCGAAGTGCAACGAGGGCATTGCAGCCAAGGGATTGCCTCCAAACACACTGTATAGAGGCCCCCAGCCGTCTCTCCAGAAATGCTCGCCGTATTCGACCATCATCCGGCGCACGTCCTCCGCGCCGTGGTCGTCGCGACCGGCCTCCGAGGCCGCGTACCAGGGCGGCGCGGTCGGGGCGATCCAGTAGACGCTCGCGCCCAGGTCAAATACGGCATACGTCATAACGGCCGCGCGTGGGAACTTCTCGGGATGACAGAGGAGGATGTAGGCAAGCGAACCGTGCGGCACCATGAACCAGGCCCAGTGCGCCCACACGAGCACCTTGTCGAGCGTTCGCCAGCTCGGCTGCCCGTTGAGAGGGTCGATTCGTGCCAGCGCGCGTTGTAGGCGCAATGTCGGAAGCTGGCCAAGGCCCAGCGCGCGATCGACGTCGATCGGGTAGTCGATGTGCACGCGTCGCGCCTGCGCGTCCTCGTCGTCGTGTGGCGTCTTGTACGCGGCCAGATACGCCCACATCTGCAGGCTGCACACCGCCACATCGCGCGTGCGCGAGCGGCGCACGGCCACACATAGGGCGACCGGCGCGGCGAACGCGACGGTCTGGGTCAGGAGCGGCGGCGCCGCGATCCGCTTACGCACCAACGGCGCGGCGACCCCTGCCGCCACTACCCCCCAGGCCGCCACCCTGATCGTCTTGGACAGCCGCACTGAGGGCTGAGTATATGAACGGTCAGTGTGAGTGAGGGTGTGGCGG
>JBAUXH010000236.1:0-2875 GCA_049584155.1 Solirubrobacteraceae bacterium
GGCCTGCGCGCCGGATTCCAGCACCGGCGCAGCGACGCGCACGCCGGGGATCGCGCGCACGTGTGCGAGCGTGCCCGCCGGAAAGCCATGCGGGTCGCGCGCCAGCAACTGCAGCGTCGCGCTACCGGCGATCCCGCGCGAGAGCTGAGAGACGGAGCTCTGCAGGCTCGAATTGGCGACCTGCGAGGCGAACAGCAGCGCGACCCCGGCGGCGATCCCGAGGACCGCGAAGCACTCCTGCCAGAACCGCGCGCGCAATCGCACGCGGTAGAGGTGCAGGGCGTTGAGCGGGCTCATCGCCGGGCATAGACGTCGTGATTGGGTGCGTACTCCTCCAGCTGGCCGTCGTGCAGCGCGAGCACGCGGTCGGCATACTCGGCCGCCATCGGGTCGTGGCTGACGATCACCGCGGCGACCTCGCGTTCGCGGCTGAGCTCGCGCAGCAGCTCGAGTACTTCGCGCCCGCGGCGGCTGTCGAGGCTCCCGGTCGGCTCGTCGGCGAGCAGCAGGCGTGGCGCCGTTGAGAGCGCTCGCGCGATCATCACCCGCTGGCGCTCGCCCATCGAGAGCGTCTCGGAGCGATGGTGCATGCGCTCGCCCAATCCGAGACGCTCTAGCAGGGGCGCGATCTCGCGCCGGGCCTCGCGCCAGCGGCGGGTCTTGAGCAGCTTCAGCGTCGCGTTGTCGATCGCGCTGACCCCCGGCAACAGGTCGAAGCTCTGGCGGATGAAGCCCAGTTCTGAGAGCCTGAAGTGCGAGGCCTCGTGCTCGGAGAGCGTGGAGATGTCGCGCTCGCCGATCAGGATCGTGCCGTCGGTGGGCGTTAGCAGCATCGCGACCATCAGCAAGAGCGTCGTCTTGCCCGATCCGCTCGGCCCATACAGCGCGACGGTTTCGCCGGGGGCGACCGTCAGCGATACATCATCGACGGCGCGTATCGTCTCGCCGCCGACCGAGGGGTAGTGCTTGACGAGGTTTCGCAGCTCCAGCATGGTGTCTCGATTCAGTGCCCGAGGGCGCGCCGGAGGAGATCCCCGGCGACCGACATCAGGCCGACACCCTGCCGCTTACGTGCACGGTGATCGCGTCGTTGCTCGATTCGGCGATCGTGCCGCTGAAGCTCAGCCCTGACCCGTGCACATGGGCGTAGGTGCCGGTGCCGCGGTTGATCGACATCGAGCCGGCGAAGCTGGCCGTCGTGCTCCCCCGGTGATAGCTCGCGTTGCCGTTGCCCGAGAACGAGGCCCCGTGCGCGTAGATATTGATTTCGGCAGTCACACGGGTCGAGGAGACCGCGGTCAGGTGCACGTAGATCGTGCCCTTGACGGTGCCCGTCGCCGAGCCCTGCTCGTTGAGGGTGAAGTTGTGTTTGCTCGTGAGGTGCAGGCGGCCGGTCTCGTTCAGCGAGATCGTCCGTGCGGCGTGTGCCAACGGGAGTGAACCGCTGCGCTCGCCGGCGCTGAGCGGTGCGAATGCGCCCAACGTGAGCAGGCACAGCGCCAGGGCACTCAGGACGCGGGTGGGTGTCGCGGTGGAGCTCATGCCGGGCAGGGGGTCGTGGCGAGCGCCTGGCCGGTGGAGCCGTCGACGTAGGTGGTTTCGGCCGCGAACGGCAGGCCTCCGGTCGGGCAACTGGAGGGCGTGAGGACCGCGGGCGCGCCGCGTGCCTGACGGTGGCCGCTCGGGCCGATCGTCAGCGTGAGAGTGACGATCGAGGCGTCGGGCTCGAGCATCAGCGTGGGGATCGGGGGGATTGTTAGCGAAAGCTCTTCCCCGTAGGGGGCTTCGGCTGCGAGCACGACCCCGGTGAAGACCTTGCGTTCGTCGATCGGGGTGTAGCCCTGGGCGAGGATCTCGAACGTCGGCTGGAGGTTGTTGGGGGGGCCGAGGAATACCCACAGGGTGGCTTCCTCGGTGATGTTCTCGGTGCCGGCGTGTGCCTCCACGAGTGCGTGGCCGTGGCCGATCTGCGAGCTCTTGGGGCAGCCACTCGCTCCATGCGCGCGCAGGCGCGGGGCGGGGCAGCTGCTGAGGTGGGGGATGTTGAGGGTCATCCCGGCCGGGAAGCGCACGATCGACTTGCTCACCGGGGTGGGCACGCCGAACGGGCCGCCGGAGAAGCGCATCGTGAACGTGAGCGAGGACTTTGCGTGCAGTCGGTTGGGTGACAGCGAGGGTGCGATCGAGGCGACGGTTTCCGCCTGCGCGGCCCCGGCCAGTCCGGCGCAGATCGTCAGCGCCACGACGGCCGTGCGCGCGGCTCCCCGCGCGCTGGCTATGCGCATGCCGGCGATGTCGATCTGTGGAAGGTTCATCTGATGAGAAGTATGTCGTGCTTGGACATGTTTAGGCGGAGCTTCTTCAGTTGGGATCGGTTCGGCCACGCCCAGCGACATCGCGCTCGTTGCGTAACATCCGGTTATCTGTGTGGGCATGGGATGGTGGTGGTCGTCTTGGTCGCCGTGCCGTCCGCGAAGCCGACCTGCACTTCGATCGGAAAGCCCGCTCGAGGACACGTTTTGGGGGTGACGAGGCCGCGCACGTGTTGGAGCTTGCGCTTGCCGTGGATCGTCCTGTAGTAGGCGACGTTGTTCGCGCCGAAGGACAGCGAGACGTGCTGCAGCCAGCCGAGCGACGCGCCGGGGAGCGTGGGGACGATCGGGATGTCGAAGGTGATGCCGATGCCGTAGGGCTTGGGCGCGCGGACTTCGTGACCCATGAAGGCGAGTTGCTCGGAGGCGGGCGTGACGGCTTCGACGTAGATCAGCACCGCCAGATGTCCGTGTTCGGAGGGCGCCAGGAAGAATTCGATCGTGAGTGGTCCGGGTACATGTTCGTGGGCTATTTCAAATAGTCCGACACCGTTGCCGAAGCC
>JBAUXH010000237.1:0-1562 GCA_049584155.1 Solirubrobacteraceae bacterium
CAATTTAACGGTACAACGACTCACGCCTTTTCTTTCAGCCTTCCTTCATCGAATTCAATCAGATCGAAATAAGTCCGAATATCTTTACGTCCATCGCCTCCGGCTTCTTTGAGAAAATGCAGGAACCGCGCCTTTTTAGCAGCCGTATCGGGATGACGTGAAATCATGGCCTCGTTCCATTGTTCGATGGACTCGGACGAATGTTGCTCTCCATTTTTCTGCACCCAAACGAGAATTGCCTCATCATCATCCAGCTTATTGGCGATTTCTTCAAAAGCTTCTCCGTCGATTTTGAGAAACGCTAGTAAGTGCTTGTCGAACCCGACGGTTTTATAGTTGTAACCGTCGAGCAAGCCTTTGCGGTGCAGCCTTGCCTTGTCAATCAAACGCGGCAGATGGACATAGCCGCCGAGTTTTTGGTAAGGACTGCGTGGATGCAGTCTTCGCATGAACTGATTGTTGCTACGTCGCCGGCAACGGCCGCGCTACGACATCTTGAAAACTGGACTGCATCGGGCGCGATACGCCCGGCTCTTGCTTCCCGAGCAGTTCTCCTTGTGCCAGGTCGATCTGCCCGATAGCGAGTTGGCCGGAAAACATTCCGCCTTTTTCCACAGTAATCGCTCTCGCTGTCACATCGCCCTCCAACGAACCCTTTCGATGAACCGTTACGGATTGAGCGATAATCTCTCCAGACATCCTGCCTTTAATTTCGATGTGCTCTCCGCGCAGTCTCCGGAAGCAGTGAACATCAGCTTTGCGATCAACGACTATATGGCGCGCACTGATGCGGCCGGGGATTTTTCCTGCGTAGTTAATCGTCGCGGTATCGCAATGCAGATTTCCGCGCAGCCTGCCTTCAATCAGAGCGGAATTGCACTCCACGCTGCTGCTGGCAAGGTCACCTTTGCCGGAAAGATGTACATTTCCGCGGGTGCGAATGCTTCGACTGAATCCGCTGGTGATTTTGTAATCGCGCAGATCAATGTGCGCGCTGCACGAGGGACAGATTGTCGATGTCGCGGTGCCAGAAACCTGCTGTTTGCGTTTACATTCAAAACACTCGACGACCGAATTGGTTTGCCGCTTCCAAAAATCCTCGAATTTGCCAAAAAGAGATGAGGAAGTCTCGGGCGCAGGCGCTTCTTCGATCGTCCGCAGTTTCAGGGTGGGTTTCGGTGCGAACGGATTGAAAGAGCGGCCGCACTGGCGGCACATCGAACTCTTGGCCGCCGCATATTCCATCTGCTTAAAGCCGCAGTGCGGACATTCCGCACTGACTTTTGCAGGCGCTGGATTGGCCACTGTATGTTTGCCGAAACCTTTCTTTTACGCGCGCACTCCGAATGCCGCCTTCATCGGCTCGCTGGACCGCACAACTTCAGGGCGCGGTGCAGCTTTTGCGGGAATGGCACCGGTGGTGACTTCCGATTTCCCGATAAAGGTTGCTCCCTCTTCAATTACTAGACGGGCTGCCTTGAGATCTCCCTGCAACATGCATTTGGATTTTAGCTCGCAGCGCTCGCTAACGGTGATATTGCCGTGCACTTTGCCATAGACGC
>JBAUXH010000238.1:0-1667 GCA_049584155.1 Solirubrobacteraceae bacterium
GCGAGGAGGGCTCCTTCACGATCTGCTCCTTCTGGCTGGTGTCCGCGCTCTGTGAGATCGGCGAGCTCGAGCGCGCCCGTGCGCTCTGCGAGAAGCTCATCTCCCACGCCAGCCCGCTCGGTCTCTACGCCGAGGAGATCGATCCACGCACCGGCCGTCACCTGGGCAACTTCCCCCAGGCCTTCACCCACCTTGCCTTGATCAACGCCGTCATGCACGTCATCAGGGCCGAGCGCGGCGAACCGGACCTCGCTTCGGCGATCGCTACGGTTCTCCGGTGAGCACCAGCTCGACCTGCCTGCGCCTCGAGGTGATCAGCGGCATCGTCCCCGGCAACACGATCGTGGTCGAGGACGAGCTCGTCATCGGGCGTCACGCCACCGGAGCCGGCAGGCTCTCTGAGGACGAGGAGATCTCCCGCCAGCACGCCCGCATCTCGCGCGAGGCCACTGGCGATTATGCGATCGAGGATCTCGGCTCCTCCAACGGCACGTTCGTCAACGGCCTGCGGATTCAAAGCCCCCGTCTGCTGGCGCTCGGCGACTCGATCGAGGCCGGGGCCACGACGCTGGTGGTCAAGGAGATCGTGCGGCCGCAGGCCGTGGAGGCCGTCTCCGATACCGAGGACATGCCGGCCTCTGAGCTCCGCAGTGCTCCCACGGTGTTCGCTCGGAGCCCTGTTGCGCAACCGGCGAGCGCCGCCCCCGATAGCGAGGACAGGCCGGCCTCCGATCCACGCAGTGCCCCCACCGTGTTCGCCCGGAGTCCCGCCGCGCAACCGGTGAGCGCCGTCCCCGATACCGCTGCCCCCCGGAGTCCCGCTGCGCAACCGGTGAGCGCCGCCCCCGATACCGCCGTCCCCGATACCAAAGACAGGCCAGCTTCTGAGCCCCGTCACGCCCCGACCGTGTTTGCTCGGAGCCCCGCCGCGCAACCGGGGACGGCCGCTCCCGTCCCACCGACCGCTCCCTCGCCGGCGCCAGTGGAGCCGGCCAGCCAGACTCCGCTGTTGGCGCTCAAGCTGGAGGTCGATTTCGAGGCCCGCGAGGCGCGGATCGCGCTTGGGGACGGCGGGGAGATGGTGAGTATGGTCTGCGAGGACGGGGTCTGGCGGGTCAGCCCGGCAGGGCCCGACCCAGATCAGTAGCACCAGGCCCTGCGCGGGTGTCGCCCGTCCCCTTCGCGCTCTGGTGCGCCTAGACCGGCTTGCCAAGCGCCGCGGTCGACCAGCCGAAGCGGGTCAGCTCAGTCGCTGGAGCCAGGGCACCGGGCCGCTCGCCCCTGCGGACGAAGACGATCGGCGCCGGGGCTGAACGGGCGATCGCCCTGCGGGTCTCACCCAGACCCTCCTTCTGCCAGCGCTCGGACAGGCCGACCAGCAACAGCCCGGCTCCGGCGGCCGCTGCGAGGATGCCCTCGCGACCCGGCTCCGCCAGGATCGGCTCGGCCGAGACCCCCGCGAACTGCTGTACGACCAATGATGCATTGGCCAGCAGGCCACTGGCATCGCGACCATCCTCTCGTTGCCCGGAGGAGCCGAGCAGCTGCAGCGGCGCCCCGCTGACGGAGGCGATCCAGCTCGCCAGCTCGAGCGCCGCCCAGTCGTGGTCGGCTCCACCGAAGGGCACCATCACCGAGCGATCCGGACCGGGACTGACCGCGACACC
>JBAUXH010000239.1:0-4830 GCA_049584155.1 Solirubrobacteraceae bacterium
GTGTCTCGGTGATCGCGCGGCGGTAGACCCGCTCGGAGCCCGGACGCGACGGAGCGAGGGTGCGCCGCAGCACGAGCTCGCGTAGCACGACCTCCATCTCGAACTGGGCGAAGGCCGCGCCCAGACAGCGATGGATGCCACCACCGAACGGAATCCAGGTGTACGTCCCCGGCGCGCGGCCGCCCTCGGCCTCGATGAAGCGCTCGGGCCGGAACTCGTCCGGCTCGGGGTAGATGTCGGCGCGACGATGCACGAGGTGGATCGCGGGCACGATCGAGGCCCCTGCAGGGAGCAGACGCCCGCCGAGCTCCATCGGCTCCTGCAGACGGCGCAGCACGATCGAGATCACCGGGCGCAGGCGCAGCGTCTCCTGGATCGTGGCCTGCAGGTAGGTGTCCTGCCCGGCGCGCACCTCCTCGGTCAGGCGATGCATCCGCTCGGGGTGCCGGCACAGCCGCTCGACCGCCCAGGAGAGCGCGTTGGCGGTCGTCTCGTGCCCGGCGACCAGCAGCGTGACGAGCTCGTCGCGCAGCTCCGAGTCGCTCATCGACGAGCCATCCTCGTGCGTGGCCTGCAGCAACAGCGACATGATGTCGTCGCGCTCGGCCAGGTCCGAGGCGCTGCGCCGGTCGGCGATCTCCTCGTAGATCGGGCGATTCACACGGTCGATCTCGCGTTGGAACCTGCCCATTCGCGCGACGCGCTCGGGTCCCAGCGTCACCAGCGCGATACCGCCGAGCGGGTTCGTGACGATGTCCAACAGGCGGCGCAGCTCGGCGCGCAGCTCGTCCATGCGCGCCCCCGTGGAGACTCCGAACACGGCGCGCAAGATGACCTCGAGCGTGAGCGCCTGCATGCGCGGGCGCAGCGGGTAGGGCTCTCCTAGCGGCCAGCGCTCGATCTCGCTCGCGGCGATCTCGGCCATCAGCGCGCCGTAGCGCTGCATGCGCTCGCCGTGAAAGGCCGGCAGCATCAGCTTGCGCTGGCGCAAATGCGCGGCATCGTCAAGCAGCAGCACCGAGTCCGGCCCGAGGACCGGCAGCAGGATCGCGTTCGCCTCACCCGCGTGCAGCAACCGCGGATCGCCCGTGAACACCTGCTTGATCGTCTGCGGATCAGAGGTCAGCACCCACTCGCCCTCGTTGGCGATCTTCAGCGTGAACATCTCCCCGAACCGCGCCTGGCACTGGTCCAGCAGCCACTGCGCGCGGCGGTACCAGATCACGGATTGCACGGCCCGCGGGAGACGCGGGCCGGGAGGCAGGGCCGGGGTGGCGGAGGATGCGCTTTGCATACCGAGCGGTATCCAACCACATACCAAGTGGGATGTCAAGGAGTGCGTTGGTGCTGCGCCGGGCTACACTTGCTTGGTGCCGCCTACCAGACCCCCTCATACGATCAGCGAGGAGGCCAGACAAGCCCGTGAAGAACTCGCTGACTGGATCCGCGATGGCAACCCCGGCATGGTCGACATCGCGGCGGCCGATGAGGTCAAGCACCTCGGGTTGATCGCCAACTACGACGACGAGTAACGTGCTGCTGCTCGACAACTCCGCCTGAACGCGGCCCGAGAAGCAACCTTTCTCCTGCGCGTCGTCGACTAGCGGAGCGTGAACGGCTGGGTGCTTGTCCGCTTGTGCCGCCCGGTCCCGCTGATCAGGGTGAGCGTGTACTTACCCGGTCGCAGTGAGTGCACCGGCAGCAGTCGCAGACTTGTGTGACGTTGCGCGATACGGGCTGTTCCGGCTGCATACACCACGCCATGGCGGGAGAGCGTCGCTCGGGCGCTTTGGCCCGTGGTCGTGAACTTGACCGTCCCCGAGACGAACTTGGCCGTGCAGCGCTGCTTGCCTTTGACCGTCTTGCACGTCACCAGCTCGATCTTGCCGGCGGGCCCCGCGGGACCCTGAGCGCCGGTCGGACCCTGGGGGCCGGCGGGACCTTGAGGGCCGGCGGCGGCGCCCGCGCCTTTTTCGCCCGTGGGGCCGGTACCCCCGGTCGGTCCTTCTTTGCCCGCTTTCAGGAACACCGCGGTGACTTCAGTGCTCGTGGCCCTGTCCACCCTGCAGGTCGTCGCCGTTACCGGTGCGCAGCCGATCCAACCGGCGAATTCGTAGCCCGCGGCAGCTTTGGCCGTCAGGATCGGTTCGCCTTCGAATTCGTGCGTGCACCCCACGGTCGAGCACGTCAGCCCCGCGGGCGCCGAGGTGACTTCGCCTGCGCCCGTAACGGACACGGTGAGCTGGAAATGAGACGGCGCGCCCTGGAAGATGAAGATCTTGTGTTCACCATTGTCGCCCACGTAGATCGCGCCGGTCTTTTCGTTCAGGGCGATACTTTCGATTTGTTCCGAGAAGGTCCCCGCGCCGAATTCCACGCCTGTCCTCATCGGGTCTGGGGACGCGATGCCTTCGACCACGCGGCCGTGAATCGCCACGTAGCCCCTGTTGGTCGCGCGGTCGATCGTGTCCGCGATCGCACCTTCGACTTCGGGCACTTCTACCGGCGGTTCGCTGCTTGTCGCCGTGTCGGAGCTGCGCCTGATCTCAGCCGGACGCGCATTCGCGAACGCGTCTTCTGGGTTCCCGTACACGAAGATGTCGCCTTTAGTGTCGACCGAGGCGCTGCGCTCGAGCCCTTTGGCCGCGAAGCTGGCGATTTCCTGCGCACCCCCAGGCGAATACTCTCGAACCATTTTGGCGCCCGGATCGCTCACATACACATCCCCGTCTGCATCAGTCGCGACACCTTCGGGTTCCACGAAACCGGTCGGTGCGCCCGTCAGTTGGGATTCGTATTTGAATTCTTCACCGCTCAGCTTGAAACGGTCAACGACTTTATGGCCCCGGTCGACGACGTAGATCGAGCCCGCGGCGGAACTTGTCGAGTTGTCCACCGCTATTCCGACCCATCCGAAGTTGAACGCGAAGCTACCGTCGGGCGTATCTATGCCCGAGAACACCACCGGCACATTGCTGCCAGGCGAGCCGCCGGTCGCACCGAACACGTCGACCACGTCGAAGTCTTCACCCCGCTCGGGGATCAGCACGTTGCCCGTAAGTTCTTCGACCGCTATGCCCGTCGGTCTTGCTAGGAAGCTGAAGCTCCCGGCGAACGTCGGAGGCGAGGCGAATGCACTCGCGCCAACCAACGCCAGCATGGCCGCCGCCGCGCACAAGGACACGAGTACGGCAAGTACGCCGCGACGACACGAGACCGATGCCCTACTGGACACTAGAGAGCCTCCCCTGAACGACAACACACGATGGGCTCGATACTAAACAGTCCAGCAAGCGTACGTCAACCATAAAGCGATCGCGAGGCCCACGTCTCAGCTCGCCTTCGATCAGAAACAGTGCCCCGCTGGATTCGAACCAGCGACCATGCGAAACAGTACGGGGGGGCCTGCTCCCTTATGAGCCCTACGACGACACTGGTCGATGCCCCCGGCTGGATTCGAACCAGCGACCTGCGGATTAGAAGTCCGCTGCTCTATCCAGCTGAGCTACGGGGGCAAGCACCTTGCATCGTCGCATGGACGCCGGGCTGGAGCGCACTTAGACAAGATTGAGCAAAACCGTGTAGAAAGTGGGGTCATGAGCCAACAGGGTGTGGAGGACGACGAGGCCGACCTGACGCGCAAGCAGCGCCGCGAGCAGGCACGCGAACAGCGCAAAGCGCTCGAGGAAGAAGCGGCGGCAGGCGCAAAACGCAAGGCGCGGATGACTCAACTAGGTATCGTCGTGGCGGTGGTCGTGGCGGCCGTCGTCGTGATCTTGATCGCCACGGGCGGGGGCGGCACGAAGAAAATCGCTCCGCACAGCGCCGCGGCCAATCAGACGACGGCGTCGGTCAACAAGCTTATCGCCGGCATCCCGCAAAATGGGAACACACTCGGTAATCCGAACGCGCCCGTGACACTGCAGTACTTCGGCGACCTGGAGTGCCCGATCTGCAAGGAGTTCACGCTGGGCGCGCTGCCACCGATCATCCAGAAGTGGGTGCGCTCGGGCAAGGTCAAGATCGAATACCGCTCGCTGGAGACCGCCACGCGCGAACCTGAAGTCTTCAAGACGCAGCAGGTCGCCGCGCTCGCCGCGGGCAAGCAGCAGAAGATGTGGAACTACCTCGAGACCTTCTACCACGAGCAGGGCGAAGAGGACAGCGGCTATGTCACCGAAAGCTTCCTCCAGGGCCTGGCCCAGCAGGTGCCGGGACTGAACCTGACGACCTGGACGAACGAGCGCTCCGATCCGGCGCTGGTGACCCAGGTCGCGTCTGACGCGCAGGCGGCGAACAACGCCGGTTTCACAGGCACGCCGTCGTTTTTGATCGGCAAGACTGGGGAAGTGGCGAACAAGCTCGAATACAGCTCGCTGAGCGATCCGTCGTCGTTCAACGAAGCGATCGAAAAGCAGCTCAAAGGCTAGCGCCATGAGCGCGCGTGCTCTCAGGACCACGCTGATCGTGCTCGCGGCTCTGGGCATCGCCCTGGCCGGATACCTCACGTACCTCCACTACTCCGGTACGACGCCTCCCTGCTCGATCAAGGGCAACCCCTGCAGCCAGGTCCAGAAATCCCGCTACTCCGAGCTCCTCGGCGTTCCCGTCGCGCTGATCGGCCTGCTGGGTTACATCGCCATCCTCGGCTCGCTACTGGCCCCCGAAAGCGAGCGGACCAGGTTCGCGACAGTGGCGCTGACGCTCGGCGGGCTCGGGTTCAGCGCCTATCTGACCTACCGTGAGGTGTTCACGCTGCACAAAATCTGCGAGTGGTGCGTCGGCAGCGCCATCCTCATGACGATCATGGTGTGCCTCTCGGTATGGCGT
>JBAUXH010000240.1:0-2172 GCA_049584155.1 Solirubrobacteraceae bacterium
GAGAATAAGTCTGACCAGCCTCAGAGATACCCGGCGGTACTTTGCATCTTAGAGATCCTTTCGCTCGATGGTCGACAGCAGAACCGCGCTTCGCCACGATTCCAGGTAGAGTCGAGGATGGGCGCGAGCACTGGCGCTTAAGCGCCGCCCCGTTTCCCATCCCCGCTCATCAAACCGGACGTGCCCAATTAAGGCATCCGGCTTTCCGACTGGCTTCATCGCAGACTCACGAACGACTGTTCACCTTGGCTCGGCTGAGCCGCAATACGCCCAACTCGCCAAAAACCGCTACGATGCTGAAACGGTTAGTGCCACGCGAGTGCACCTGGTGACGTCTCCGCAGGAAATGCCGTACGCTCTCATAAACGTAGCGGTCAACCGCATCGTACGCCGCTACCCGGGTTCCGTAGTTGAAGTATGCCGACCAGCCTCTCAGAATCTGATTCAACCGGTTGCGCGCCTCCTCCCAGCTCCCCGTGTTGCTGGGTACCAGAAGTTGTCCCACCTTTTCCTTGATGCGTGCCACCGCCTTCTTCGACGGGCTTGCTCCCAAATACCAGTGGCCATCCTTCTTGTAACGCTGCGGCCCGAACGTGTAACCCAGAAAGCTGAAGCTCTCCTGTCGTGCTTCCTTGATGCTGGTCTTCGCCTCATTCAGGGTAACCCCCATCCGTGTTACCACCTGCCGCGTCCAACTCAGTGCCTCTGCCGCTTGACCGCGGCTGAGAATCACGAAGTCATCCGCGTAGTTCACAATATGGGCGTCAAACTGCTCTCCCCGTCTGGTGTTCTGCCAACCCTTCAACAGTCGGTTCATGTACACGTTGGCGAGCATGGGACTGGCTACGCCTCCCTGCGGCGTTCCGCAGTGGCGGCCCTTCCCTCCCGACAACCGACGCTTCCCGTTCTCGTCCCTCTCCTCGGCCGGGGCCTGTAGCCACATCTTGATCAGACGCAGCACCTCCCGATCCACGATCCGGCGAGCCACACACTGTAGAAGTTCGCAGTGTGGAATGGTGTCAAAGTATTTGGACAGATCGGCATCCACTACATCGGTGTAGCCTGCGCAGATTAGCTTATGCACTTTCCGAATGGCGTCCTGAGCGCTTCGCTTCGGTCGGTAACCATAGGCACTCGGTTCCAAATCCGCCTCGAATATCGGTTCCAGCACGATCTTGGCTGCGGTCTGCACCACCCGGTCCCGAATACTCGGAATCCCAAGTGGCCGCTCCCCGCCTCCGGGCTTCGGGATCATTACCCTCCGCACCGGTTGTGGTCGATACGTCTTGTTGCGTAGCTCCTGTCGGATGCCGGTCAGCCATTCCTCCAACCCTGCCGACTCAATCTGTTCGAAAGTCTGTCCATCTACTCCTGGAGCGCCCTGATTGGCTCGCGCCCGTGCGTAAGCATGGGCCAGAATGTCCTCGCGATAGATCTTGTCGTAGAGCATGTAGAAGCGGTATCCCGGCTCGTTCTTCGCCTTTCGATACAGCTTGATCTGAAGTTCCCGTACCTGACTCGGTGTTGTTAGACTCATCGTCAATCACCGCTCCTTCCCTCCTTCACAAGCACACCAGAAGTAAGGGCCCTTTCCTCCGCCGCCATTACCCGGCCTCATCGGTCGTATGGCCCTCTCCGACTCCCAGACTGGCCGCCGCCCTTTCTGGCGACGTTCGGGGTCGCGACCCCCAGCCAATCCCGAGCCTCCCTCACTAACCCAGATCACCTTCTCTGCATGCCGTGCTCACTACCCCGGTGGACCGGATCAGGTGCTCGTTGGTTGGCGAGTTGCGCGTTCCCGCGCGGGCTTCTTCCCTGTCCGTGCAGCCTTCCCCGTTATCGTGGCGGGTCGGCGTCCACATCACTACTTTCGAGGCCTGCTCAAGCTTCACACGCGTTACGGCCTGCAGAGTTGCTCACCCACCATCCGTGGGCTTTATCGCGAGGCTTCGCCCTGGCCGGTTTCCCGGCTCGGACGCTCGCAAGCTACCAAGTTCAACCAACAACCTCCTTGGGTGGGTCCTTCCCCCACTGGTGATCTACGCCGTTGAAGCGCACACGACAACGCCGTGTATCGTTCCTAATCCGCCGAAACTTCCCACATCGAGGCTTCCGGGGAGCGTGGCAGACCGGCAGCCAAATTCTCCGAGTGTCGGACGATATGGCCGGAAC
>JBAUXH010000241.1:0-9843 GCA_049584155.1 Solirubrobacteraceae bacterium
GCGGCGGCGCGCGCCTGCCCGCCGTGGCGACGCGCGCGGCACAGGCTGGTCTGGCAGGGATCGAGTTCGGCGTGAACATCCCCGGCACGGTCGGCGGGGCGGTGCGGATGAACGCGAACGCCTACGGCGGCGAGCTCGCGCGGACGCTGGAGTGGGTCGAGATCGTCACCACCGAGGGGTCCGAGCGCCGCCTGCCCGAGCAGCTAGGGTTCGCCTACCGGCGCTCCAACCTGGCCGACGGGGAGATCGTCGCCCGCGCGTCCTTCCAGCTCGCCGAAGCGGACGCAAGCACCGTCAAGGCCACGCTCGCGGAGATGCGTGCACGCCGCCACGAGGCCCAGCCGCAGGGGATCAGAACGTTCGGCTCGACCTTCGTCAACCCCGCCGATCCTCGCGCCGAAGGTCGTACCGCCGGGCAGCTGCTGGCCGCGGCGGACTGCAACGGCCTGACGGTCGGCGGTGCCCGACTTGCTCCCAAGCACGCCAACTTCGTCGAGAACACCGGCGAGGCCACGACCGCCGACGTGATCGCGGTGATGGCCGCGGGCCGCGCGCGCGTGTTGGAGCGCTTCGGCGTCGCGCTGGAGCCCGAGGTGCAGACGCTGGGGGACGTGCGGTTTCCCTGGTGAAAGTTGAGAAATACAAGCGCTTTTAGAAATGCGAGCGTTCTCGGCATCGGTTACCCGTGCAAATGCGAGCGCCCAGAAAAATCTAGACGTATATTAGAAACAACACACTTGACGTCGGCTAACGACTGTGTATAGGGTGTCGAGGTCAGAAACACTGGATGGATATTACGTGTCACAGTGATTTGACACGGTCGTCTCAGTCAGCAGGTGTCGTCTTTGCACCGGCCTTGCAAGGTGGAGGTCGTGTGCGCGATGTCGCACGCAGGTGCAGTACAAACATCTCAGTTTCAGTCCGCGGGGGAGAGGTCAAGAATGACTTGCATAAGTAGGCGTTCGCTGGGTGTATTGACGGTCTGCTGCGCATGTGTACTTGCCGTGTGGCTGGGGGCCTCGCTCAAGGGCAATTCCGCATTTGCGCAAGGAAGTGACGAAAGCGCGGCCTCTTCGCTGTCGCTCGCGGGCGACCCGCTGACCGTTCCAAGTGTGCAGATATTCGACGGCGCTCAGCAGATGACAGATGGACTGACGGCCAAACGTCTGAATCCAGAGCGGGTCAATAGGCGGATTCGCTCGCGTGCGATCTACGACGGCTTGAGCACGCAAGGTGCGATAGCAGTCGTAAACCAGACTCTGCCGGGTGTACTCGCGAAGGTCTCCACGGGACTCGGGCCGCTGCCCGCGGGTGAGCACGTGGTGCGCTATCTGAGCAGAGAGGCCGCGCAGGTTGCGCTACCGGGTGGCAAGCGAGGTGTCGCCGAATCGCTGGCGCCGATCGCTGCGACGACTCCCGGCGGTCGGCATGTGCCGCTGGACTTGAGCCTCAGGGAAGCGGGGGGAGGGTCGTTCGCCCCCGTGGTCGCGGACGCCGGTGTCGCCGTGCCGAAGGACTTGGCGCGGGGTGTGTCGCTGACCGGTCTCGGGGTGTCGCTTACGCCGGTGAACGGCCGCGGTACAGAGCTGGCAGCTTCTGCAGGCACGTCAAACGGCTCGGCTGTGCTGTGGCGCGAGCGAGAAGGGGGCGCGGGCGGTGTGCATGACCTCGCGACGTTGGCAAAGCCATTGCCCACGGGATTCGACCTTTCGACGGTGCTGTATTCGCAGCGGAGTCCGGGGACGCTCTACTTCCATGTGGGCATGCCGACCGGAGCGCGTCTGCGGAGCGCTCCCGACGGATCTGAGAGGGTCGTCGAGAAGGGCGTCACCCTTGCAGTTATCGCGCCGCCAAGCGCCCATGACGCCGAAGGCGCAAGTGTGCCGGTGTCGATGAGTGCGCACGGGCACACGATCGTCGTGAGCGTCGATCGGGCGGGGGATTACCTGTATCCGATCGTGGTCGATCCCGAAGTCAACGACTCACAGCTTGCGAAAACTACCGAAGGCAAGCCTTCGAATTGGGAATTCAGCACTACCAACGCGAGCAGGTTCTCCAAAAATCAGGTGTATGAAGGCGTTGAAAAAGAACGTCTTGAAACAAAAGGGATCGCTGCATATGAACCGACCGAATGGGCGTACTGGGGCTATCAGACCAAGGGCGTCTCGAAAATTTACAATATAAAAACGGTCACATCGGCGAAAAACATAAACACGAAGATTGAAAGTTTTCTGGAATTCGTGGAATCGGGGGGAGCGCGGGAAACCAGGAAGGTGCTTTCCGCCGAAAGCGAAGGCACCAGCGAATACGAAAACAAGTTTGCGGAACTGTGCGCCTCGCATGGCTTCGAAGAAGGATGTCCGTCGGGATCGGGCAAAGCAAACAACGCGGTGCATTTCCAGCAGTCTGCGACGGCGGCACCAGGCTTCAACTATGGCTTCTCGGACACGATGACGCAGGGCATCGTCTCGATCTCCGAGCCGTCCGGGACGCATTCCACCACGAGCTACAACACCACTTCGCCGGAACTCGAACTCGAAGTCGAAAACGAAGGCAAAACCAAAGAAAAAGTCAAACGCAAAAACGCGCTTTACGGCTCCGGGGTGTGGCTGTCCAAGTTCGGTGGCGCACTCGAAGCGGTCGCGAAAGATGCCGGTATCGGGGTCTCCGCGACGAAGCTCGAATACGAAAGCTCGGCCGGTAAATGGAGTTCGCTGAGCGAACACAACTATCTGGGTGTCGAAAATGCGTGTCAGGGCGTTCAGTGCTACGTGAATCATTCCGAATTCTTCACGGCCCCGACCGGACTGCCCGATGGGGAACAGAAACTTCGCTACAAAGCCGAAGAGGCGATGCCGGGAACGACGTCGTTGACGACGGAAGGCATCGCGACGGTGAAAGTCGACGCGACGCCGCCGCACGACGTCGAAATCGACGGTCTGCCGTTCGGAGATGAATTGAGCGAAAGATCATACGAACTGACGACGGAAGCGACGGACGGCGAAGGGACCACGATCCCCAGCTCCGGAGTCAAGTCGACCGCCCTGTTCATCGACGGCAAATCGATCGAAGACAAGGAAGTCAAGAACAAAGAAACCAAAGAAGCCGGTCACAAGGAAGGCGAATGCTCCGTCGCGAAAGGCGCATGCACCGCCGTTGCGAAATGGACGGTCAACGGCGCCGAACTGGGTGCGGGGCATCACTCGATCCAGGTCGTGGTGTTCGACAACGCAGGCAACGAAGCCAGGTTGCCCGCGGGTGGCACCCAGATCGCGATTCGCCATTCGACGCCCGTGGCGCTCGGTCCGGGATCGGTCGATCTGCAGTCCGGCGACTTCACGCTCGGTGCCGGCGACGTCTCGCTCGGATCGGGCCTCACGGTCGGACGCAACTACAGTTCGCGCGATCTCACTGCCGGAGAGGAAGGACCGTTGGGCCCGCAGTGGGGCCTCAGCCTCGGCAACACCGAGTCGCTGGTCGAACTAGTCGACGGGAGTGTCCTGATGACGGCCGGGAACGGAAGCCAGTCGATCTTCGCGGCCATTCGCAGCGAAAAAGGGAAGTTCGAATCACCGCCCGGCGATTCCAACCTCACGCTGACCCTCGAAGAAAACGCGGAAAAAACCAGCAAGATCGCGTACTACCTCAACGACGCCGCGGCGCATACCAAAGTCATGTTCACGCGCACTGCGGCGGGGACCGGATGGGTGCCCACCAAGCAGGAAGGCACTGCCCCTACGGATACGGTCAAATACACCTATCAAACGGTGGAACATTTGCAATTCGAATATTCTTTGCCAGCAGCAAGTGAACCCTCTGGGATCACTGATGGTCCTGACGGGAACGCGTGGTTTACGGACGCGGACACCAACAAGATCGGAAAGATCACGCGAACAGGCGCGGTCACCGAATACTCGGTGCCGGCAGGCAGTAGGCCGACCGGGATCACAGCTGGTCCAGACGGTAAGCTTTGGTATACGGACGTCGCTAGCGACAAGTTCGGCAAGATCACAACGTCGGGTGGGATCACGGAATACGCTGCGCCTGCAGGTTGCAGGGCGCAGAATATCGCCGCTGGGCCCGACGGCAACCTATGGTTTGCGTGTTCCAACACGGGCCAGCTCGGGAAGATCACGACGACCGGAACGGTCACCGAATACGCCTTGCCCGCAAATAGTCATCCGTTCAATATTACGGTCGGTCCGGATGGCAATCTGTGGTTTACGAATAATCCCAGTGAAGGCGCCAGCAAAATTGGGAAGATCACGACATCCGGTGTGATCTCTGAATATGCCCCATCAGGTGCTGGTCTTCTGTATGGCATCGCCACGGGCGCCGATGGAAATCTGTGGTTTGTGGATTTCGGTACGAACAAGATCGGGAAGATCACAACATCAGGCGTCGCCACTGAGTATTCCTTGCCGGCGAGCAGTGCGCCGTTTGGCATCGCCGCGGGCCCGGATGGCGACCTATGGTTCACGGATTACTATTCGAGCAAGATCGGAAAGATCACGACGACCGGCGTCGTTTCCGAATATGCTTTGCCTGGGGGCAGTGGTCCTACGGGGATCGCTGCAGCGTCAGACGGAAACCTGTGGTACACCGACTTGATTACCGGCAAGATTGGGAAGATCGCGCCGCCGGGTGCGATTACGGAGCCGACGGAAGCTCTCGCTCCGACGCAGGCCGGGATCTTGTGCTCGCCAGAACTTAAACCCGGGTGTCGCGCGTTGAAATTCCAATATGCCAGTGGTACCACCGCCACCGGCGAAGGTCGCAGCGAATGGGGCGAATACAAGGGCCGCCTGATGAAGGTATTGCTCGACGCATACAACCCGTCAAGCAAAGCCATGCAGGAAACGGCCGTCGCGGAATACTCCTATGACGTGCTGGGGCGACTGCGCGCGGAGTGGGATCCACGGGTATCGCCGGCGCTGAAGACGTCCTACGGTTACGATCAGGAAGGTCATATCACGGCCTTGAATCCACCCGGCCAAGAGTCGTGGACCTTCACGTACGGGTCGATCGCCGGCGATGCCGGGATGGGACGCCTGCTGAAGGCGACCCAAGCTCCGGCGACGGCAGAACTGTGGAAAGGCGAAAAGCCCGAACTCACCATTCCGGCGCCCGGCATCTCCGGGGAAATGAAGGAAGGCACGAGGCTCGCGGTGAGCAACGGCACATGGACCGGCAGTCCCATCAGCTACGGCTACCAGTGGGAGCATTGCGTCTCAGGCCCTAAAGAAGTGTGCACACCGATCCCCGGGGCGACCAATCCGAACTACACCCCGACCCACACAGACCTGGGAGACAGGATGGCCGCGATCGTCACCGCCACGAACGGCGGCGGCTCGGTGTCGGATCTCGTGTTCGGATCGGGGAACGTGGGCGAACAGGAATTCAAAGCCCCATACGAAGTCATCGAATATGGGCTGCCGAGCGGCAGCGCGCCATTTGGCATCACGTTGGGACCGGACAAAAACATGTGGTTCACCGATACCGGCACGGGCAACGCCGGAAAGATCACGGCGAGCGGTGCGACCACGGAATACACGACGAGCAAAGACGAACCCGAGGGCATCACGTCTGCTCCCGACGGCAACCTCTGGCTCGTCGAACACTCGGTCCGCAACGTCGATCAAATGAGCACCGCGGGCGCTCTCACCGTCCATAAACTGACCCGCACGAACACCTACAACGTCGGCATAGTCGCGGGTCCCGATGGGAACCTCTGGTTCACGGAGTCCGCGACCAACTACATCGGCAAGATGAACACCAAAGGCGAAGTGCTCGGCGAATACGCGCTTCCCGCCGGCAGCGAACCATTTGGGATCGCCAGTGGTCCCGACGGCAAGCTGTGGTTCGTCGATCACGGCACGAACAAGGTCGGGAAGATCACGACGGCCGGTGTGATCACCGAATACAGCCTTCCGGCCGGAAGCAACCCCTACCGAATCGCGAACGGCTCCGAAGGCAATCTGTGGTTTACCGATTACACGACCAACAAGGTCGGGAAGATCACCACGGCTGGTGTGATCACCGAATACGCTCTGCCAACCGGCAGTCATCCGCTCGGGATCGCAGTCAGTTCCACGGGGGATCTGTGGGTGGCCGAGCACGGCACCAGCAAGCTCGCCAAGGTCACGACCGCGGGCGCGATCACCGAATACGCGCTACCCAGCGGCAGCAACCCCGACGAAGTCGCGACTGGGACCGGGGGGCCGGCCGTCTGGTTCACCGACAACGGCACCAACAAGATCGGCAAGATCAACGCGAGTCCCGTGGAAGGCGTCTATCACGCGCCGCAGCCCGGGATAACGATGGAGTACGGCGTGCCGCTGTCGGGTGGTGGCGGGCTGCCCGCGATGAGCAGCGGCGAAGTCGCCAAGTGGGGTCAGAGCGATGCTCCGTTCGAAGCGACGGCGATCTTCCCGCCCGACGAACCGCAGGGTTGGCCGGCGTCGAGTTACAAACGAGCGAGCGTCGACTACCTCGACAGGCAGGGACGCATGGTGAACGCCGCGAGTCCGAGCGCCGCCACGTACGGTTCGGTGGCCACTACCGAATACAACGAATTCAACGACGTGATCAGGACCCTGTCGCCGGACAATCGCGCGACGGCCCTCGCCGCGGGCGCGAGCTCGGTGGAAGTGTCGAAACTGCTCGACACACAGAACACGTACAACGGAGAAGGCAAAAAAGAAGGCGAAGTCGAAGAAGCCGGTTCGCGTTTGATCGAAAGCGAAGGCCCGCAGCACATGATCAAGTACGTGGCCGGCAAAGAACAGAAAGAATCGCTCGCGCGCCTGCATACGAAATTCTTCTACGACGAAGGCGCACCGGGTGGCGAAACCTACGACTTGGTGACGAAGACGTCGAGTCTCGCGCACCTGGCCAACGAAGAAGAAGTCGAAGTGCGCAAAACAACGACCTCATACTCCGGTCAGAGCAACCTCGGCTGGAAATTGCGAGCTCCCACCTCGGTTACGACCGATCCCGAAGGCAAAAAAATCACACACACAACGTTGTACAACTCGACCACCGGGCAGGTGATGGAAACCAGGGGTCCGGCCGGCTCCGGCGGCGAATCGGCGCACGACGAGAAGACGATCTACTACACGCAGGCAGCGAACACCGAAGGTTTTACGGCGTGCGGGAGCCATCCCGAATGGGCTGGGCTCGTGTGCGAGACATTGCCCGCCAAACAGCCGGAAGGGAGCGGTGCGCAGAAACTGCCCGTCACGACCATCACGTACAACATGTTGAACGAGCCGCTCGTGACCACAGAAACGTTTGGCTCCACCGTTCGCACGAAGACGAACACCTATGACGAATCCGGGCGGTTGACCAGCAGCGAAACGACCGCGAACGCCGATACGGCGCTGCCGAAGGTTACGTTTGAATACAACAAAGAAACGGGCGTGCTCGAAAAGCAGAGCACCGAAGCCGGCGCGAAAACACTGGCCAAGGAATACAACCGCCTGGGTCAACTCGTGAAGTACACCGACGCTGACGGCAACGTCGCGAAATACAAATACGCGGGTCTCGAAAACGACGGTCTGCTCGAAGAAGTCACCGATGCCAGCAACGAAGGCCACACCTCCCAGGCCTATAGCTATGACGAAACGACCAAGGCGCTGACGAAACTGGTCGATTCGGCCGCAGGCACGTTCACGGCGAGCTATGACGCCGAGGGAAAGCTCGCAAACGAGGTCTACCCGAACGGGATGTGCGCTAACTACACCCGCAACTCGACCGGGGAAACCACGGGCGTGCAGTACATCAAGACCTCCAACTGCGCCGAACACGAACCGGGCGTGTGGTACAGCGACACGCGTTCATCCGCGATCCGCGGCGAAATGCTGAGCCAGAGCAGCACGCTGGCAAACGAGACATACACGTATGACACGCTCGGACGGCTGACCGAAGCACAGGAAACGCCGGCCGGCGAAGGCTGCAGCGTGCGGGCGTACGCCTATGACGAAGAATCCAACCGCACCAGCCTCACGACCAGGACCCCGGGTACGGGCGGGAAATGCCAGACCGAAGGCGGCACTGTCCAGGGCCACACCTACGATCAGGGCAACCATCTCACCGACAGCGGCATCGCCTACGACGGGCTGGGCAACGTCACGAAACTGCCGGCCGCCGATGGGGAAGGGCACGAACTGACGTCGAGCTACTACGTCGACAACGCCGTGGCTTCGCAGTCGCAGAACGGGATCACCAACAACTACAACCTCGATCCCGAAGGTCGCGTCCGCGAAACGGTCAAGGGCAGCAGCAAAGTCATCTCCCACTACGACGGATCGGGCGAAGCGGTCGCGTGGACCAGCGAATCCGCGAGCAAATGGACGCGCAACATCCCCGGAATCGACGGAGCCCTGGCGGCTACGCAGACCAACGGCGAAACCCCGGTCATACAGCTGCACGACCTGCAAGGGAACGTCGTCGCGACGATCGGCGACAAAGCCGGTGAAACGAAACTGCTGTCGAGCTATAACAGCACCGAATTCGGGGTTCCCAACGCCGGTAAAGCGCCACCCACGTTCGCGTGGCTCGGCGCCGCGGATGTCGCCAGCTCCCTACCGTCCGGTGTGATCACGTACGGCGCTACGTCATACGTGCCGCAGACCGGCCGAGCGCTGCAGAGTGAAGAGGTCGCGCCTCCGGGCCTGCCGGGCGGCTCGGGCGCCGGTGCGGCCTACACGATGCAGGAGGAACCATGGAACATGCAGGGCGCCGCACGAGCGGGCGCGGAAGCGCCGGGACTGGAAGCGGCGCGCGAACAGGCCGCGTGGGAAGCGGCGATGGCAGCGGCGGAAGACGATGATCCACCGCTAATCTTGAATAGAACGAGGGCAAGGGCAAAGGCCGAAGAATTGTCCAACCTCCAGTTTGCTTCCGAAGTCGCGAGTATTGCGGATCTTCCCGAGGATGTCGTCGAACTAGCAGGTGATCTCTTCGGACATAGTCTCGGATTGGGCGACGCGCAAACGTGGTTGCGCAGGGCTTCTGAAAAGTTGTTGAAGTGTGCAAATAATACTCGAGGACTAAACCTAAATCTCTGTAGGTTTTCCTTTGACGAAAAGTCGGTTGCTGGGGAAAGTTACATCGACTTCAATCGGGAATCCAAAGTCGAAGAGTGTCGTGAGGAAGACGTTCACTACCAATGGATCCCAGTTTGTTATTACTTGGTCGGCCTACCGGACATTAAAATACTTGACTAGAACGAGGGGCAAGGGCAAAGGCCGAATTGTCCAACCTCCAGTTTGCTTTCGAAGTTGCGAGTATTGCGGATATTCCTGAGGTTATCGTCGAACCAGCCGCTGATGCAGGCCCTCGCCGCGCTGGAAGCCGGGAGCAGGGCTTCGCCGGTTAGGGTCGAACGTTCATGAATGACCCGATCTATAGCCGCGCCCGTTCCTCGTCGCCTTGCCCCTAGACAGGGACGCCTCGCGTTCGGCCTGCCGCGCCCGTTGCGGGCGTCGGCACGTGCGACGCGTGCCGGGATCGACATGGTGTGGGCACACCGACGGCTGCGGATCGCGCTGCCGGCCGTCCTGATCGCCCTGCCGCTGTTGGGAGGCGGACTGTGGCTGCTGCGTCATTCCTCGCTGACGGCCGTCGAGCATGTGCGGGTCAACGGTCTCGTCGCGGTCCACGGCGCGGATACGGCCGCGATCGAAACGGCCCTGACCGGCGCGGCGCACGGCATGAGCACGCTCGCCGTCAGCCCCGCGAGGCTGCGCGCCGCGGTCGCGTCGTATCCGATCGTTCGCACGGTCAGGGTCCATCCGAGCTTTCCGCACGGGCTGCGCATCGAAGTCGTCGAGCGACCCC
>JBAUXH010000242.1:0-7159 GCA_049584155.1 Solirubrobacteraceae bacterium
GGTGCGAGCATCATGCGCCGCACCAAGATCGTCGCCACCATCGGGCCCGCCTCGCGCGAGCCCGCCACGCTGCTGCGCATGGTGCAGGCCGGGATGGACGTAGCGCGGCTGAACTACTCCCACGGAACGCTCGAGGAGCACGCCGAGACCGTTCGGCGCGTGCGCGACGCGGCCGGGCGAGCGGGACGTCCGGTGGCGATCCTGCAAGACCTGCCCGGGCCGAAGCTGCGCATTGGGCCGCTGCGCGAGGATGTCGTCGAGCTGACCGCCGGCGAGCGGCTGACGATCACCGGCGGGGAGACCGAGGAGCTCGGCGACGCCCACCACATGAGCATCACCTGGGAGGGGCTCGCCGACTCGATGACGCCGGGGGAGGTGCTGTATCTCGCCGACGGTTCGGTGCGGCTGCGCGTAGTGGAGGTGCGCGCGTCCATACACGAGGTCGAGGCGGAGATCGAGATCGGCGGCGCCGTCGCATCGCGCCAGGGGCTGAACATCCCCGGCCCCACCGAGTCGCTGCCCTCGGTGCCCGAGCACGACCTCGAGCTGCTGCGCCACGGCGAGTCGATCGGGGTCGACATGGTCGCGCTGTCCTTCGTGCAGCGCCCCGAGGACGTCGAGACCGTGCGCGCGCACACACGCCTGCCGCTGATCGCCAAGATGGAGAAGCCCCAAGCGGTCGAGCGCGCCGATGAGATCGTCCGCGCTGCGGACTGCGTGATGGTCGCCCGTGGCGACCTCGGCATCGAGCTCGCGATCGAGCGCGTGCCGATCGTGCAAAAGCAGCTGCTGCGCCTCGCCGGGCACCTCGCGCGCCCCTCGATCACCGCCACGCAGATGCTCGACTCGATGGTCACCTCCTCGCGCCCCACCCGCGCCGAGGTCGCCGACGTGGCCAACGCGATCCTCGACGGCACCGACGCCGTGATGCTCTCCCAGGAGACCGCCGTCGGCGCCTACCCCGTGGAGGCGATCACGATGATGGCCTCCGTCGCCGAGCAGGCCGAGGCGATCGCGCCCTATGAGGATTGGAACGCCTCGCGCGTGCGTCGCGTCGACTCCGACCCCGCCTACACGATCGCCCACAACCTCTGCGTCGCCGCGCGCGAGCTGCGCCTGGACGCGCTCGTGATTCCGACGCTCTCGGGACGCTCCGCCCGCCTCGTCTCTGCGCACCGCCCCACCGCCCCCATCTACGCGCTCTCACCCGGCAAAGAGACCGTCCGCCGCTGCGGGCTGATGTGGGGCGTGCAAGCAGCCTCCATGCGCCGCCACGAGACGACCGAGGCGCTGATCGCCGACGCCGCCAAGCGCGTGGTCGAGCTCGGCTGGTGCAAGCCTGGTCAGCGCGTGGGCATCACCGCCGGATTGCCCTCCGGGCGGCCTGGCACGACCAGCCTCGTGCAGATCCAGACCGTATAGAGGCCGAGCGTCGACCCAAGCCGAGGACCGGCCCAGGTCAAGCACAGACCCTGGGCCGGGACGCTGCTGCCGTAACCGGCGGTTCCCGCGGTCAGATCCCCAGCGCGCGCGCCTTCGCGGCGGCGAACTCCTCGTCGGTGAGGGCACCACTGGCATGCAGCTGCGCCAGCTGGTTGATCTTCTCCACCGTCGGGTCCGCCGGCGCCGGGGCGGGCGCCGCCGCTGGAGGGGCCGGAGCGGCTTCCTGCCGGCCCTGTTCATAGGCCTGCGTCTGCTGTTCCTCCTGGACCCGCGCATTGCGCTTGCCCATCGCGTAGGCGCCTCCTCCGACGGCGGCCGCGCGGAGCAGTGGACGGCGTCTTCCGATCGGCATGATCTACGCCTCCTCGGGCAGCGCCAGGCCCAGTGCGAGCATGATCTCGGGCGCCGCCGCGACGACCTTGGGACCGCCGACCTGAACGGCCACCGCGCGCAGTACGCCGAGGATGTCCTCCGGCGTCGCGCCTTCGTCCAAGGCGTTGCCGATCTGCCAGGCGTAGGACACCGGCGGAGCGTCGAGCGCGATCAGCGCCGCGATTTTCACCAGCGCGTACGTGCGAGCGTCCAAACCCGTGACCTCACGGCCGAGCTCGCGCATGCCGATCGCCGTGTCCAGGACGCTCGTGTCACCGACGGACAGGCCCGACAATACCTCGTGTGTGTCTTGTGCGACATCAGCCATATGTATTCCCTTTCGTTCCCACACGCCGCGGGTTTGAAGTCGTCGAATTGATCCGGGGACGGAGCGATCGCCGGCCGTAAGGGCATCGTACTCCCATGCGTACGCCGCAAGGTTGCCCCCACGTGGCCGCGCGGTTCAGACATGTAGCAATATGCTCCACGATTGCATTGGGCTTCGCTGCCGTGAGCGGCACCTGCGGAGTGGTTCTCGACCGATTGGACAGACGACATGATCGCCGCAACCAGCTACCCGTTCCTCGAAGTCTTCTGGACGATGCTCATCTTCTTCGCGTTCGTGATCTGGATCTGGATCCTGATCACGGTGCTGATCGACATCTTCCGCCGTCACGACACCTCGGGCTTCGCCAAGGTCCTGTGGATCATCTTCATCATCATCCTGCCCTACCTGGGCGTGTTCGTCTATCTGATCGCCGAGCACAAGGGCATGACCGAACGGGCGATCAAACAGCAGGAAGCGGCCCAGTCGCAGATGGACAAGTACGTCCAGTCCGTCGCCGCGCAAACCGATCCGGCCGAGCAGATCGCCAAGGCCAAGGGCCTACTCGACTCCGGCACGATCTCCCAGGCCGAGTTCGACCAGATCAAGCAGAAGGCGCTCGCGGCAGCGTAAGGACCTCGCGGGCCCGAAGAGCTGGGGAGCGCACACTGCGCCGGCGCGCCATCCGCGCCGGCGCACGCGCTTGCGTTACGCCCACAAGTGCGGTAAGCGGCTTGGACCGCGCCGGCTGAAAGAGCTGGCTCTCGGCTTACCCACTCCTCAACCCCCGCAATGTCAACCGGACGTGCCGACCCCAGTGTGCGCGTAGAACTCCGCCTCCTCGCGCCCCAACTCGGTCACCGGATCGTCACCGTACATCCACTCGCGCGCGATCCGGTGCCAGTTCGCGCGCGCGCGTAGCTGTGAGAGGACCGCCAGCGTCAGCAGCTCCATGCGCCGTCCGAACAGGTGCTCGGGGCGCATGTCCTGATGGCGCATCTCCGCGAAGTAGCTCGAACGCGGGTCCGAGCTCTCAATCATCACCTCGGTGGCTATGTCCGGTGTCAGCTGCACCGGTTCATCAGCGGTCGTGTACCACCAGATCGCCGAACCGATGAACGCCAGCAGATGCTCGGGGTTAACCCGGTCCGGTTCGGGGAGGAACCCCGACTGCGCCAGCAGCCTGTGCAGCTCTGCGGCATCGCCCTCAGACACCGCCCGCTGGCAGGCAAGCTCCAGCTCCACCGGCTCGCGCGACATGCGCTTGAACAACCCGAAGTCCAGGAACGCCACGCGCCCGTCCGCCAGCAACATGAAGTTGCCCGGATGCGGATCACCCGAGAATTGGCGGTGGCGATACAGGCAGCCGAGAAAGAATCGGAACACGATCTCGCCGATGCGGTCGCGCTCGGACTGCGAGCGCGTCTTCAGCTCCTCGAACCCCACACCTTCGACGAACTCACTCACCAGCACCCGCTCGCGCGAATAGCTCGTCACGACCTCCGGCACCGCAATGAACGGATGGCCGCGAAAGATGCGCGCGAGCGTGCTCTGGTTCTGTGCCTCCAACTCGTAGTCGAGCTCCTCCCCGATCCGCTCGCGGATCTCCTTCGCGATCGCCTTCGCGTCCATTCCCGGCGTCATCCGCTTGAGCAGCCGCATGATCATGTCCAGGTTCTGCATGTCCGCCCGCACCGCCGCGGCGACCCCCGGGTACTGAACCTTCACGGCCACCTCCCGTCCGTCGCGCAGCCTCGCGCGGTACACCTGCCCGATCGAGGCCGCCGCGATCGGCTCCTCGTCAAACGACGCGAATACCTCCCCGATCGACTCTTCCAGGTCGTCCTCGATCACACGCCGCATCTGCTTGAACGACACCGTCGGCGCCGCGTCCCGCAGCTTCGCCAGCTCGCGCTGAAACTCCTCGCGGTACTCCTCCTCCACCAGCCCCACATCCAGGAACGACATCACCTGGCCCAGCTTCATCGCCGCGCCCTTCATCGTCCCCAGCGCCGCCACGATCTGCTTCGCGGTCTCCAGCTGCCGGCGCGCCAGCGCCTGTTCGGAGGCCTCCTCCCCACGCGTCACATTCGCCGCCCGCGTTCCGAACTGCTTCACCGCCTCTTTCGCCGCCAGCCTGCCCACCGTCGCCGTGCGGCGCACGCGCGAGGTGGGGATGCTCTTATCGCTCTCTCGCGGGGCCATACGCCTGCATCCTAGGCGCTTACCGCGCCCTGCCCTTCAGACCGCGTGCACAGTAAACGCCTACGCGCGACACAACTCCCCGGAGGCCCTCCCGCGGGCTCAGCCGCGCTGGACTTTCGAGCCCGGCACGATGTCGTCCGCGCCGCTCGGCCAGCGCACCCATGCCTTCGTGCCACCGTCATAGTCATCACACGAGAGCACCAGCGTCGCCGGCTCCCCCAGCGCAGTGCAGGGGTCCGTGCCCTCCGCGTCGACGCCCCGCCAGATGCGGATGAACGGGTTGTGCTCCCACTCCTCGCCGACCGTCGTCGCCTCGGCGTGACCCGGATTGACGATCGTCTCCGGCGGCAGCTCCATCAGCGTGCCCATGATCGAGTCCCTCAGGTCTGTATACGTCGTGTGCCCCGGCGCGCGCACCCCGCCGACCGAGCCCCTGAACAGCGTGTCGCCAGTGAACACCATCGCCTCGCCCCCCGTGAATCCCCCCGGCGCGGCGCTCACGACCGGGCGCCTCGCCGCTCCGCTCGGTTCGCTCACCAGGAACGACAGCATCCCCGCGGTGTGCCCCGGCGTATGCAACGGGCGCACCTCCAACGTCCCAAACCGCAGCATCTCTCCCGCCTCCACCGTGTCCGCCTCACCGAAGCCCTCCCCCAACCCCTCGCGCTCCAGCGGGTGGATCAACACCTTCAGCTTCGGCCAGCGCTCGCGCAGCTCTGCGACGTCGCACACGTGGTCGTAGTGATGGTGCGTCAACAGGATGTGGCTCGGCGTGATCTCCATGCTCTCCGCCGCCGCGATCAGCGGCTTCACCGGGCCACCCGCATCGATGAACAGCCCCGGTCCCCCCACGCCGTCCGCGACCAGGTACGTGTTCGATACGAACTGCGAGTTCGACGAGCGCTCGATCAACATCGCGCCATCCTTGCACGAGTCGCGCCCGCGGCGCCACGCGCGTGTCTGACGGGGCGGGCCGGCAAGCGCACGATCGACGTAAACTCCTCCTCATGCCCCTGATCCACACCTGCTATCGCATCACCGACATCGACCGCTCAGTGGCCTTCTACAACGCGCTGGGCTTCGAGGAGGTCGGGCGCATCCCGATCCGCGACGAGGCCGTGAACGTGTTCATGAACATGCCCGGCGACGGCGACATGCCGCGGCTGGAGCTGACCTACAACTTCGGCGTGGACTCCTACGATCTCGGCACCGGCTACGGACATATCGCGCTCAGCGTCGAGGATCTCGATGCGACCCTCGCCCGGCTCGCGGAGCAGGGCATCGAGCCAGAGAAGCCGCCCTACTCCGTGCGCGAGGGCGGCAGCCGGCTGTGCTTCGTGCGAGATCCTGACGGCTACAGGGTCGAGATTTTGGAGATGTAGGTCGAGTCGAGACGTACGACCGCCAGGAGCGGGCGCAGCAACCCAAAGGAGCCTGAGCTAGTGCGCGTAGATCGCGGGCCGATAACGCGGCTCAGGAATCGCCCGGCCGGCCTCTCGTGCAACGGCGAGCCAGGCTCGCTTGGCCTGCTCAACCTCGGCTAGAGCCTCCTCCGCGGTGGCACCGAACGCCGAGCACGCCTCCAGATCGGGGATGTCGGCCACGTAGGACGCATCCTCCTCGCTGTAGAAGACGTTGATGTGATAATCGCTCATGGCCTGGCCTTCAGACGTAGATCGTAGCGCTCGACCAGCCTCAGGAGCTGGCGAACCTGGTACGGCTTGGCCTGTCCATGCAACGACTGAAGATTGATGAGCTGAGGTATTTCGGGATGCGCAAAGACATGGTGGCTCCCGCTGACCCGGCGCAATTCGAAGCCAAGCGCTTCGGCTAGCTTGCACAGGTCGGCAAAAGGCCACATTGGTCACCGTCCCGCGGGCGAGACGCATTAGAAGCTTCCGCTCGTTCATGGGAAGCACGGTAATCGCGGCTTGGGACGAAACGCTTATGGAAGGCCGGAGGGAGCAACAGGCATCGACATCGCTCACCGTAGTTCGACACAGAGGGATATCGGAGCGAGCTGATCAGCAGCCGCGCATAACCAGGCGAGCGCCTGATCTTCGCGGCGAACCCCTAGCGCTCGGTGGGTACGTATCTATAGTCCCCTCATGGAACTGGGCCTGGCGACCTTCGCCGACGTAAACCCGGGCGCGGGCCCGGACCGCGTGGCGAAACGCCTGAAGGAGCTGCTGGAGGAGATCGAGCTCGCCGACCGCCTGGGGCTGGAGGTGTTCGGCGTAGGCGAGCACCATCGCCCGGACTACGCCGTGGCCGCCCCGACCGTGGCGCTGGCGGCTGCCGCGGCGCGTACGGAGAGGATTCGCCTGAGCAGCGCGGTGACTGTGCTGAGCTCGGCCGACCCGGTGCGGGTGTTTCAGGAGTTCGCGACGCTCGACCTGATCTCGAACGGGCGCGCGGAGATCATGGCCGGGAGGGGATCGTTCGTGGAGTCCTATCCGCTGTTCGGGTTCGACCTCGACGACTACGACGAGCTGTTCGCGGAGAAGCTCGAGCTGCTGCTCCGGTTGCGCGAGTCCGAGCGGGTCACTTGGTCGGGCAAGCATCGCGCGCCGCTGAACGACATCGGTGTATATCCGCGCCCGGTGCAGAACCCGCTGCCGGTGTGGATCGCCGTCGGCGGCACGCCCGCCTCGGTGGCGCGGGCGGGGGCACTGGGCCTGCCGCTGATGATCGCGATCATCGGCGGATCGCCGGTGCGGTTCGCGCCGCTGGTGGAGCTGTATCGCGAGGCGGCGCGCCGCGCCGAGGTCGACCCGTCCGGCCTGGCGGTGGGGATCAACTCGCACATGTATC
>JBAUXH010000243.1:0-18468 GCA_049584155.1 Solirubrobacteraceae bacterium
GAGCTGCCGCGGCTGTCCCGCGGGCGCCCGTGCCGCCTCCACCACCGTCGTCCCCCGCGCCGCCCGACGTGGAGTCCATCGGCGCTGCTGCGGCCGAGGGCGCCACACGCCAGTCGCCCACCCCAGCGACCGGGGCCACTAAGGCAGCCCCCTCTGCTGCTCGTCCGCCCGCCCCCGTCGCGTCGACGTCGCCCGCTCGGCGTACCTCGTCCGCCGCCATGACCGCCGACGCGAGCGCCGCCGTCAGGAGCGCATCGGGAGCTTCCGCACGAGGAGCGGTCCCCGTTGCACGGGAGCCGGCTGCGCAGGCGCCAGCCCGTACACGCGGCGCGGGCGACCGGCCACCGTCACAGCGCAGCGGCGTGACGACCTACTCGCGTCGCCGTCGTTCGCCCGCGCGAGCGACCCTGCTGATCGGGGGCGCGGTGGTCATCGGGGCTATCGCGGTCGTGCTGGTCGTCAGCTCGCTCGGCTCCTCCTCTGGCACGAGCCCGACCACGACCGCCACCACGGCGGCGCATCCGAGCGCTCACCACACCCGCACGAGCACCGCGGCAAGCTCACACCCGAGCGAAACCTCAGCACCCACGGTGAGCCCCGCGGAAGCGCAGGTGGCCGTGCTCAACGGAACCGGCACCCCTAATCTGGCGCACCGACTGTCGGCGAGCCTGCAACAGAGCGGCTACTCCCAGGCGACACCCCTCAGCGGCACTCCGCCCGGGAGTCATCAGACGACCGTTGTCGAGTACACCTCGGGCCACCGGGTCGAAGCGGCACGGGTCGCACAGGCCCTCGGCGTCACACAGGTACAGCCGATCGAAGCGGCCGTGTCGCCGCTCGCCGGTAGCTCGACGGTGGTCGTGATCGCCGGGCTGGACAAGGCGGGCGCGGGCGGCGAAGCATCCTCGTCCGGCGCCGGGGAAGCGTCGTCGGGCGGAGCCGTTCCGTGAGCGCTCTAGCGCTTGACCCTGCCGGCGAATATGCGGCTCCCCGCACGCTCGCTGTCGCAAGCGGCCGCGCCAAGTGAGCGCCTCCGGAGCAAGCAGATAGCCGATTTCCTGGACATACCCGCGCGTTCGGTTAAGCCGCGCGAGCACGGCATCACGCACGTGATCGACCGCGGTCTGTCGGTCGCCGAGGTGGACGGCCTGCTCGAGGTGGCGGGTGCGTACGTTGACATCGTCAAGCTCGGCTGGGGCACGGCGCTCGTGAGCGCCAACCTCGCTCCGAAGCTGGAGCGCTACGCCGCGCATGGGATTCCGGTGGTGCTCGGCGGCACGTTGACCGAGCTGGCGATCAGACAGGGCCGCGTGGGGGGGCTGATCGCGTGGCTGGAGGAGCTGGGGTTGCGTCACGTGGAGATCTCCGACGGGACGATCGCGCTGGAGGCAGAGGTGAAGGTCGATCTGATCCGCCAGCTGGTCGCCGACGAGTTCACTGTCCTGTCGGAGGTCGGCAGCAAGGACGCCGACTTCATCATGGCGCCGTATGTGTGGGTGGAACAGATCGAGCGCGACCTGCAGGCGGGCGCCTGGAAGGTGATCGCCGAGGCGCGCGAGTCGGGCACGGCAGGCATCTACCGCGCCGATGGCGAGGTACGGACAGGGTTGATCGATGAGATCGTGCACGCGGTCGACGTCGATCGGTTGATATTCGAGGCGCCCCAGCGCGAGCAGCAGGTGTGGCTGCTGCACCGCTTCGGCGCTGAGTGCAATCTCGGCAACATCGCTCCGGACGATGTGCTCTCGCTGGAGACGCTGCGCCTCGGATTGCGCTCGGACACGGTCGAGCGATTCGCGCCAGGCGGTGAGGATTGACCAGGACAGACCCGCTGGCGCGCGCCGTGTTCGCGCTGCTGGTCCTCGCATGCTTCGGCGCGTTTATTCTCACCCAGCGGCTTAAGCACACGCCGACGCCGGTTCAGCACTTCCAGTTGACTCCGCGGTTTTCACCGACCCCTCTGGGGCACATCAAACAGGAGCGCATCTCGTTTAAGCTTGCGCGCGCCGACGCGGTTACCGTTGCGATCCTCGACTCCGCGGGCGACACTGTCGCGACGCTCGTGCGCGAACGTCCGGTAGCCCGCTACAAACAGTTCTCACTGCGCTGGAACGGTCGTATGGGGGCACCTCATGGTTACACCACGATGACGACCGTCGATGGGACGACGATCGTGACGCCGATTAACGCCGGTAGTCCCGCACCGGCAGGTGAATATCGCGTGCATTTGACGCTGCGCGATCAGCACCGTACGGTGCCGGGGCCCCGTAGTTTCGTGCTGGTGCGCCCATGACCTTTATCGCGGCGGCGGTCGCGGCGACGGCGATCATCGGTGCGCTCATTGTGCTGATGCGAGGGAGACCCGATGTGTTTCCGTTGCTCGCGATTTTTGCGCTGCCATTCAGGTTGCCCATATCGGCAGATGGCCGGACGGTGAATCTGTTGATTCCGCTCTATCTTGTGATTGCGGCCGGCACGATCGCCCATCTCGTGCCGCGATGGCTGAATCGTGACGCGTCGCCCCGGCGCTCGCCGATAGCGCTGGAATGGCTGCTGCTCGGGGCCGTCGTGTTGTATGCGCTGCAGGGTGCCTACTCCACCGACCACGCTAAGGCCGCGGAGAACGTCGCGTTCTTTTACATCCCGTTCGGGTTGCTATTCATGCTCCTGCGCGACGTGCACTGGACGCGCGAGCTCCTGCTGCGGTGCCTGGGTGTGGCGGTCGTCCTGGCGGTCGTGTTCGCGGGTATCGGGTTTGTGGAGTATGCGCGTAAGCAGCTGTTCCTCAACCCGAAGGTCGTCGCGGCGAATGAATATGGCAACTACTTTCGCGTCAACTCACTCTTTTTCGACCCGAACATATACGGGAGATTCCTCGCGATCGTGATGATCACAGTCACTACGGTTGTGCTGTGGAGTTGGCGCCGGCGTGACGTGCTGATCGGCGCGGGCGTGCTCGGGTGGCTGCTGGCGGGGCTTGTGACGAGCTTCTCGCAGTCGAGCATCGCCGCGCTGCTGCTCGGTCTGGCGGTGCTCGCCGCCTACCGCTGGGACGTGCGCGCGACGGTGTATGTAACAGGGGCGCTGGTGGCGATCGCCGCGGTGGTTGTACTGGTTGCCCCGCCGAGCCTGCATTTTGGTTTGAACGGCTCAGGCGGCTCTACCAGCAACGCGACGAGCGGACGCACAAAGCTGATCTCCGGGGGCCTGGAACTGTTCGCCGATCGGCCGCTATATGGGTACGGAGCGGGCTCGTTCGAAACCGAGTACAAGCGCCACGGGCGCACGCGCGACGCCGCCAACGCCACCTCGGCCTCGCACACGATCCCGATTACCGTCGCCGCCGAGCAGGGGATTGTCGGCCTGCTCGTGTACGTCGCGCTGCTGATCGCCGCGTTCGCCGTGCTCTACCGAGGCGCCGGGCGCTCACCCCCCCGTATCGCCCTGGCCGCGTGCTTCGCCGCGCTCGTGCTGCACACGTGGACGTACGCCGATTTCCTGGAGGACCCGATTACGTGGACGCTGCTGGGTATCGGCGTGGCGTTGGCACGCGCGCACGATTTTGGGTGGGTGACCCGTGAGCCGGTCCCTTCGGCCACAGCAGTTGGCGCCGGTCACGGCAGTTGAGGGCGTATCGCGAGCGCTCTTGCCAGGCGGCCGGGCAGACGTCGGTGGTCGTGTCATACGGGTTAGGTTGGCCCTACCGTGCTTAGTTATCTGAGGCGCCTGGTCACGACCGGCGCGGCCTATCAGGCCGCGGAAATCTTGGCGAAGGCAATTGCTGTGTTCACGTTGCCGCTGTATACGCGCCACGTCTCGACGGCGGGCTACGGCACATACAACTCGCTGCTGACGGCGGTGATCCTGTTCAGCATTCTGCTGCGCCTCGGCGTGGGGGAGGCGTTCGTGCGGTTCTATTTCACCGACACCGACGAGGCCCGTCGTACGCGCATCGCGCGTACGGCCACGGCGACGGTTGCGTGGACCACGACGGTCGCGTCGCTGCTCGCGGTGGTGTTTGCGAGCGAGCTCTCGCGGCTGATCCTTGGGTACACCGATGCGGGGCTGATGTACTGCGCGATTCTCGGGCTGTGGGCGTTTACGAACATCGAGATGGCCTATGCGCAGCTGCGCGTGGACGAGCGCGCCCGCACGTACATGCGCGCTTCGGGGGCGAACGTGGCGATGACCGTCGTGTTCACGATCTCTCTGGTTGTATTCGCCGACCAAGGCGCCCGGGGCCTGCTGTTGGGGAATTTCGGCGCGTCTACGATCGTGGTGCTCGCGCTGTGGTGGGTGCTGCGCGCGCGTGTCTCACTGCGCGTGAAGCTCGCCGACCTACGCGCGATGCTGCACTTCGGGCTGCCGACCGTGCCGGCGGACGCGAGCGTGTATGCGCTGCAGGTCGCCGATCGCTTCTATCTGCTGCGCGGCGTGAGCTCGGGGGCGGCGGGCGAGTACGCGATCGCGGTGCAGCTCGCGACGGTCGTGTTCGTGTTCGTGCGCGGATTCCAGTACGCCTGGCCGCCGCTGGCCTACTCGATCGACAGCGACGCCGAGGCCTCGCGGCTGTACTCGCTCGTGACCACCTACTTCGTGCTCGCCACCGGCGTCGTCGTCGTGGGCGTGGCGCTGCTCGGGCGCTGGCTCGTGCGGCTGCTCGCCGCGCCCGAGTACTACGGCGCTTATAAGGCCCTGCCGTGGCTCGCGCTCGGCTGGACCCTATATGGGCTCTATCAGGTGATGATCGCGATCACCGGCCGCGCGCGGGTCACCCAGCGCAACCTGCCCGCCGCCGCCGCCGGGCTGATCGTGAATGTGGTGCTGCTGTTCGTGCTCGTGCCCAGCAGCGGCCTGGGTCTCGGTCTCGCCGGGGCGGGGATCGCGCTGTGCGGCGCCTATGCGGTGATGGTCGCGGTCATGCACCTGCTCACGCGTGGCGTGTTCGCCGTGGAGTTCCAGTGGCGGCGCCTGGGTCAGCTCACGGCGATCCTCGCGCTCGTCGCCGTATCCGGCGAGTTGCTGCTGCCGAGCAGCGGGCTCGCGGGCCTGCTGACGCGCATCGTCTGGCTCGCGCTTGTGCCAGCGCTGCTGCTCGCCACACGCTTCGTCGCACCCCACGAGCGTGCCCAGGTCCGTGCGCTCTGGGTCGAGGGACGCCGGCGCGTGGCGGCGTTTCGGGCAGGGCATGGCGACGTCGAGGCATACGCCGAGGACCCCCTCAAAGACATCTGACGGCCGTGGACCCGGCACACTACGCTTCCTGCGTCCTGGCCCTGCTTGGTCCAGGACCGTCAGAGGCATGGTCACTGACCGCTCATTTGGCACATCCGCCACCGTCGAGCTGTTGAGGGAGCGTGCCTGCGTCTAAAGAGTGGCTGGGACCTGGCCGATGCGCGCAGTGGATGCCCGAGCTATCCACCAGTTCGCCACGCCCTGCGGGGATTCGTGAGCGCCGTCGCCGCGCGGAGGCATTGCGTGCCCATCGCGCCGACGCGCGCGCGCAGAGCATGGCCGCGGCCGGTGAGCTCGCTTACCTGCGCGCTCAGCTCACGCTCGCGGCGCGTCTGACCGCGCGCCTGGCGGCCACGCACGACGCGGACGAGCTGGCCGGCATCGTCGTTCGCGAGTTGCATGGCACGTTCGCCTTCTACCTCGCGGCGATCCAGCGTCTCGACGACGACGGTGTGCTGCGGCTCGTCGCAGGCAGCGGCGCGCTGGCTGAGGTGATGACCGAGTTCCTGCTCGTCGAGCAGTCCGTCCGCCACGGCATCAACGGGCGCGTCGCGCGCACCGGCACCTCCGCGCTCGTCCACGACACGCGCGCCGACGTCGACTATGTCGTGCGTGACCCGCACACCGATCCGCGCTCGGAGCTGAGCGTGCCGATCTTCGTCGACGGCTCGGTGTGGGGCGTGCTGAACATCGAAGCAGCCGAGCCAGCCGCGTTTGGCGAGGCCGACGCGGTGCTCGTGGAGACGATCGCCGCGAGCCTCGGCTTGGCCGTCCATCGGGCGGGACTCGTTGCCGATCTGGAGCGCACTTTCACCACGACGATGTCGGCCCTGATGAGCACGGTCGAGGCCAAGGACGACTACACGGCTTCCCACGAGGAGGACGTGGCGGAAATGTCCGAGCGGGTCGCGCTGCGCATGGGCCTTACGCCCTCGCACGCGCGCGATGTGCGCTATGCCGCGCTCTTGCACGATGTCGGCAAGGTCGCGGTCCCCAGTGAGATCCTGCTCAAGCCGGGCCCACTGTCCGAGACCGAGTGGGTGCAGATGCGTCGCCACACGATCGTCGGCGGCGAGCTCGTCGCGCGCATCGAGGCCTTCGCCCATCTCGCCCCCGCTGTTCGTGCCAGCCACGAGCGCTGGGACGGCGAGGGCTATCCGGACGGCATCTCAGGCGAGGATATCCCGCTCGCAGCGCGCATCATCGCCGCCTGCGACACCTACGACGCGATCGTCACCGATCGCCCCTACCGTCCCGCGCGCACGATCGCGCAGGCGCGCCAGGAGCTATGTCGCGTAGCCGGCATCCAGCTCGACGCGCGCGTGGTCGAGGCGCTGCTGGAAGAGCTCTCCGCGCAGTAGCGCCGCGGATATCACCGTCGTCAATGGCGGATGGCCGCGGGCCATGTGTGGTTTCCAATGGCGCCATGCGCCGGCATAGCGCGCGTGCCGTACGCGTGACTATAAAAGCTGATGTGTTGTTCCGGACGGCGCATGCGCCGTCCGGCGGGAGCGCACATGTGCGCTCCCGAGGAAGGGTCGCATGCGACCCTTCCGACAGCGCCGCATGCGGCGCTGTCCCCATGAAAGAAGTTTTCAGGACGCGCGGTTGTACTCGGCCGCGGCCTCGCGCAACCCCTCACCGTGCCCGGGCCTGAGCGTCGCAGTTACATGCCGCCAATACCGGCGTGGCGAATGCCCCGGCAGTACCGTCGCGGCGAGCGCGCGCAGTGCGTAGGGCCAGGCCGTCAGCCAGCGCACCGCGCGCGCGGCCCTTGCCGAATGGTGCTTGCGCATGTATAGGTCGCGGTTGCGCGCCATTTCCACGATCCGCCGCTCTCCCGCGCCGCCGGTGGACAACTGCTCATGATGGATCGCGCGAGCCTGCGGCACATACAGGCTGCGCCAGCCCCCATCGCGCAGCCGGCGGGCAAAGTCCACCTCGTCGGAGTAGACGAAGAAGTCAGGGTCCATGTACCCCACTTCGGCCGCCGCCTCGCGGCGCACGAGCAGCGCCGAGGATTGGCACCAGTCCACCTCGCGCGTCGTATCGCCGGTGCTCTGCACGGTATAGAGGCGGTGCAGGAACAGCGCGCCCGCGAGCGCCGTTATGACCGTCGGAAATCGCCACGCACACGCCTGCCCCGTGCCGTCTGGGCGCAGCAGCCGCGCCCCCGCGCACGCGGCGTCCGGTCGCGCCTGCAGTACCTGCCATAGCGCGAGCGTCGCACCGGCCAGCAGCTCGGAGTCCTCGTTCAGCAGTAGCGCATACCTCCCCCCCGCGCGCTCCATCAGCGTCGAGTCGTTACGCGCCTTGCCGCGTCGTTCGTCGAGGGCGATCGTCTCGTCTACCGCCGGGTGCTCGCGCGAGGCCTGAGCGGAGCCATCGCGCGAGCCGTTGTCCAGCACGAGCACCTCGCTGGCGAACGGCAGCGCTGCGCGCTCACGGGCGATCGCGTCCAGCCCGCGGACCAGGAGATCGCGCTGGGAGGTGTTCACGACGCAGTACGTCAGCTCGATCTCGCCATCCACCCGCCTATTGTCCCGGTCGGTGCGCGTCCACGTCCTCGACCCCTCCGCCTACACGCCTCCCTACGACCATGCCCTCTGTCACGCGTTGGGGGCGGCCGGCGCCGAGGTCACGCTGCTCACGAGCCGCTTCGCCTACGGGCCCGTCCCACAGGCCGATGGGTATGTGCGGCGCGAGTTGTTCTATCGCCACGCGCTCGGCGCGCCCGGTTCACGTCTGCGCTCCGCGTCGAAGCTCGCCGAGCACGTCCCCGACATGCTGCGCTACCGCGGCCTCGCGCGCGGGGCCGACGTGGTGCACTTCCAGTGGCTCTCCGTCCAGTACCTCGACGGCCGGCTGCTGCCCGCCCGCCGCTCCGTGAGCGGGGCGCCCCGTCCGCTCGTGCTCACCGCCCACGATGTCCTACCGCGCGAACCGCGCGCCGGACAACTCGCCGCCCAGCGGCGGTTGTACGAGCGCTTCGACGCGATCGTCGTCCACTCCGCTCACGGGCGCGCCCGATTGACCGACGAGTTGGGGGTCGATACCGCGCGTGTGCACGTCATCCCGCACGGGGTCTTCACGCATCTCGCCGACTGCCCGCCCCAGCCGCCCCCGTTTGAAACCGAGAAGCCAGTCGTGCTGTGCTTCGGGCTGATGCGCCCCTACAAGGGAATCGACCTGCTGCTCGACGCCTGGCATGACATCGACGATGCCGAGCTGTGGATCGCGGGGATGCCCAAGTTCGACATCGCTCCCCTGCGCCGCATGGCCCCGGCGAGCGTCCGCTTCGTGCCGCGCTTCATCGACGACACCGAGCTGCCCGCCTACTTCCAGCGCGCCGATCTTGTCGTGCTCCCCTACCGCGAGATCGACCAGTCGGGCGTGCTCTTCACCGCGCTCGCGTTCGGCAAGCCGTTGCTGCTGAGCGACGTCGGCGGCTTCCCTGAGGTGGCGGCCACGGGAGCCGCGCGGACGTTTCCCGCGGGCGATATTCCCGCGCTGCACGCCGCGCTGCGCGAGTTGCTATCCGCTTCCGCCGCCCGCGCGACGATGACCGAGCGCGCCAACGCCGCCGCGTCCGGTCCGTATTCATGGGATGAGATTGCCCGGCGCACGCTCGGGCTGTATCACTCGCTGACATCCCCCGAAAAAAGCATCCCAAGCCGGCCGTAGAGTGATCGAAATGGTCGATTGCTGTGTGTCGCAGGCCCTTCTCTCCGGGCTGTTCCGGGATCGTACGTCCCGGAGAAAGGAGGTAGCCAATGTCCGATGCAACCAGCGTTTTGGCCATCACTCTGTTGATCGCGATGCTGGTCATCGACCGGCTGACGAGATAGCAGGGCGCCCTGGTGGTCGCAGCTCAGACGATCTCGGCGGCCACCAGGGAACCCCGCGAAGGGTGCTGACCGATGCGATCAGCGTTTTGGCCAGCCACAAGGCTAGCGATGTCGTCGGCCAGACGCAAGGCACTTACCAATGACGGCTCTTGAGATTGTTTTCTGGGTGTGCGCCGCACTGATCGTATGGACGCAGGTCGGCTACGCGGTCACGCTGGCCGCGCTCGCGCGCGTGTTCGGACGCGCCCCGGCCATCGCGGCACCCGAGCCGCCGCCGTCCCTCTCACTGATCGTCGCCGCGCACGACGAGGAGTCGGTGATCTCCGCGCGCGTGGCCAACGCGCTCGCGCTCGAATATCCGCGCGAGCTGCTGGAGGTGATCGTCGCCTGCGACGGTTGCACCGACGCCACGGCCACTCGCGCGCGTGAGGCCGGAGCCGACGTCGTGCTGGAGCTGGCGCGCGGCGGCAAGATCTGCGCTCAGGACGCCGCCGTGGAGCGCGCCCGGGGGGAGATAGTCGCTTTCTCTGACGCGAACGCGCTGTGGGAACCCGACGCCGCGCGCCTGCTCGCAGGCGCGTTCGCCGATCCACGGGTCGGGTACGCCTGTGGACAGGTCCGCTTCGTGCAGGGCGCCGTCGGCGCGCAGGCCGGCAACCAGGAGGGCGTCTACTGGCGCTACGAGCTGGCCGTGCGTGGCTATGAGTCGCGCCTGTCCTCGATCACGGCCGGCAACGGCGCGATCTACGCGACCCGTCGCGGCTCCTACATCGTCGTCGACCCGATCATGGGCCACGACCTCTCGCTCCCGTTCAACATGGTCCGCCGCGGCCTGCGCGCAACCTACGTCCCGACCGCGCGCGCCACCGAGAAGATGGTCCCCTCACTGCTCGGTGAGTTCGCGCGCAAGCGGCGCATGATGAGTCACACCTGGCCGATCCTCCTACGCGGCGGCATGCTCTCCCCGCGCGGATATCCGCCGGGCTACGCGCTGATGATCTACTCCCACCGTCTGCTGCGCTATCTGACGCCGTTCTTGCATCTGATCCTGTTCACCGCGAACGTCGTGCTCCTCGCCCTCGGCGCGGGCGTCGTGTACGAGGTCACGCTCGCCCTCCAGCTCGCGCTGCTGCTCGGTGCGCTGCTCGGCGGGGCGCTGCGCTTGCGCCCACTGCTGCTCGCCCGCTACTACGTGCTCACGACGGCCTCACCCGCCGCCGGACTATGGGACTGGTTGCGCCACGGGACGTCCCCATCCTGGGAAGCTGCCGAGGGCACAAGATGATCAGACGGACTCTGGACATAGTGGTCTCTGGGCTCGGGCTCACCCTTGGCGCTCCCGTGCTCGTCGCGGCGATGGTCGCGATCCGGCTGGAGTCGCGCGGTCCGATCATCTACCGCCAGCGGCGCGTGGGGATGCACGGACGCGAGTTCGACGTGCTGAAGCTGCGCACGATGGTCGACGGCGCCGAGCACATCGGTGCGGGCCTGGCGATCGATGCGGGCGACTCGCGTGTTACGCGCGTCGGCGCGCTGCTGCGGCGCACCTCGCTGGATGAGCTGCCGAACCTACTCAACGTGCTACGCGGCGACATGTCGCTGATCGGGCCGCGTCCAACGCTGCCGGTGCAGGTCGCCCAGTACACCGAGCGCCAGCGCGGGCGCCTTCAGATCAGACCCGGCATCACCGGCTGGGCACAGGTCAACGGCCGCGCCTCGCTGCCCTGGTCAGAGCGGATCGAGCTCGACCTCTACTACATCGCCCACCGTTCGCCCATGCTCGACCTGCGCATCCTCTGGCGCACGCCCGCGCTAGTACTCGGCGGCGAGGGTCTCTACAAGGGCCCCGCCGGCGGCTGGGAGCACGAGCTGTGAGCTCATCCGCGGTGCTGCTGACCGGCGCCGGCAAGCGCTACGACATCGTGTCCTGCTTCGCCGCGCTCACGAAGACGATCGTCGCCGACCCCTCGCCCCTGGCTCCCGCCCAGTATGCCGCGCACGTACGCGCGGCCGTGCCCCTGATCGAGGATCCCGAGTATGTGCCCGCGCTGCAGCGGCTGTGCGCCGAGCACGGCGTCGGGGCGGTGCTGCCGCTGACCGACCTCGATATCGAGACGCTCGCACTGGCTCGCACCGCCGGAGGACTGCCCGCACTTGTACCCTCGCCCGAGGTCGCGCGGGCGACGTATGACAAGCACGAGGCGCACCTGCTGCTCTGCAGCCTAGACCTGCCCTCCCCGCCGACGGTCCTGCCCGAGGATGACCTCGATGGGCTCGACTACCCCGTCATGGTCAAGCCCCGACGGGGGTCGGGGGCGCGCTCGATCCACCTCGCCCACGATTCCGTGCAGGCCCGATTCTTCATCGACTATGTCGATGAGCCCGTGATGGTCCAGCGCGCGATGCGCGGGCCCGAGCTGTCGATCGACTGCCTCGGTGACACCTCCGGACGCTGCCTGAATGCGATCCCGCGCACGATGCTCGAGTCGCGCGGGGGCGAGTCGATCAAGGGCGCCGTCGTGCGCGACGCCGAGCTGATCGAGCTCGGCGCGCGCGTAATGGAGGCGCTGGCAGTGTGCGGTCCGGCGACGATCCAGGTGTTCCGCGATCCCGACATCGGCGTGGCGATCACCGACGTCAACACGCGCTTCGGTGGGGCGTTCCCCGCGCCCGCCTATGCGGCCCTGCCGGGACACAGCTATCCCGAGCTGATCGTCGCGCTCGCATCTGGGCAGACCGTCGCGCCCCACGTCGGTGAGTTCGATGCGGGGATGACGTTCACGCGCTACTACTGGCAGCTCGAGCTCGATTCGCACATGCGCCCGACCGGGCGTGAGATCGTGCCGGGAGGCCCTCCACGGCCGCGCTGAGCGAGCGCAGGGGAGCTGAGAAATGAGCGCCAAAATAAGCCCCCTTAGCTCGCCGAGCACGCGTGCTGAACGGTTACCCGTCGAAGAAAACCGACGATGGTGCAAGAATCATGTGTGTGAACCCTCAGTTGCTCGCCGATCCGACGGCGGCGCCCGAGTCAGAGCCCCAGTCGTACCCGTCCGCTCCCGTCCCCGAGGACTCCGCGAGCGGGGCCGGTCCGAGCGACCAGGGAGGGACGTCGTCGGCCTCGCCGGACTCCGCGCCTATCCCTGAGTCGGCCCAGGCTTGCGCCAACTGTGGCGAGGTGCTGGACGATGGCCAGGACTGGTGTCTGCAGTGCGGCACCGCGGTACCTGGCAGCCTCGACGGCGGCGGACCGGGTTGGCGCTCAGCCACGACGGTGCTCGCGGTCACGGCCGTACTCGTGTTGGGCGCTGCGGCGGCGGCCTACGCCGCGCTCACCCAGCCGGCGCCACACCGGCTCCCGCCCAAAGTCGTCATCGCGCAGGTCCCTGCGACAACGCCCGCGAGCACTCCGACGACGACCCCCACCCCGGGTGCGCTGGGGACCCCGACGACGATCACGCCGACCCCCAGCACGAGCACCGCCCCGAAAATTCCGCTCACCGCACCCACCCCCAAATCGAGCGAATCCACAGGGTCGGGGAGCGGCACAACGAACTCGGGCAGCGGCGAATCTGGGACCGGCACGAGCAAATCGAACGCTAATAGCGGCGGCACGACCACCACCGAACCGCCCTCGCCGATCTTGCTCGACACGAATGCCGCTAGTACCTATAACCCGTACGGCTACCCGACGAGTTGGTTTGGCGATCCGAGCCTCGCGATCGACGGCGAAACGAGCACCGCCTGGACCGCGCAGGTCAACCCGGCGGTCGCCCCCAAGATGGCCGAGGGGCTCGCGATCGACCTGAAGACGGCGCAGAAGGTGGGATCGGTCAAGCTGATCACCTCCACACCGGGGATGACCGTGCAGATGTATGGCGCCAACGGCACCACGCTTCCGGCGTCGATCACCGATCCGGCGTGGGTCGCACTCAGCCCCTCGTTGAATGCGAAGAAGCGCAGCACCAAAATTGCGCTACGTCACGCGACCAAGGCGTTCCGATTCGTCACGCTGTGGATCAGCCTGGCGCCCCCGTCCTCCGTCGGCACGCCAACCGCGCCGGGGCATGTAAGCGTGAACGAACTGGAACTCTTCGCCTGACGGCCGGGGGCACGGCGCCATCCTGCGTCCTCGGTCACTCGCGTACGTAGTACGCCACGCTCCCTGCGTCCTTGACTGGCTTGGCCCCCGGCCGTCAGGAGCGCGCGGTGCTTATACGGCTTTTTGCGCTACGCGCGGGAGCTCGATTCAGCTGGCGCTCTTGGAGCGCCGCGCGGCGCGACGCGGACGCCAGATCTCATCGAGGAACGAGGCGATCTCGTCCGTGAGGCGCTCGGGGCGAAGGCGCAGCTCAACCAGCGAGTCGGCCTCCAGCAGGCGCCCGTTTGGCAGCTCGGTGGCGAGCTGGCCCGCGTCGGAGAACGGGTGCACCGGATCGCGCCGGTGGCCAAGCACGAGCGCGGGCATCGTGAACGTGCGACGCTCGCTGCGATGGGGCGCGATACGTCCGAAGAACAGCCCCTGCAGTAGCGCGCCTCCAGGACCCGGCTCCTGGCGGATGGTGTCGAGTAGGACGTTGCCGTAGAGGGGCAGCAGCCGGCGCGGGATCGCCCGCGCGCCGCGTGCGAGCAGTCGCATCGCGGGCTCGCCGAAGGTCAGTGCGAGCAGGATCGGCGTGAACGTGACGGCCGAGGCCGGCAGTGCGTTGTCGAGGACCGGCATCTCGATCACCATCCCGCGCAGGCGCTCGGGCGCTCGGGAGGCGACCTCCAGCGCGGTGTTCGCGCCGAGCGATGTTCCCATCACCGCCGCCTCCTCCAGCTCGAGGTGATCCATCAGCGCCAGCAGCTGTTCGGCGAACGCGCCCATCGAGTAGCGCCACATGTCGCGCGGGCGATCCGACTTGCCATGGCCGAGCAGGTCTACCGTGATCACGCGATTGCCGCGCGCCGCGAGCGCTTTCGCCAGCGGTCGGTGCATCTCCTGGGAGAGCAGTAGCCCGTGCACCAGGATTAGCGGCCGCCCGGCTGCCTGTGCGCTGGTGGCGGCGCGCGCGCGCCGACCCGAGGAGGTGACGACCGCCGCCGGCCCGCCACCGAACTCGGTGTAGGCGATGCGCTGGCCGTCGAAATCGAACTTGGGCATCGCACTCAGCCTACTCCACCGTCCGCGCCCAGACATCGAGCCGGAGATGACGCGGGTACCTCTGAAGGGGTCCGCGGAGACACGGATCCGGGCGACGCCGTGGTTCGCCCGGATCCTGTGTCCACCCTCTCCTCTGGTCGATACTGCTCCCTACGGACGACAAGGCAGGGTGGCCGTCCGTCTGGTGACCACCCATTAGAACCCACCACGACCGATGAAGGTGCGCTAGGTTTGGATAGATGGCCAAACAGGCGCGCATCCTGGCTGGGCAGACCGCCGCGATCACCGGTGCCGCGCGGGGCATTGGGCGCGCGACCGCCCAGGCGCTGACCCGCGTCGGCGTGCGCGTGGCGATCGGAGACCTCGATCTGGAGACGGCTCGAAAGACGGCCGCAGAGCTAGGCCCGACCGCCCTCGCCCTGAGCCTGGACGTGACCGAGCGCGAGTCGTTCGCGCGATTCCTCGAGGACACCGAAGCGCAGCTCGGTCCGGTGGACGTGCTGATCAACAACGCCGGCATCATGCAGATCGGCAGATTCCTGGACGAGGACGATCTGACGGCGCAGCGGATGATCGACATCAACCTCCACGGTGTGATCCTCGGCATGAAGCTCGGCCTGGAGCGGATGGTCGCGCGCGGGCACGGGCACATCGTCAACATCTCCTCCCAGGCCGGCAAGTTCGGAGCGCCCGGCGGCGCCACCTACTCAGCGACCAAGCACGCAGTCGTTGGATTGACCGAGGCTGTGCGCGGCGAGTTGCGGATGATGGGCCTCGCCGAGGATGTGCTGCTCAGTTACGTGATGCCGTTCGTCGTCAACACCGAACTCGGGGGAGGGCTGGGGCAGGCGCGAGGGATGAAGAACCTGCAGCCGGCAGACGTCGCCGACGCGATCGTCGAGGCGCTCCAGTACGGGACGGTCGACGTGTGGGTGCCGCGCTCGGCGAAGTCGACGAACATGCTGGGGACGCTGTTGCCACGCCGGGTGGCGGAGGGGATGGCCCGAGCGATGAAGGCCGATCGGGTGCTCGCCGGCGCCGACCCGCAGGCGCGCCATGCATATGAGCTGCGCGCATCCGCTTCTGAGCCGGGGTTGAAGCCCGGGTCCGAGCCCGCGCGGATCGAGGAGACGACCGGCTCCTGACGGATGGCCCCTCTCGGGGTGTCGGTATGAGCCGCCCGGGCGAGGCTCATCCCGATCGGAGCTCGACGGGGTCACCGATCGGACAGCACGCGCGACCGTGTCCTACGCGTGTGCTGTGCCGGGCGCTTGCGAAGCCGATCCTGCAAGCGGATCAGCTGTCTAAGGTGCCCGCCGCCGCTAGCCGGTGGCTTCGGAAGCGAGCCACTCGGCGATGAGCGCACCGAGTTCGGGGCCGCGGTCCTCCTGCAGGAAGTGCCCGCCGCCCTCGATCAGCCGCGGTGGGGGACGGCCGATGGAGGAGGCAAAACGCTCACCGACCGACGGTGGCAGCACGGGATCGGAGTCGCCCCACAGCATTAGCGTCGGGCGGCGGTCTTCGCGCAGTGCTCGCACGACGCGCTCCCCAGCGGCGGCGCCAGGCGCGTCGGGCGCCTGAGGGACAAGTCCCGGAAACGCGCGCGCGGCGGCCTTGGACTGTGGGTCGGGGTAGGGCGCCTCATACGCGGCGATGACCTCATCGCCGGGGTCTGAGTGACAGCCGCCGCGGACCAGCATGCCGATCGGCAGGTCCTCGGTGCGGGCGGTGAAGTCACGAAACGCCAACCATGCGTCGGTCATGCGCTGATGGCCAGTGAACAGACCCGTGTCGAGGATCACGATGCGCTCGATGCGCTCTGGGTGTTCGACCGCCAGGCGCAATCCGATCGGCCCGCCCCAGTCGTGCACGACGATCGTGGTGTCCTTCAGATCGAGGTCCTCCAGCAGCGTGGCCGCGAAGTCGACGTGGCGGTCGTAGGAGTACCAGCCCATGTCCAGCGGCTTGTCCGAGCGACCGAAGCCGACCATGTCCGGCGCGATCGCACGGTAGCCCGCGTCGCGCACAGGCGGGATGAGATGACGCCACAGAAACGACCAGGTGGGCTCACCGTGCATGAACAGCACCGGCGGACCGTCGCCCTCCTCAATGTGCGCCAGGCGCAGACCCTCAACGTCGCGGTAGTGGGGCTGGAACGGGTAGTCGGGGAGGTTCGCAAACGCCTCCTCGGGTGTGCGGGCGAATTCATGCATGGTTGCGATCCTACGCCTGCGCTACGGCCCGCGCTGCATCGTGATGTCGGCGGGTTGCTTAGCCATCAGTGATGGGCCCCCAAGTCGCCGTGTCTGACCCCGGCCGTCGAGCCCATAAAGGGGACGCATGCGTTAGGCTCGCGCCATGCACGCGCTGGCAATCCAACTGGCGCCGATCATCGGCGCGGAGAAGAGCAAGGTCCCGTTCTACATCGCCGGCGGTGCGCTGGTGGTGTGGGCAGTGATCCTCTCGATGGCGCTGGGCATGCGCAAACCGGACTTCCCCGGTAGCGCCATGGGCGAGCGGGTGGTGATCGCAATCACCGTCGTGCTCGTGCTGGCGGCTGCCTCGATGGCCGTCGTGACCTCAGGAACGCCCGCCAAGGCGTCTGAGACTGCCGGTGGTAGCTCCGTCACTGTCGGGAGCAAGTAGTGAAGCTGTACGTCTGCTGGGGGACATTCGCGACCCCCCGCCCAGGCGGGCATCCGTGCCGCAACGCCTACCTGGCGCTCAAGCAGGCCGGATATGAGCCAGAGATCGTGAAGTCCTACGGCCTGGCGCCGCTGCCAGGCGTGTTCAATCGCACGCGCGGCCGGCGAGAGGTGAGCGAACTCACAGGCGATCGCTGGGTGCCGACGCTTCTGCTCGACGACGGCGCCGTGCTCGACGGCTCGCATTCGATCATCGACTGGGCGAGCGCTAACCCAGCGTAGCTCTGACGCGGTATCCCGATTGAGGGCACGTGCGTATCGCGTGCTCGCAGGTCGCGGCACTCCAGTACGGCGTCCCCCCGCGAGGCGGCCCTGCCCAGCGCAAAAGCAAACAAGGCGCTCAGCCCCACGATGCCCAATGCTGCGACCAGAATGGATGTGGACGAAATCACCGCGTTGACCCTTCGCAGTCGTTCTCCCTCGTGAACAGTCGCACAAGCCGTGGACGTCGTACGTCCACGGCTATGCCCAAATGGAATCCGCTATGTCCGCAATACTTCGACGTAGGCCTGGGTATACCCCCATGCGACGACGACTAAACATCGGTCTCCGGACCGAGGAGAGGATCGGCTCTATGGACGTTCTGGCAAGGCTCGACGAGGCAAGGAGCGCGACGAACGTGCTCGAGCACCCGTTCTACGAGCGCTGGAGTGCCGGCGAGCTAAGCGCACAGGAGCTGAGTGTGTATGTGGGTGAGTACCGCCACGCCGTGCTCGCGCTAGCGCGAGCTTCCGAGCAGGTGGCCGCGAAGGTGGGACCGGAGCATCGGGCCGAGTTGGAGCGCCATGCAGAGGAGGAGGCCGCGCACGTGGCGCTGTGGGACGAGTTCGCTGGTGCCGCCCGCGCGCGGGATGCGGGCGTCGAGGATGGGTCGGTAGGACCCATGGCGCAGACGCAGGCTTGCGTCGAGGCGTGGACGGCCGGATCGGACGCGCTAGAGCACCTGGCGGTGCTCTATGCAATCGAGGCGAGCCAGCCGGAGATCTCCAGGACCAAGCTCGAGGGGCTGACCGAGCACTACGGCTACGTCGCCGAAGGACCCGCGGTCGAGTACTTCACGCTGCACGAGCGGCTCGATGTCGAGCACGCGCGTCAGGCGGGCGAGCTGATCGAGGAGCTGCTGGCTGCGCACCCCGAGGGCGAGGCGATGGCCGACAAGATGCTCGCGCGCGCGCAAGCGGCACTCGTAGGTAACTGGGAGCTGCTGGACGGCGTGCAAGCGCGGGCGGCCCTCAAGGCATAGCCCCCGTCGAGCAAGAGCCCTACCACCGCCGCCGCCGCGCGGGCGGCCCGCGGACTATCGCGGTGTGCTGACTTGCGCGCGTAGTCGCCAGGCGAACAGGACGGCAGCGACGGAGGTCGCGAGGTTGAGACTGGATACGCCCGCACGCATCGGGATCGCGATGCGTGCGTCGGCGCGCGCGAGCAGTTCAGGGCTCAGCCCGTGGCGCTCGGTCCCGAACGCGAGGATTGCACGGGGGGGCAGCACCGCCGGATCCAGGGGATCGCCGTCCGGGTCGAGCGCGAGCAGCGGCCG
>JBAUXH010000244.1:0-12754 GCA_049584155.1 Solirubrobacteraceae bacterium
GACCACCACCGCCGCCGCCGGGCGAGAATCCGCCGCTGCGCGGGCCATGCCCGGGGAAGCCAAAGTTATCTCTATGTCGATGTCTTACGCGATGCATGTTAACTCCTATCGTTGAATGTCACGATAGTAGCACGATATATCGCGTTATGTTAAGACGTCAGTGTCGGAAGTGGCGAACGCCGGTCGCGACCATCGCCACACCGGCGGCGTCGACGGTCGCGATCACGTCCTCGTCGCGCACGGACCCCCCGGGCTGGACGATCGCGCCGACGCCGGCCTCGATCGCGAGCTGGGGACCGTCGGCGAAGGGGAAGAAGGCGTCGGAGGCGAGCGCCGAGCCGGACAATCGATCGGCGCCCACCCCGGCGCGGGCTTTCTCGACGGCCAGCCTGACGGCGTCGACGCGACTGGTCTGCCCGGCGCCGATGCCGATCGTGGCGCCTTCGGAGGCGATGACGATCGCGTTGGAGCGCACGTGGCGGCAGACGCGCCAGGCGAACAGGAGGTCCTCCCATTGGCCCTCGGTGGGCTGGGTGGCGGACATCGCGCGCATGTCGGCGCGCATCTCTGAGACGACGTCGCGACTCTGCACGAGCTGGCCGCCGATCACGGGTTTGGAGTCGACCTCGTACGCGAGCGCGGGCCAGTTGGGCAGCTCCAACAGGCGCACGTTTTTCTTGGCCTGCAGGATCTCCAGCGCCGCGGGGTCGAAGGCGGGCGCCAGCAGGACCTCGATGAACTGCTGGGAGAGGCCCTGCGCACAGGCGCGATCGACGGGCCGGTTGAGTGCGATCACGCCCCCGTAGGCGCTGAGCGGATCGCAGGCGAAGGCGCGCTCGTAGGCGGACTGGATCGTTTCGCCGAGGGCGCAGCCACAGGGGTTGTTGTGCTTGACGATCGCGCAGGCGGGAACGTCGAACTCCTCAACCAGCTCGCGGGCGGAGCTGAGGTCGAGCAGGTTGTTGAAGGAGAGCTCCTTGCCGTGCAGCTGCGTGACCCCGTCGAGCAGGTGCGTGGGCGCGCCGACGCGCGCGTAGAAGGCGGCCTGCTGGTGGGGGTTCTCGCCGTAGCGCAGGTCGGTGACCTTTTCGTAGGCGTCGCGCAAGCTGGGAGGGAAGCCCTCGTAGGTGCGACGCGCGAACCAGGTGGAAATCGCGGTGTCGTAGCGAGAGGTGAGCGCGAAGGCCTTAGTTGCGAGCAGCGTGCGCGTCTTGAGCGAGATCAGCCCGGCGGAGTCGCGCAGTTGATCCAGCACCGGGGAGTAGTCGTCTGGATCGACCACGACCGCCGCAAAGGCGCTGTTCTTAGCGGCAGCGCGGATCATCGTGGGGCCGCCGATGTCGATGTTCTCGACGATCTCCGCGTCGGTAGCATCGCCGCGGGCGAGGGTCTGCTCGAACGGGTAGAGGTTGACGCACACTAGATCGACGGGCTCGATCGAATGCTCAGAGGCGGCCTGCAGGTGAGCGTCGTCGTCGCGTAGCGCCAGCAGCCCGGCGTACAGGCGCGGGTGCAGCGTCTTCACGCGCCCATCCATCATCTCAGGAAACCCGGTGAAGTCCTCGATCGCGCGAACGGGGATGCCGGCGTCCGCGAGAGCACGGGCGGTACCGCCGGTGGAGACGAGCTCGACATCGAGCTCGACCAGACCGCGGGCGAAGTCGAGGAGGCCGGTCTTATCGGACACGGACAGCAGCGCGCGCTGTACGCGCACCTCGCCGGGTGCTGCGCGCTCGATGCCGGCGCCTGTATCTCTCACAACATCCTCTCTGCGAAGGCCATATGGCCGCAGCCTACCCGTCGATGACGATCTGGCGCGGGTGCTTGGGGTCGGGGCGCAAAGCGCCGCGCGCGAACAGGCGTACGGCCTCGGGCAGCAGCGCGTGCTCCAAGGGGCGCAATGCTGTCAAGACCTCGTCGGGGGTACGCGCGCCGGGCAGCTCGACCGCACGCTGGAGGATGACGGGACCGGTGTCTACGCCCACGTCGACGAAGTGGACGGTGACACCGAAAACTGTGACGCCGTATGCCAGAGCCTGCTCGATCGCGTGCAGGCCGGGGAACGCCGGCAGCAGCGAAGGATGAACATTGATGACGGCGCCCGGAAAGCGTTGCAGGAAGGACTCGGAGAGCAGGGCCATGTATCCCGCGAGCACGATCAGGCGGGCGCCGCGGGCGTGCAACCAGTCGGCGAGGGCCTCGTCGCGAGCGCAGCGATCAGGATAGTCAGCGCGCGGAAAGACTTCTGTGGGCACGTCGTGCGCCGCGGCGCGCGCAAGCGCCGGAGCGTCTGTGGCCGACGACGCGACCGCCACGATCTGCGCCTCGCGCGTGTGAACGGTATCGAGCAGCGCCTGCAGGTTGGTGCCCGTACCGGATACGAGCACGGCGATGGGCAATGGAGCGGGCGCCGGCTGGTCTGACACGGGGCGCACGATAGCTGTGACTCAAATCACAGAGAGCCCCGGGGCGCCGCTGTTGAATGAGTGACGAGGGTGGAGAGCAAACCAGACAACGAATTGGAACGAACACAATGCTTACATCCATCATCATCACAGGGGTCATCGCGGGGGCGCTCGGATACGCAATGAGATCGAGCGAGAACGGCGACATCATCCTCAGGCGGCCGTACAACAACCGCTACAACGACGCTGCCGGCGCACGCGAGGATCACCTCGGTTAGTTAGATTCTCCGAAGCTAATGCTCCGCCCGATCGGGCAGGGAAGCGAACGCAAAGGAGACTCGATGACCAAGCAGATGCGCGTCGTGGGCCTGCTCGCGACGATCGCCGTTATCGCAACCGGCGGGATGGCAGTGGGCGCCAACGTCAAGCTCGGGCCCGTCAAGGGCTCGACATATATCGGCGTGGTACACGATGAGACGATCACGATCAAGGTCGCCGCGAACGGTAAGACGGCCAAGGTGAGCCTGCCGAGCGCGCCGGCGTTCTGTCAGGGCGGCTCGGGCCCGGAGAAGCAGAGCTCGAAGGCAGCCAAGGTCTCGAAGACGGGGAGCCTAACGGCGAAGATCTCCTACTCCTCCGCGACCGGCCCGAGCCATGCGCCGTTCGCAACCGTGACGGTCAAAGGCAACTTCGACACGTTCGCCGGCTCGAAACCTGTATTCCAAGGGACCGTGAAGACGAGCTTCCGCGCAGCCGGAGCCAAGAGCTGCGACGGCCAGGAAAGCTTCCAGGCGACGAAGCTCTAATCGGAGCCACTCAAGGCCTCCCACCCAAGGACCGCATACAGGGGTAGGACCGCTAAGCGCTGATCAGCGGGAGGGGCGTAGTCGTCGGGTCATCCGACTGTTCCTCCCGCTCTTCCCGGCCGGCCGATCCCTCCCGTCCGGGACCCTCCTCCAGGGCGTACTTTCCATTCGCCTCACCGGTACGGTCGAGTGGGTAACGGCCGCTGAAGCAGGCGTCGCAGTGGGTGGCACGCTCGCCCTGGATCGCCTCGTAGACCCCGTCGAGGGAAAGGTAATGCAGCGAGTCGCAGCCGAGCTCGGCGGCGACCTCCTCGCTCGTGCGGTTGTGGGCGATCATCTCCTCGCGCGTGGACATGTCGATGCCGTAGTGGCAGGGGTTGACGATCGGCGGGGCGGAGATCCTCATGTGAACCTCGGCGGCGCCGGCGTCGCGCAGCATCTGGACGATCTGACGGGTGGTGTTGCCGCGCACGATCGAGTCATCGACGACCACGAGGCGCTTGCCGGCGATGACCTCGGGGAGGGGGTTGAACTTCATGCGCAAGCCATGGCGGCGGAGCTCCTGACCGGGCTGGATGAAGGTACGGGCGACGTAGCGGTTCTTGACGAAGCCATCGTCCTGGGGCAGGCCGGCGGCACGGGCGAGGCCGCGGGCGGCGGCGTTGCCGGAGTCCGGGACGGCGATCACGAGGTCTGCCTGCACGGGCGCCTCGCGCCAGAGGATCTCTCCCATACGTCCGCGGGCGACCTGCAGGACGTGACCGTTCATGCGCGAGTCGGGGCGCGCGAAGTAGATGTACTCGAACACACACAGCGCCGGGCGAACGCTCGTGGGGACCTGACGGCTACTGAGACCGCGCTCGTCGAGCGTGACGATCTCACCGGGGGCAACGTCGCGCAGGAAGCGGGCACCGATGATGTCGAAGGCACAGGACTCCGAGGCGACGCAGTAGCGGCTCTCGCCGCTCGGATCGTCGGCGGCGGGCTCGAGCACGCCGAGCGCGAGGGGACGCAGGCCGTGGGGATCGCGGAAGGCAATCACGCGATCGCGGGTCATGAGCACGATCGAGAAGGCGCCGCGCAGGCGCGGGAGGATCTCGGCGATCGCGTCCTCGATCGACTCGGCGGGGTGCGTGGCGATGAGTGCGGCGACGATCTCTGAGTCGGAGGTAGAGCTGAACGTGACGCCCCGTGCGAGCAGCTCCTCGTGGAGCTCGACGGCGTTGATGAGGTTGCCGTTATGGCCGAGGGCCAGCTCGCGGATGGAGCCGTGTGTGCCCTCGGAGCGCTGCACGGGCTGGGAGTTCTCCCAGGCGTTGGAGCCGGTGGTGGAATAGCGGACGTGGCCGATCGCGAGCTCGCCGGCGAGCGTGCGCAGGTCGTTCTCGCCGAAGACCTGGCTGACGAGGCCGAGCTCGCGGCGCGTCATGATGTGCCCGCCACGGTCGGCCGCGGCGATACCGGCGGACTCCTGGCCACGGTGCTGAAGCGCGAACAGGGCAAAGTACGACAACCGCGACACCTCGTGGCCGGGCGCATACAGTCCGAACACTCCGCACTCATCGCGCGGTCCGTCACGCATCACTGTTCACAAGCTAGCAGGGGAACAGCTCCGCGAGGGCATCGTGCGCCTCGATCAGCTGGACGAGCGTCGCGGAAAGCGAGATCTCACCGAGTCGGATACTCAGCGCATCGGGGCAGACCGTGCCGATCACGCGTACATAGGTGCGACGCCCGAGCGCGCGCACGCCGGTGGAGATGCCGCTGACGAGGAAGCCACCGGGGCCCTCCCCGAAAAGGGTCCGAAAGGGATCGTCGTCGTCCTTGTCTGGCTGGAGCCGCACATCGGCGCCAAGACCACCCGCGAGGCAGCACTCGGCGAGGGCGATGGCGAGACCGCCCTCGGCGATGTCATGGGCACTGGAGAGCCCACCGACGCGCATGGCGCCACGCACGGCGAACTGGGCGGCGCGCACGGCCGCGACGTCGATCTCCGGCAGCTCGTCGGGGAGTGGGTGACCGCGTAGCTTGGACAGCTCGCTCGCATCGAGCGAGGGAACGAAGGGACCGACGAGCGCGATGGTGTCTCCCGCTCGCACAAACCCCAAGCGCCCTGCGCGCCGGGCGTCCGGGAGACGTCCGACCATGCCGATGACGGGCGTCGGATAGATCGGGCCGGAGGCTGTCTCGTTATAGAGAGAGACGTTGCCGCCGACGATCGGCGCGTGCAGTGCGCGGCAGGCGTCGCCGAGGCCGCGCACCGCTTCGGTCAGCTGCCACGCGACGTGCGGCCTCTCGGGGTTGCCGAAGTTAAGGTTGTTGGTGGTGCCCAGTGGCTCGGCGCCGACGCAGGCGAGGTTGGAGGCGCACTCCAGCACCGCCTCGATCGTCCCGCGATAGGGGTCGGCGGCGACGCGGCGCCCGTTGCAGTCGATCGAGACAGCGAGGGCGGGAATCGCCGGCCCATCGTCCGCGCCCACACCATCTCCGACGACGTGCACCTCCTCTCCCGGAGGGTGGATCGCTAGGACGGCGGCGTCGGCCTGCTCGGGGCGACGGACGGTGCGCGACTGGACGATCGCGTCGTAGTGCTCGAACAGGGGACGGCGCGAGGCGATGTTGGTAGAGGAGAGGAGCGCGAGCAGGACATCCTGCACAGAGGCGTCGGCCGCGAGCGTGGCCGACGGCGGGGCGTAGATCGGCGTGGCGGGACGGGCCGGCGCGAGGTCATACAGCGGGCAGTCGTCGACGAGCGCGCTGACGGGCATGTCGCCGACGAGCTCGGGGCCGTCGAACACGCGCATGCGCCGGGTGTCGGTGACGGTGCCGATGGCCGTGCCGTGGATCTCGAAGTGCTCGCACAGCGCGAGCACGTCGGGCACACGGGTGGGCTCGACCACGCAGAGCATGCGCTCCTGGGACTCGGAGACCATGATCTCGAACGGCGCCATGTCGCTCTCGCGCAGGGGCACGAGCGAGACGTCGAGGTCGATGCCAACCTCGCCGGCGGAGGCCATCTCCGAGGCCGAGGAAGTCAGGCCGGCCGCGCCGAGGTCCTGCAGGGAGACGAGCAGGCCGCGCTCGAGCAGCTCCAGCGAGCACTCCAGCAGCTTCGACTCCTCGAAGGGGTCACCGACCTGGACGGTCGGACGCTTGTCGGCGTCATCATCGCCGAGCTCGGCCGAGGCGAGCACGGAGGCGCCGCCGATCCCGTCGCGGCCAGTGGAGGCGCCGAACAGGATCACGACGTTGCCCACTCCGGCGGCGGCGCTGCGCACGAGGCGCTCGCGCGGGGCGAGGCCCAGCGCCATCGCGTTGATCAGGCAGTTCTGCTCATACGGCGCCTCGAAGTAGACCTCCCCGCCGACGGTCGGGACGCCGATCGAGTTGCCGTAGTGGGCGATTCCCGAGACGGCCCCGTCGAGCAGGTAGCGCGAGCGTTGATCCCCCTCTAGTCCCACCTCGCCGAAGCGCAGCGAGTCGAGCACGGCGATCGGGCGCGCGCCGATCGCAAAGATGTCGCGCAGGATGCCGCCGACGCCGGTGGCGGCGCCCTGGAAGGGCTCGACCGCGGAGGGGTGGTTGTGGGACTCGACCTTGAAGGCGCACACGAGGCCGCCGCCGACGTCGACCGCGCCGGCGTTCTCACCGGGACCCATAACCACGTGCTCGCCTTCGGTGGGCAGCGTGCGCAGGAGCTTCTTGGAGTGCTTGTAGGCGCAGTGCTCGCTCCACAGCAGCGAGTACATCGCCAGCTCGACTTGATTTGGTGCCCGCCCGCCCGGGCCGCCCTGGTGCTCGCAGATGAGCTCGTACTCGGCGCGGGTGAGACCGAGTGCGAGCGCGTCCTCGACGGTCGGCAGCGTCGCGTTTTCAGACATGCACGTCTCCGGCTGCGATGACCGCGGTGTCCCCGATCGGATCGGCGGCTCCTTCAGACACGGACGCCCTCCTCGACGGCCAGGCGCATCGACTCGAAGATCGTCAGCCCGTCGGTCGAGCCGCCGACGAGAGCATCGACGGCGTGCTCGGGATGGGGCATCAGGCCGAAGACGTTGCCGGCCTCGTTGCGAACGCCGGCGATGTCGCGCAGGGAGCCGTTGAAGTTGTGTCCGGGCGCGTAGCGCAGCACGATCTGACCGCGGCCCTCCAGCTCCTCGAGCGTGTGCTCGTCGGCGTAGTAACGCCCCCAGGCGTGCTTGGCGGGAATGCTCAGGCGTCCAAGGCCCGCGCTCGCGCGCGTGAAGGGCGTATCTGGCGCCACGACATCGAGGTCGACCTGGCGGAAGGTGAAGCGCAGGTTTGTATTCGGCAGGAGTGCGCCTGGCAGCAGACGCGCCTCGCAGAGGACTTGAAAACCGTTGCAGATTCCCAGTACGAGCCCACCCTCGCGAGCAAACTCGATCACGGACTCCATCGCGGGCGAGAAACGCGCGATCGCGCCTGCGCGCAGATAGTCGCCGTAGGAGAACCCGCCGGGCACGACGATCGCCTCAGCGCCGCGCAGGTCGCGCTCGGCGTGCCAAATCAGCTCGGCGTCGCCGACGCGGCGGGCGGCCTGCAGCGCATCGACCTCGTCGCAACTTCCCGGAAACTGGAGGACGCCGAACTTCACGAAAGCAGCTGGACTTCGTAGTCCTCGACGAGCGGGTTGGCGAGCAGGCGCTCGCACATCGAATCGAGCTGCGAGGAGTCCTCCACGTCGAGCTCGACGAGTCGCCCGACGTGGACGTTCGCCACACCTCCGAACCCGAGCGCTGGCAATGCCCGCTCGACGGCCGCGCCCTGCGGGTCGAGGATGCCTGCCTTGGGGCGGATCAGCACGCGCGCTCTCATCGCGCGTGAGTCACGATCGGGCGCACCGACACGACGCGACGCATCATGCGCTCGCCCCGGCGCGATCGAGCCACGCCTGAAACGGCTCGCCGACGATCAGCTCGTAGACCTCGACGTAACGCGCGCGCGTGCCCGCGACAACCTCCGCGGGGATCGGCGGCGCCGGTGGCTGCTTGTCCCAGCCGCTCCGCGAGGCCCAGTCGCGCACGTACTGCTTGTCGAAGCTCGGCTGTCCCCGACCGACCTCGAAGCCATCCGCCGGCCAGTAGCGCGAGGAATCGGGTGTCAGGACCTCGTCGCCGACGACGAGCTCACCGGCGGAATCCAGACCGAACTCGAACTTGGTGTCGGCGAGGATCACCCCCCGCTCGCGGGCGTGGGCAGCGGCGAATGAATACAGCTCGATCGATACGTCGCGCACGCGCTCCATCAGCGCGCGGTCGCCGACGAGCTCGGCGGCGCGCTCGAAGTCGATCGCCTCGTCGTGGCCGACGTCGGCCTTGGTGCTGGGCGTGAAGATCGGCTGCGGCAGCTGCTCGGACTCGCGCAGGCCGGGCGGCAGCTCGATCCCGGAGACGGCGCCGGTGGCCTGGTAGTCCTTCCACCCGGAGCCGGTGATGTAGCCGCGCACGACGCACTCGACGGGCAGCATCTCGAGCTTGCGCACGACCAGCGCGCGCCCGCGCGCCTCCTCGGGGACGCCGTCGGTGGCGGAGATCAGATGGTTGGCGAGGATGTGCGCGGTGGCGCCGAACCAGAAGACCGACAGGCCCGTCAGCACGCTGCCCTTGTCGGGGATCGGGGTCGGGTGGACGGCGTCGTAGGTGGAGATGCGATCGCTGGCGAGCATCAGCAGGCGCTCGCCGTCTGGCCCGCCGAGGTCGTACATCTCGCGGACCTTTCCGCTGGCGATCAGGGGCAGGTCGGCGAGCGCGGTCATCGTGGCCCGACTTTATCGACGCGCGCGGCCGCAACGGGTCGCGAGGCGCCCGGGAACGAAAGACGCTCGCTCAGAGCGCGCGCGGGCTCATGCGATCTCGTCCAGGCGCGCGACGATCTCCTGGGCGTAGCGCACGTAGTGTCCGTAGTCGAAGATCGCCTCGAGGTCCAGCCCGGCGGCACGCTCGTCGCCGGCGAGCAGCTCGCGCAGGGGAATGCCGTCGTCCCAGGCGCGCTGGGCGAGCTCCTGCACGACGCGGTAGGCGTCGTCACGCGTGGAGCCAGCCGAGACGAGCGCGAGCAGCACGCGCTGGGAGAAGAGCGCGCCGTGCGTCAGCTCGAGGTTTGAGCGCATGCGCTCCGAGTCGACGGTCATGTCGCGCACGAGCGCGATCGTGCGCTGCTGGAGGTAGTCGAGCAGGATCGTGGAGTCGGGCAGGATTACGCGCTCGACGGAGGAGTGGGAGATGTCGCGCTCGTGCCACAGCGCGACGTCCTCGAGGGCGGCCTGGGCGTTGCCGCGCAGCACCCGCGCGAGCCCGGAGATCTGCTCGGTCTTGATCGGGTTGCGCTTGTGCGGCATCGCCGAGCTGCCCTTCTGTCCGGCGCGAAAGGGCTCCTGGGCCTCGCGCACCTCCGTGCGCTGGAGGTGACGTATCTCGGTCGCGAAGCGCTCCAAGCCGGCGCCGGCGAGGGCGATCGCCTGCAAGAGCTCGGCGTGGCGGTCGCGGGCGACGACCTGGGTGGAGACATCCTCGCGCGCGAGCCCCAGCCGCGCGAGCACGCGCGCCTCGAACTCGGGGCTGGTGGCGGCATAGGTACCGACGGCGCCCGAGATCGCACCGACCGTCACCTGCGTGAACGCGCGCTCCAGGCGCTGCGCGTTGCGGTGAGCCTCGAACGCGAACCCGGCGAGCTTCACGCCGAAGGTCGTGGGCTCGGCATGCACGCCATGGGTACGCCCGACGCTCAGCGTCCCCACGTGCTCTCTCGCGCGTGTGGCGAGCGCCGCGACAAGCGCATAGGTGCCCGGCACGAGTACCTCGCCGACGGCGCGCAGCTGCAGCGCAAGCGCTGTGTCGAGCACGTCCGAGGAGGTCAGCCCGAAGTGGATCCAGCGCCCGGACTCGCCGGCCGAGGCGGCGAGCACGTCCACGAACGCGGCCATGTCGTGATCGGTCACCTGCTCGCGCTCGTTCACCGCCTCCACCGTGAACGTGGCGCCACGAATCGCTTCCAGCTCGCTCGCGGTGGGACCGCCGCCCTCGAGCAGTCCGGGCAGCTCCTCGCAGGCGGCGACCTCGACCTGGCGCCAGGTCTCCATGCGCGCCCCGTCAGTCCACAGCGCGCCGAGCTCGGGGCGGGTGTAGCGCGAGATCATGCCCCGAGGATCTGCGCCGCGAGGATCGCCGCGTTGCGCGGGTTGTCCAGGCCGACGCAGGCCACGGGTACACCCGGGGGCATCTGCACGATCGAGAGGATCGCGTCAAGACCGCCCGCGGCGGTGAGGCGCCCTGAGAGCGGCACGCCGATCACGGGCAGGTCTGTGTGCGCGGCGACCGCGCCGGGGAGGGCGGCGGAGATGCCGGCGCCGGCGATGATCACGCGCAGACCGCGCATGTGGGCATTCTTGGCGTAGTCGGCGACGATGTCCGGTTCGCGATGGGCGGACATCACGCGCAACTCGTGCAGGATGCCGCGCTCTTCGAGCTCGTTAGCGGCCTTCTCCATCGTCTCCATGTCGCTCTTGGAGCCCATCACGATGCCCACGCGAGGAGCGTCGACGTCCATCTCCTCCAGCTGCGCTCGTACCTCCGCCTCGGCCAGGGGCGTAGCGATCGGGGATACGTCACCCATCGATCAGTCCCTCCAACTCGCGACCCTCCCCGGACCACTCCTCAAACCAGCTGTCAAGCGAGCGCCAGCCCTCGGTCTCCGGTGAGCGCTCGCCGGCGCCGGAGGCGATGTCATCACGCAACTGCATGCCCTCGAAGGAGATCATCCGAGCGCCAGCATACGCCGACTCGCGCGCGGACTCGGCGTCGCGACCGAACCCAGTGACATTCAATACGCGCCCGCCGGCGGTGACGATCGTCCCATCCGGCCCCGCGGCGGTGCCCGCATGGGTGACCTCGACGTCCTTGGGGACGCGGTCGAGTCCTGAGATCGGAACGCCGCTGGAGGACGAGGCGGGATAGCCGGCGCCCGCCAGCACGACCGTGACCGCCCATTCTCCCAGCCAGTGGGGGAAGTCTTCCTCAGGATCCTCACCGATCAGGCCGCCGGGCCTGACGGAGCGAAACAGCAACTCCAAGAAGTCCGACCCCATACGAGGGAGCACTGCCTGTGTCTCGGGATCGCCGAAGCGAACGTTGAACTCGAGCACCTTCGGGCCCTGCTCGGTCAGCATCAGACCTGCGTAGAGCACGCCGTGAAACGGGGTGCCGCGCTCGCGCATCCAGTCGACGATCGGCTGGTGCACGAACAGAGCGAGGCTGAAACCGAGTTCATCGGGAAGATCGAGCACGGGCGAGTAGGAACCCATTCCTCCGGTGTTGGGTCCGGTGTCACCGTCGCCGATGCGCTTGTAGTCGCGCGCGGGCGTCAGCGGGATCGCAGTCCTCCCGTCGCACACCGCCAGCAGCGACAACTCCCTGCCGATCAGCCGCTCCTCCACCACTGCGCTCGCCCCGCCCTCACCAAAGCGTCCCTCTAGGAAAATCTCGCGCAGCGCGGCGTGCGCCTGCTCGGCGTCGTCGGCCACGGTCACGCCCTTGCCGGCGGCGAGCCCGTCGGCCTTGATCACGACGCCCGGCGCGGCCAGCTCCCCAACAGCGTCGAAGCCCTCCTGCAGCGTGCGAACATGCCGCCAGCGCGCGGTCGGCACTCCGGCCTGTTCCATCGCGTGCTTGGCGAAGGCCTTAGAGCCCTCCAGCTGGGCGGCCGCCGCGGAGGGTCCAAAGGCAAGGTGCCCGCGCGCGTCCAGCGCATCCACTAGGCCCGCCACGAGCGGGACCTCGGGGCCGACGACGGTGAAATGGACGCCCTCGCGCTCGACGGCGGCCACGATCCCGTCAACATCATCGACCGCAATATCGAGCAGGCGCGCGTCTGCCGCGATGCCGACGTTGCCGGGCGCGCACAGCAGCTCGGTCACCTTCGGCGAGCGCGCGAGCGCGCGCACGATCGCGTGCTCGCGCCCGCCACCGCCTACAACCAGGACCTTCAAGCGATCTGCCTCACGCGTGTCACCGGGTGTGCGCTCAGAGGGACGCGATGAAGTCGTCTACGGGGATCGCCGCGAGCGTCTCGTAGCGACCGGTGCCGCGCGAGCCCAGCTCCAGCGAGACGCGCGCCATCGTCGCCTCGTCGGGTGCCTCTACGACCGAGATGAAGTCGACATGACCGAGCGTCGCCCACTGCGCCTTGACGGTAGCGCCCAGCTGCTCCACCTCCTTGTTGACCTCGCGGATTCGCTCAGGGTTATTCTTGACCGTCTGCACACCCTCCGGGGTGAGCGTCGAGAGCATGATGTAGGTGGGCATGGCGATGGGCTCCTCCGTCGGGGTTTTGGCCGGTCGCATTCCGCGCTCGCGCGCGCAAGGTTGTTTGTAGCGCATTGGCTGCCGGACCGCATGCCGCAGAGGCCACCGCGCTCCGGCGGCTGCGCGGTCGACTCGACCGCCTGAGACGGTCGCGCAAGTAACGACAATTCATTCCACACCTCCGCCCGGTGGGCGCCCGCTCCAAGCGGGCGCCCACGTCCGG
>JBAUXH010000245.1:0-4631 GCA_049584155.1 Solirubrobacteraceae bacterium
CGCCCTCGTAGCGCTCGCCGCGCTCGACCTCGCCACCGCCCACGGCGGCGGCCACTACACCGGCAGCATCCTGCACGCCCGCTCGGCCGGCGATCTGCGCGACGTGATCGTCCGCCGCTACACCGCCGCCTTCGGCGAGCTGCACAACCACGCGATGCCCGTCGCGACCTTCCTCGCACTGGTCTGCGCCGCGTTGGGTCTGCGCCGGCGCGAGCGCCTACTGGCTCCCGTCGCCGGCGATCCTGCCTGGCAGGCTGCGCTGTGTGGGGGCCTCGCCGCCGGCTTCGTCGGCGCGCTAGTGGAGGACTCCGGCCCGGTTCTGCTCGTCGTCGCCGTCTTCGCGCTGATCTGCGTGCTCGCCTACCTCTGGAGTCGGCCCACAAGCCACGGCGTGAAGGCAAGGGCGTTGGAGTAAGGTTCGTCGCCTCGTGCTGCACGCGCTCCTGTGTCTGCTGCCGGCTCTAGCGCTCGCGCTGACGCTGCTGGTGCGCCGTTACCCCGGCGAACGCACATTGATCGCTCTGCGTGGCGCCAAGCCTCGCCCGCGGCGAGCACAGCGCGGCTTTTCGACGGTCGGATATCGCAGCGCCGTCCTGGCCGCCGCTCATGGTGGGCTGCTGATCGCTCGCTCGCTCGCGGTCAGGCCACCGCCGGCTCTCGCTCCGGCGAGCAACTAGAGCCCAAGCGCCCGACGACGGGCGGTTGTGACTGCTCGCCCGCAGGCGAGATCCGACCGCGATCCGGTGAGCCCGGACGTGGCGACTCTCGATGTTGACCGAACTCACATCCCCGCGAGGAGCCATCCTTGTCCGCCCGTCTTCCCGTCACATGCATACGCGCACACGCACGAGCTCATAGATCGCATTCACTGTCCCGATCTCCGGCCAGGAGGATCGCACCAGCACTCGCGCTCGCCCTCACAAGCGTGCTCGTGGGCCTGCTTTGGAGCGCCCCGGCGGCGTTCGCGCACGCGCAACTGCTCGAGACTTCGCCGGCGACCGGCTCGACCGTCGCCACGCAGCCGGCGGAGGTGATCTTCGAGTTCAACCAAGCCGTCGGGGGCACGCTCGGCGCCGTACGCGTCTACGACGCACAGGGCAACGAGGTCGACGACCTGAACGTCTCGCACCCAGACAGCAACGAGCACTGGATGGGCGTTGGACTAAAGCCTCACCTGCCGGACGGCACCTACACCGCCACCTACCGTGTGATCTCAGCCGACACGCACATCGTCTACGGCGGGCTGGTGTTCAACATCGGACATGCCGGCGCCGCCCCGAAGTTCACGGTCGCGGGGTTGATCGGTCGTAACCGCAGCGGCGAGGTCACCGCGCTCGCCTTCGGTCTCGTGCGTGGCCTCGACTACCTGACGATCGCGCTGCTGCTCGGTGGTCTCGCGTTCCTGCTGATCGTCTGGCGGCCTGGGTTGGCCACCCTCGCCGGCGCCGAGCCCCAGTGGCGGGCCGCCGCGCGGATGTTTGCCGAGCGCATGCGCCTGCTGTTGAGCGTAGCGGTCGTCTTGGGCGTGGTTGTGAGCGTGCTCGGCCTACTGCTGCAGGGCGCGAGCGCCGCCGGAGTGTCGTTGTGGGCGTCGCTGAGCAATACGATCGTGCAAAACACACTGGAAAGCCGGTTCGGCACCGCATGGGGTCTGCGCGCAATCGATTGGGTGTTGCTGGGCGTCCTGCTGGCGGTCGCCGCGAGGCTCACCCGTCGCGCACGGACGAGATCCCGCGCGGATCCAAACGCGACCACGGACGCATCTGAGGCTGCAGCCACGACGCAGGCGAACGTCCCTGCGCTCACACCGCTGCCGCCACGCCCGCTGCTTGGCGCGATCGCAATCGGCGCCGCCTACTTGGCGATCGTGCCCGCGCTCGGTGGCCACGCGAGCATCCAAAGCCCAACCGCCATCTTCTTCCCCGCCGACGTCCTGCACGTACTCGCCGCGAGCATCTGGGTCGGAGGGATCGCGTGCCTACTGCTCGCGCTGCCGACCGCCACGCGCGAGCTGGACCGTCCCGAGCGCAGCCGGCTGCTGCTCGCGACACTGACGCGCTTTTCCCCGCTCGCGCTCGCCGCCGTAATCGCGATCGCCGCGACCGGGGTCGTGCAGGCCTACATCGACGTGCGCTCCCTCGACGGGCTCTTGCACACCACCTACGGCATTCTGATCCTCGCCAAGACCGCCCTGCTGCTGGCGTTGATCGGCCTCGGCTGGGTCAACCGCGAGCGAGTGATCCCGGCCTTCAGACGGATCGTCGCCTCCGAACGTCCCCCCGGCCCGACCGGCACCATGGCGCGACGCACGCTGCGCGGCGAGCTCGCGCTGATGCTGTGCGTGCTAGGAGTCACTGCCGCGCTCGTCAGCTATGCGCCGCCGATCGATGCGGCCTCAGGCCCGTTCTCCACAAACACCACGCTCGGGCCTGCCGAGCTCGAGATGACCGTCGAACCGGCCCGGGTCGGACTGAACACGATCCACCTCTACCTCATCGACGCCGCCACCGGCGCCCAGTTCACCGCCACCAAGGAACTCACCGCCACCGCCGAGCTGCCCGCCAAGCACATCGGCCCGCTGCCCTTGCGGGTGACCGTCGCCGGCCCCGGCCACTACATCCTCAGCTCGGCCGCACTCAGCCCCGGCGGTACATGGGAGATCCAGTTCACCGACCGAGTCTCCGAATTCGAAGAGCACACCCGCACCGTGCGGGTCCCCATTCAGTAATCGCAAACACAACCCCGCAGGAGGTACTCCCCACAATGAAAGTCGGCAAGCTCGCACCACTCCTCGCCGCCGCAGCACTGGCAGTGCCCGCGAGCGCCCAAGCGCACATCAGCCTGCACCCCAACACGATCCCCGCCGGGGCCTTCGCGACGCTCGACGTGCGCGTCCCCGGCGAGCAGGAAGGCGCCCACGTCACCAAGGTCGACACGCTCTTCCCGCCCGGGTTCACCGGCGTGGACTACGAAAACGTGCCCGGCTGGAGCACGCGGGTAATCGAAACCAAGCTCGCGGCCCCCATCACCGAAGACGGCGAAACGATCGACACGCAGGTCTCACAGATCGTCTGGACCTGGACCGGGCCGCTGGGCAAGGTAGGCAACGGCCAGTTCATCCAGTTCCCGCTCTCCCTCGCGATCCCCGCCGACGCGACCGGCAAGGCACTCGAATTCAGGACCGTCCAGACCTACAGCAACGGGCAGGTCGTGCACTGGATCGACCCCTCGCTGCGCGCCGAACATCCCGCGCCGCGAATCAACATCACCGCCAAGGGTGGCCCGATCGAGGACGTCGCCGGCGAGGAGGCCGGGCCGGCCGCTGGGCAGGCCGCGGGGACGGGACAGACCGCCCAGGCGCCCAGTCAGACCGCCGCCTCCACTACTACCGGGGCTAGCAAGACCCTCGGTATCGTTGCGCTGATCCTCGGCGCGCTCGGCCTGATCGTTGGGCTTGGCGCTCTCAGGTCGCGTCGCGGAAGGGATTCTCGACGCGGACCGAGTTGATCTCCTGACCGTCGTTCAAATCCTCGGTGAGCAGCCGCCCGCAGCCCGCGCGATCGGCGGCTGCCACCACCAGGCCGTCCCAATAGGAGAGTTTCGCTGAACGGCTGATCTGGATCGCCCTCTTCACAAGCGTCACGTCGATAGAGACGGTCGGATATTTGCGCAGCCGCTCGAGCGCCTGCGCCGCCTCTGCCTCTGATACGCACTCGGTGAGCTTGCGCGTGATGGTGACGTAGAACTCGCTGAGAATCTGACTGCTCAACACGAACTCGCCATACTGGCCGGACGCCAGTACGCGTTGAGCGATATCCCGCTTTGCCGGCTCGGCCTCGTCGACGGCGTAGACGAAGACATTCGTATCGACGAACGTCTTACCGCTCATACAGTTCGTCACGGGTCCAGGTGCGCCCCTCCGGTCCGCTGCCTGCGTGAACCGACTTGGCCCAATCCAGAAACTCCTTCATGCGCGATGGCGTACTGGTTCGCATGTCCAGCGCGACGAAATCCTCCAGATAATCACGAACCAAGGCATTGACAGACGTGTCCTGTTCAAGAGCGCGGATTCGCGCCTGCTTCAGCAGGCTGTCGTCAATCGACAGCGTCAAATTACCCATGTCCATCCTTTACGTGTAGGACGGGAACAGTGTAGCACAGCCTCACTTTTCTATGCCGCACAATCGCGGCACGCGCCATGCAACACGATCTCGTGCTCTGACACCGCCAGCGGAACCCGCTCGCTGAGCGTCCTTATCGCGCGCTCCAAGCCCGGATCGGAGAACGGCATCACCACACCGCACTCGTCGCACACGAGGTGGTGGTGGTGCTCGTCGTGCTCGCACACGCGCTCGTAGCGGACCATCGCCTGGCCGGTCTCCACGCGTTGCACCAATCGCAGCTGCTCGAGCTCGTCGAGGATCCTGTACACGCTCGCCCGGCTCACCACGCGTCTGCTCTTGCCCCGTGCGCGCAGCGCATCCTCGATCTCGTGCGCGGTCAGCGCGCACTCCTGACCCGCCGAAGCCGGGGGACACGCGCCTTCGGCGCGAATCCCCGTTTCGGCCAGCAGCTCCAGCAGCGCGCGCCTGGCGCCCCCGCGCCTGTGTCCGGCCGCCGCGAGCGTCGCC
>JBAUXH010000246.1:0-2215 GCA_049584155.1 Solirubrobacteraceae bacterium
GATCTGGAGCGCAAGCGTTGCTCTACCTGCGCTCCTTCGGGGTCGACAACCGCACCGATGGTTTCTTCGCCGCGCTCGTGCTGTACGCCATCTTCGGGATCTTCAGCCAGAGCATCCGCGTGACCTCCGCGCCGCTGCTGGTCGGCCGGCGACCCCAGATCACCTCGGCTCAGTTTGCCTGCGCGCTTGGCCTGATCGCACTGCCCGTGCTCGTCGCTACCGTGCCGCTGGCCGGCTCGCTCGCCCAACTGCTCGCCCCGGGTCTCGGCGCAACCGCCCGTCATGTCACCGAAACCGCGCTGCCGATCCTTGGCGGGGCGATGATCCTGCAGCTGTGGGCTGCCGGCATGGCCACGCTGCTGGCTGTGCGCGACAGGTTCAGCGCCGTAGCCGCTGCCTACGGCGCCGGCGCCGTCGCGGGACTGTCCGCGTATCTGGCACTGCAGCACGCTGCCGGCGTGCTGACGCTCGGCTGGTCGATGCTCGCGATGGCGGTCGTGACGTTCGCGATCATGCTCGTAGCGAGCGTCAGCCGGCGCCACGGCGTTGCAACCACCCACGCCGAGAACGCCGACGCGATGCGTCCCCGGCGGCTGTTTGCCTGCACCCTCTCGATTCTCGGCCGCACCGGCATCTATCTGGCCTTTAACGGCCTCTATCTGATCACGGTGGCATTCGCCGGTCACTATCACGCGGGCGACGCCACGATCGTCTCCTACGCATACCTGTTCGCCAGCTATCTCGTCGCCGGAACCGGCTTCGTGCTGGGCATGGCGCGCGTCGCCGACATGACGCGCGGTGCCCGCTCGGAGTGGCATGCGATCCTCGCCGGCACCGTGCCGCCGGGCTTTCGCTATGCGATGCTATTGAGCGCACCGGCGCTCGCCGGCGTGGTGGTGTGCGGCGCACCGCTCGTCGGCGCCCTGCTACCGGCGAGCCTGTCCTCTTCCGAGGTCGCCGAGCTCCAGCGCTTCGTGCTGCTGATGACGCCCTGGCTGGTGGCGGCCCAACTCGTCAACCTGCTGCTGCCGGTCATGTTCGCACGGGGACGGGCACGACTGGTCAACGCCTGCGCCCCGTTCCTCGTAGCCGTTCAGCTGGCGATGACCGCGCTCGCCGGCACGCTGTTCGGATTGAACGGGGTCGTGGGTGCCATGTTCCTGGCGCCGCTCGCGTTCGTCGCGTTCATGCTCGCCGCCGAGGGCGGCGCCGACCTGCGCAATGTGCTCGACAAGCTCGTGCGCGACGGCGCCCGCTTCATCCTGCTGGCCGCGGGAAGCTTCGGGGGCGCGGCTGCGCTGGCGCTCTTGCTGCCGGCGGGCGTGGGCCGCTCCGTAGCGTGTGGGTTGATCGGCAGCGCCGGCTATATCCTCGGCCTGAAGTTGACCGCAGGCGAGCAGCTGCGGATGCTGCTGCGTCGTGCGCCCAACGGACCGCGGGTCGATCGGCTGGGTGACGAGGCCGTCGCGTGAAAAGTTCGGTAGGACGTCCGCTCGCAGCGATGGCGGCCCTCCTGGCGTTGGCGTTGGTATGGACGTGCACGGGTTGCGGAGCGACGGCGACCCGGAGTCAAAGTCAGTCCTCCACTCAGCCCGCCCACGTGGTGATCACGGCGTCCACGCCCGAAAACGCCGCCGGTCGCCGTCTGACGACGGTGGCAGAAAGTATGCAGGCCTGGGCACAGGTACCGACCGGCCCGGTGCCCGCGCTTACCTACGCACGCAGGACCCTCGCGAGCCTGCTCCACGCACCGCCAACGGCCGAACTGCGGTCAGTGCAGGCAGGTATGCGTTACCTGCAATGGCTGCTCGCGTTGCGGCCCGTGAGCACCGCCCAACGTGCCCTGCTAGCCCAGGAGGCCGCCTGGAGCGCGACCGATCTCGCCACCGCCGTGACGCGTGGGGACGGCGTCCCCGGGAGGACGGCGATAGCCGCCGAATCGGTACGCGAGGCGCTGTTCCGCGCACGCTGGCAGTTGACACTCGGTCGCCAGGAAGCGGCCATGAGCGAGGTGACACAGGCGCAGCGGAGCTTCGCCCGCGCGCTCGGAGCAGTCGCGGCCACGGGCAGCGCCCTGGGACAGGCTGCGACAGCCGCCCGCGAAGATAACGAGCAAGCGCTCGCGGCCGCCCGCGGCCGCGCGATCGCCGGCCTGACAACGGCCGCCTACCAGTTGACGCTGCGCGCGATCGCCGAACGGCGGACGGCACCGGCG
>JBAUXH010000247.1:0-52405 GCA_049584155.1 Solirubrobacteraceae bacterium
GCGCACGCCTGAGCGCGACCCGGCAGCAGATCTCACGCCCGAGGACTTGGTACTCAAGGAGACCCCCAAGCCGCGCGAGAAGCGTAGTAGCCGGCGTCCACGCAACAAACGGCACGGGAGGTCGCGCTGATGGGCATGCTCGGTTGGGTGATGATGGGGTTGGCGATTTGGCATTTCACGATCTTCATGCCCGATCGTTTCTGGGGCGGTATCGTGGGCGCGTTCCTCGGCTCGCTGTTCGGCGCGATCATCTTCGGGTTGATCATTTACGGCGCCAAGGTCGGCGCCCTGAAGGTGCCCGGTCAGCACGCGACCGACATCGCGGTGGTGCTGTACGCCGTTCCCGGCGCGCTCATCGGCATCGCGGCCGTCTACTTCGAGGGCATTCGGCGCGAACGCGGTTCCGTCTAGTCCTGCCCGTAGGTTTGCGGGGTGGGGGAGCCCCGATTCGAGATTCCGGAGTGCGAGCCGAGCGCGGTCGAGCGGTTGCGAGCAGAGCTGGGCGTGAGCGCCCCTGTAGCTCAGGTGTTGGTCCGTCGCGGGATGGCCGAGCCGGCACACGCCCGGGCGTTCATCGCGGCCGACGAGGAGCACCCATATACAGCGTTCACCGGCATCGATACGGCGATCGCGATGCTGAGCGAGCATGTTCGGGCCGGGACGAGGATCACAATCCATGGGGACTACGACGTAGACGGTGTGTGCTCGACGGCCGTACTCGTACGCTCTCTACGGCGGCTGGGCGCGGACGTCGACTGGTATCTACCCGATCGTGCATCCGACGGGTACGGGCTTAGCCTGGATACCGTCAGGCGACTGGCAGAGCGAGGGACACGACTCCTGGTGACCGCCGATTGCGCGATCACCGCCGTCGAGGAGGTGGCGGCCGCGAGGGAGTTGGGAATGGACGTCGTCGTCACCGACCACCACAGCGTGCGCGCTGACGGTCTGTTGCCTGACGCTCCGATCGTGCATCCGACAGTGTGCGGCTATCCGTTCCGAGAGCTGTGCGCTACGGCTGTTGCCTACAAGCTCGCTCATGGCCTTGAGGGACGTGCCCCCGTGGAGGACCTCGATCTGGTGGCGCTCGCGACGATCGCGGACGTGGTGCCGCTGCTCGGCGAGAATCGCACGCTGGTACGCCGCGGGCTGCGCGCACTCGCCGGCACGGTCAAGCCGGGGCTGCGTGCGCTGATGACTGTCGCGCGCGTGGATCCAGCGCGGGTGAACGAGCGCTCGGTCGCATTCGGGCTGGCCCCGCGGTTGAATGCCGCCGGTCGGCTGTACCGGGCGGACGCGGGCCTTGAGCTGATCCTCACCGAGGACTCCGTACGCGCAGCACAGATCGCGCAAGAGCTCGATCGGGTCAACCACGAACGCCGTGTCGCCGAGCGCACGATCAGATACGAGGCCGAAGCGCAGATCACGGCGCTCGGAGATCTCGACGAGCGTCGCGCGCTCGTCCTGGCGGGAAAGGGCTGGCATGTGGGGGTGATCGGCATCGTCGCCTCGCGCCTGGCCGAGACACATCACCGCCCGGTTGTACTGATTGCACTGGACGGAGATCGCGGCCGCGGTTCGGGGCGCGGCGGCTGCGCGGCGTTCGACCTGCTAGCCGGGTTGACGGCATGTTCGGAGCATCTGAGTCGCTATGGCGGCCATCGCGCCGCCGCCGGCCTGGAGATCGAGCGAGAGTGCGTAGCGGGGTTCGCCGACGCGCTGAACGCCTACGCCACCTCGGTACTAGGGAGCGAGGACATGGCGCCGGTCGAGCGCGTGGACGCGATCGTGGATGGTTCGGAGTTGGGAATGGCGCTGGCCGAGGAGCTGGGGGGGTTGGCGCCGTTCGGCCAGGCCAATCCCTCGGTGTCGCTGATGATCGCCGAGGCGACATTCGCCGACGTGCGGCCGATGGGCGAAGGCAAGCACGCGCGCTTCACCGTGCGCTCCCGTGAGGGACGCGCGCGAGCGGTTGCGTTCAATACGGGCGGACAGCTAGGAGTCGCCGAGGGCGAGCCAGCGCGGGCAACCTTCACGCTGGAGGTCAACGAGTGGAACGGCGTGAGCGAGCCACGCTTGGTGCTCCGTCGCGCCACCCCGCAGAGACCGCTCCCGGCCCAAGCGCCCGAACAACATGAGGAGCTTGTGCTGTTCGCTTAACGTAACGCCTTCAATCCGGGAGGACAGTCCCCTAACCTGTGACTATGGCCTCTGCTGCAGATCCGGATACCACAACGGTCCTCAGGGTCGAGGAGCCCACAACCAAGCCGGTTGCGCCGCGTCTGGACCTCAACGAGCTGGAGCGTCGGCTGCTCGGAGATCTGTTCGCGATCGTCTCCGAGCACGCGACCGACTCGGCCGTGGACATCGATCGTGCGCGCGTGCAGGACGCGTTCGTGTTCGCGTGCGAGCACCACGCCGCGCAGCGGCGCAAGTCTGGCGAGGACTTCATCGTGCACCCGGTCGGTGTCGCGCGCATCTGCGCGGGCATGCGCCTGGACACCGAGACGCTGTGCGCGGCGCTGCTGCACGACACCGTCGAGGACACCTCCGCCTCGATCGAGGAGGTAGGCGAGCGCTTCGGCGAGGAGATCGCCCAGATTGTCGACGGTGTGACGAAGCTGACGGGCATCGCGTTCCAGTCGCGCGACGAGGCGCAGGCCGAGAACTACCGCAAGATGATGGTCGCGATGGCCACCGACGTGCGGGTCATCCTGATCAAGCTCGCCGACCGGCTGCACAACATGCGCACGATCGACGCGATGCCCAAGCAGAAGCAGATGGAAAAGGCGCGCGAGACGCTCGAGATCTACGCACCGCTAGCGCATCGACTCGGAATCCACGCGATCAAGTGGGAGCTCGAGGATCTCGCATTCGCGACGCTGCACCCGCGTAAGTATCAGGAGATCAAGGGCCTCGTAGCTCAGCAGCGCGACGAGCGCGAGCGCTACGTCGGCGAAGCCGGCGAGTATCTCGCGAGCGAGCTCACGGAGTTGGGCATCGAAGCGCAGATCGCGGGTCGCGCTAAGCACTTCTACTCGATCTACTCGAAGATGACTAAGAAGGGCCGCGAGTTCAACGAGATCTATGACCTCACGGCGATGCGCGTGATCGTCGGCTCGGTCAAGGACTGTTACGGCACCGTCGGCGCGATCCACTCGTTGTGGAAGCCATTGCCTGGGCGTTTCAAGGACTTCATCGCGATGCCCAAGTTCAATATGTATCAGTCGCTGCACACGACCGTGATCGGACCGGAGGGCCGGCCACTGGAGATCCAGATTCGTACGCGCGAGATGCATGAGATGGCAGAGTTCGGGGTCGCGGCCCACTGGATGTACAAGCACCTACCGGGTTCCGAGCACGCTGGACAGGACGCCCGCGCGGGCTCGCCCGAGGACGCCAAGCTGCAGTGGCTGCGCTCGATGCTCGACTGGCAGAAAGAGCTCTCGGACCCGCAAGAGTTCATGGACACGCTGCGCACGGACCTGTTCGAGGATGAGGTCTACGTGTTTACGCCCAAGGGCGAAGTCAAGTCACTGGCGGCCGGCGCCACGCCGCTGGATTTTGCATATGAGGTGCACACCGAGATCGGCCACCGCTGCGTGGGGGCACGTGTGAACGGCAAGATCGTCCCATTGCACTGTGAGCTGCGCTCGGGGGACATCGTAGAAATCCTCACGGCCAAGCGTGAGCGTGGACCCTCGCGTGACTGGCTGGCGATGGTAAAGACCACGCGTGCGCGCAACAAGATCAAGGCGTGGTTCAAGGCCGAGTCTCGTCAGGACACCGAGCACACTGGTCGCGAGGTGCTGCAAGAGCACCTGCGCAAGCAGGGACTACCCGCACAGAAGATCACCGGATCGGCGCTGCTAGCGGACGTCATCCGCGAGATGGGCTACCGCAAGGCCGACGACTTCTATATCGCCCTCGGCGCCGCCAAGGTCTCACCGAAGATCGTCGTCAACAAGGTGATGCAGCGTTTGAAGCAGGGCGAGGCCGCCGATGGTGAGGACACCCGCGCCGAGCTCTTGCGGGTCGGACGCGCGCGCCGGCGCCCCACGAAGTCCTCGGGCCAGTACGGGATCGAGGTGGAGGGCGTCGATGATGTGATGCTCCGCCTGGCCAAGTGCTGCCGGCCCGTGCCGGGCGATGAGATCGTCGGCTACATATCGCTTGGACGCGGGATCACGATTCACCGCGAAGATTGCCCTAACGCAGTGGTTCTTGCCCGCGACCCCGAACGCTTCACGAACGTCTCTTGGGCGGGCGAGCGCAGTACCTCCTTCGTAGTGGAAATCCAAATCGACGCCTGGGATCGCCATCGACTACTCGAGGACCTCTCGCGCGCCTTCTCGGAGTCCGGGGCGAACATCCTCGAAGCACGCTGCCTGTCGATGGGCCCGATGGTTAAGAACCGTTTTGTGGTGGAGGTCGCCGACACGCACGGCCTTAAGGGTGCGATCACGCGCCTCCGCAATATCGACTCCGTCTTCGACGCCTATCGCGTTACGCCTGGCGGCGGCGCCGCGGCCTAGCCTCGGCCTACCTACGCAACGACGTTCAGCGCGCCCGGCAAGATCGAGTAGCGCGCCTGGGAGACCTCACCGAGATAGTCGCCGTCGACCTGCAACGGCAACAGCCGCTCGTCGCTAGAGCGCACCGTCAGCTCGGTCAGTTCGGACATTCCTGTGACCTGGCGATGACGGGTGACTCGCGCACCGCCCGAGAACGCGCGCAGGCCGATCGAGGGCATCGACAGGGGTGTCGCGCGGTGCAGCACACAACCACAGAACACACCCGAATCGAGCGTCGTGCCATCGGCGATCTCGATCGGCCGATTCTGAAAGTAAGTGAACGGCGAGCCGTTCTGGACGACCGTCGTGACGCCGGCAAGCGTGTCGCCGTCTGCGAGTGCTACCTCCATGCGTGGAGGTTTGACGAGATAGCGCCGCGCGAACGTGCGCAGCGCCACCCACGTGAAGTAGTAGGCGCCGAGGCGAGCCTTTAGCCGTGGGTTGGCGTCCACACGCTCGACCACACTCGCATCGACACCCAGGCCGGAGGCGAACGTGAAGCAGCGCCGGTCGGCAATTTGATGATCGCCCTCCGGGCCGTCGGCGCTGACGACACCGAGATCGACACGGCGGGGACGCCAATCATCGGCGAGTGCGAGCAGATGCTCGGTGGCGTCGACTAGCTCTCCGGGGATGCCCAACATCTTGGCGAACACGTTCGCCGAGCCACCCGGCAGGCAGGTCAGCGGCGTGGGGGAGCCGAGCAGGCCATTGGCGGCCTCGTTGACCGTGCCGTCGCCGCCGAACGCGACAACCACGTCATAGCCCTCGTGCGCGGCCTCGCGGCATAGCTCGGTCGCATGACCACGAGCCTCGGTGTCGACCGCGTCAACCTCGAACCGACCCTGCAATGCATATACGACGAGATGGCGTAGGCGGTCAGAGACAGTAGTCGCGTATGGGTTGACAATGATCAGCATGCGCCGCTTGACCGGAGGGATCTCCGGCTCGAAGGCTGTTGCTTCCTCGCCGGGCGCCTGGATCTGCTGCTCGTCCGTTCGGGTGGAGACCTGGGTTTCTACTACTCTCATCGCACGCCTTTACACCGAGTAGGCGCCAGCGTTACCGTGGCCGTTGCTTCCCGTTAGCGCACTGTGGTGGTGGCTCGCGTAAACGGCATCCCGCGGCGGTCTTGCATCCGTCCGCACGCTTGCTAAACTTCCCCGCTACATAGCAGGACACATCAAGAGGGGTGGAGGGACTGGCCCGGTGAAGCCCCGGCAACCACCGTCTTAGGACGGGAAGGTGCCAATTCCAGAAGATGTGTGGCGGGCTTCTAGCTCTTCGCCACACCGGTCAATTGGCGAAGGTCTTCAAAGGAGCCCCGGAGATGGCTGTGACACATCTGCAGTGCAAGGAGTGCAAGTCCGAATACCCGCTGGAGGCGCTGTACGTGTGCGAGCGCTGCTTCGGCCCACTGGAGGTCGCTTACGACCACAGTCGTCTGGCCGGAGGCGACAGCGACGAGCTGCGCCGTCGGATTCAGGCGGGACCGCAGAACATCTGGCGCTACGCCGACTTCCTGCCGACCACGGCCTATGGCCGCGGCGCCTCCCGAGGATTCCCGGAGAACACCGGGGGCGGAGGCTCGGTGCGCACCGGCCTGCCGGCCGGATGCACGCCGCTGATCCGCGCCGATCGCCTGGCGCAGCGACTGGGCCTGCGCGAGGTCTGGGTCAAGAACGATGCCGCCAACCCCACCCACTCGTTCAAGGATCGCGTCGTCTCCGTGGCCACGGCGCGCGCACGGGAGCTGGGCTTTCAGACGATCGCCTGTGCCTCGACGGGCAACCTCGCCAACTCCGTGGCCGCGCACGGTGCGGCGCTGGGGCTCGAGTCCTACGTCTTCATCCCCGCCGACCTGGAGGAGCAGAAGGTGCTCGCGACCGGTGTCTACGGGACGAAGCTCATCGCCGTAGAGGGCAACTACGACGACGTCAACCGCCTCTGCACAGAGCTGTGCGCCGAGCGCGATTGGGCCTTCGTGAACGTCAACCTGCGCCCCTACTACGCCGAGGGCTCGAAGACGCTGGCTTTCGAGATCGCCGAGCAACTGGGCTTCCAGCTTCCCGACCGCATCGTCGCGCCCGTGGCGTCGGGGTCGCTGTTCACGAAGATCGGCCGCGGCTTCTCCGAGTGGCGCGAGGTCGGCCTACTCGACGGCGAGACGCCGAAGATGAACGGCGCCCAAGCCGAGGGCTGCTCGCCCGTCGCGAGCGCGTTCGCCGCCGGGCACGAGGTCTGCCGGCCGGTCAAGCCGGACACGATCGCCAAGTCACTGGCGATCGGCAACCCGGCCGACGGACCGTATGCGCTGGAGTTGGCGCGCGAGACCGGCGGTTCGGTGGACGCGGTCAGCGACGAGGAGATCAGGCAGGGCATCGCCCTGCTCGCGCAGACCACCGGCGTGTTCACCGAGACCGCGGGCGGCGTGACGACCGCGGTGCTCTCGAAGCTCGCTCAGCGTGGTGAGATCGACCCCGATGAGCGAGTCGTGCTGGTCATCACCGGCGAGGGTCTGAAGACGCTAGACGCTGTACGTGACACATTTCAGACGCACACGATCGCTCCCACCGTCGAGGCGTTCGAGACGGGAGTTCCCGAGGCGGTTGCGGTCTGATGGCGGTGACCGTCAAGATTCCCACACAGTTGCGCTCGGCGTCCGGGGGAGAGGCCGAGGCGGTGCTCGACGGGGCGACCGTGCAAGATGTGCTCGACGGACTGTACGCGCTTCACGGCGAGCTGCGCGAGCGTCTCAGCGACGAGGACGGCTCGCTGCGCCGGTTCGTCAACGTGTACGTGGCCGGGGAAGACATCCGCTTCCTCGACGGTCTGCAGACACCAATCGCCGACGGCGCCGAGTTGACGATCCTGCCCGCTGTCGCGGGCGGCGCTTAGCGGTGAGCTGAGACCGCGTCGACGGTCCTCGAGGGCACGGAATGCCTCGCCGGAGGAGTCGAGCCGCTGAAGCCGATCGTGGAGACGATCGCGGCAGCCGACATTACGGCGATCGTCAGCGCGCGCAGACGAGTGGGTGTCAGCCAGCTGAAGTTGTGGGTCTGAAGCCAGCTTCGAGTACCGGTCGCAGCCGAGGCCGCCGCCATCGCACAGCCGACGCACATGCGTCGAGGATACGCCGTCTAACGCTCGGAGGCGCCGGCGCTGCTCTCTAGACGTCGGCGCAGCTCCGCTCCGCGACCGGCTGCGACCGCGCGAGCCGCACGGGCATCGGTGAGCTCGACCCCCTGGGCCTGAGCGAAGTCGAGCAGATCCTGGCGCTCCTCACCCTCACGTGCGGTCTTCAGGAACAGCCAGCAGAACAGACCGAGCGTGAGCAGCGACTCCTCGACCATCATCACCGCTCCGGCGATGTTCTGATCGGCCAATGGAGAGATGTGGTAGACGGCATCACCGTGGATGTAGAACGGATAGAACACGGTGCCTGACCACAGGAAGATGTTGCCGAGGACGGTGCCGGTCAGGCGCACGGCGATTATGTATACGAGCTTGCCGAGGTTGCCGAACCAGCTCGGCATCGGCAGTGGGCCGAATAGGCACATCCACATGTTGATGCCAAATCCGAGGAACATCGCGTGCTCGAGCGCGTGCACGCCTGTGTGCCGTAGCGCCGCCTGGTAGAAGATCGGTAGATGCCATACGTACAGGTCGATCGCCCACAGCGGAAACGCGATCAGTGGATGCGCGAGGATGCGTAGGCGGTCGAAGAAGCGAATGCGCAGGATCGGGGCGATCAACGGGCCCGTCAGCCCAAGCACGATCAGTAGTGCAGCGATGTCGCCGAGCAAGAGGTGCTCGACCATGTGCGCCAGCAGCAGTTCCTGACTGGCCCCGCCCAGTGAGGTGAGCGCAACCGCGATCGTGACGAACCCCGCGTAAAAGCACGCCTGCCGCCAGCCCGGCACAGGGTTGCGAGCATCGATCGCCAGCGTGCGCACGCGTTTGGCGTAGAGCAGCCCGAAGATCGCCAGTGGCCCGAGTTGCAGGGCGGCCTCGATCCCGGTCGAGACGGCGATGGGAGACGCGGTCATGGGATAGGGAGATTATGGGTTTACAACGGATCGGCGCGCTGGAATCGAGGCTCTGAAATCCGGGAGTCTCCTCCAGCCTGCCCTGCGCCTGGGCGTCCGGCTATCCGTAGACTGCGCCGGGCATGAGCCCCGCTTTTCGCCGCAAGCTGCCGTTCCTGCTCGGCGGCTTGATTATCGCGGCGCTGGCGATTCCGACGAGCGCACAGGCACACGGAATCGTGGGACGAGCCAACCTACCGATTCCCGTATGGCTGTTCAGTTGGACGGCCGCGATCGTGCTCGTCGTCTCGTTCGTGGCGCTCTCGACAATGTGGAGGACCCCGCAGCTGCAGCAACAGGGCAGGCGGGCGCTCGTGCGATTGCCCACGGCGCTGGAATGGTTGGCGTGCCTGATCGGCGTGGGGCTGTTCGCGCTGGTCCTGTACAGCGGGTTCGCCGGCGCGCAGGTGCCTATGGCGAACTTCTCGGTGACGTTCATCTACGTCATCTTCTGGGTCGGTGTGCCAGTGGCAAGCGTGCTGTTCGGCGACGTATTCCGGGCGTTCAGCCCGTGGCGTACATGCGCACGCATACTCGTCGCGCTCGTGCATCGCCTTCGTCGCCCCTCCGATGCCCTCGCATCCTCCGATTCGCGAGCCCCCCGGCTGCGCTATCCCACCTGGCTGGGGATGTGGCCGGCGGTGGCCGTGATCGTCGGGTTCGCGTGGCTGGAGCTCGTCTACGTACCCGCCGACCGCGACCATCCCGCGACGCTGGCGGCGCTCTCGCTCGCGTACTTCCTGATCATGCTCGTCGGGATGATGCTGTTCGGCGTGGAGGAGTGGGGGGGACAAGCAGATGGTTTCGGGGCCTACTTCAATCTGCTTTCGCGACTCTCCGCACTGTGCCGCGACGAGCGCGGCATGATCTGCCTGCGCCGTCCGCTCAGCGGCATCACTAGTCTGGAGATCCACGCCGGGACGGTAGCCCTGATCTGCTCGATCATCGGCACGACCACGTTCGATGGGTTCAGCAACGGCGGTGTCTGGCGCAACATCGAGCCGAGCCTCGAAAGCGTGTTCGCCGCCCTCGGCGTGAACCCCGTGCCCGCATATGAGTTGACCTACTCGCTCGGGTTGGTGCTCTGCGTGGCCCTGATCGTGGGCGTCTACCGGCTCGGGATCGCGGGGGTGCGCAGCGTCAGCGGGCGCTACGACACCAGGCAGCTGACGCACGCATTTGCGCACACGCTCGTGCCGATCGGGTTCGCATACGTGCTCGCGCACTATTTCTCGCTGCTGATCTGGCAGGGACAGGCGATCGGCTATCTCGCCTCAGATCCACTCGGCAACGGTGCGAACCTGTTCGGGACCAGCAGCTACCAGATCGATTACAACGTCATCTCCTTCGCCGCGATCTGGTACGTGCAGGTCGCTGCGCTGCTGGCCGGGCATGTGGCCGGGCTGGCGCTTGCCCACGATCGCGCGCTGGTGATGTACGACAACGTCGAGGAGGCCGTGCGCTCGCAGTACTGGATGCTGGCGGTGATGGTCGCATTCACGAGCTTCGGTCTGTGGCTGCTCTCGGCGGTCGGCACGTGAGGGTTAACGGAGTCTCATGGGTTTCGCGTGGGCTACCGTGCTGTCTATGCCCAGTCGCCTGATATCGACGCTGTTGGGGGTCGCGGCGCTTGCGCTGCTGCCGATCCCCGCGGGAGCCGCCACGACAAGCGAGAGCGGAAGCCCGATCAACGACCAGGGCAGCAACTACCACTACCGTTCGAACATCACCGGCGTCACGCCCAGCGTGCCCGGGCTCAACCTCGAAGTACTCGAGTTCGCCGACCGACTGCTGCTCACGAACCATACGGGCCGGACGGTCACGATCTACGGCTATCAAGGGGAGCCGTATGCGCGGGTGTTGGCGAACGGAACGGCCGAGCAGAACACGCGCTCACCGGCGACCTACCTGAATACGAGCTTCTACGGAAACGTCACCGTCCCCACATCGGCGAGTCCGAGCGCACCGCCGCACTGGGTCGTGGTCGATCGCACCGGGCAGTTCGAATGGCACGACCACCGGATCCACTGGATGTCGCCGCTGACGCCTCCACAGGTCAAGGACAAGAGCAAGCGAACGCTGGTCTTCGCCTGGCAGGTGCCGATTCGGGTTGGGGCAACGGCGGGAACGGTTCATGGGCAGCTGTTTTGGACGCCCGATACCTCGCACGCCTCTACGGCCGTGGTCGCACTCGGGGTGACAATCGTCGTGCTCGGTCTGCTGTTCGTGCTGTTCGTGCGCCGGCGCCGCACACGTGCGGGCGTGAACTCCGCGGGTGCCTCCGGCGTGGAGGATGCGCCAGGCCGCGATGTCGCCTCCACTGGCGGCGGTCCCGAGATGCCGGCGAAGGAAGCGTGGTGAGGTCGTGATAGCGTTTTTGGCGATGGTCTCGCTCGCCTGCCTGACACACTGGTACATCTCAATGCTGTATGTCGTACCGGTACTCGTCGTCGGCGGCTGGTGCTGGTGGAGTTCCAAGCGCGTGTCTCGCCGCTCGGACCCCCCGAAAACTACGCGCGCAGCGTAGCGGCCGGTTCGAGCTCCGGCTCCGGCCATCCGCCGAGGGCATTTCCCCTACGATGACGAAGCGCCGCTTCCGGCCGCAAGCACTCCGTGGCATGACCATCTCGTCATGCCGGACCAGCGGGTCTCAGCGGCGACGTCCGCGTCCAGTCGCAGGCCGCGGAGGGTAGCGCTTGCGCTCCTCCGCGGTCATCTTGCGGATCGTCAGCGAACCGTCCTTCACTTGTCGCTGGATCTCCTCCAGTTTCACACGGCGTCGCTCAGCCGCGCGATCTGCCTGGGTGATCATAACTTCAGGGTAGCGCGCCGACCGGCGCATACCCGTCAAGTTCGGACTAGGCTCACCGCCGGTTGAGTCGAGTGTTATGTGATCGAGTGTCCATTCCGTCGGCGCGTTCCCTGCTGACGGGGGTGCTCGTGCTGCTCGGAGCGGCGTTTTTCCCGCACGCCCGCGCGAACGCGGCGACAACCGCACCCGGTTGCGTACCGCGCTCACTGAACCTCTCCCGTGCGCTCGCCGGCGGCGCTATCAGCGTCTCGCCGGCGCCCAGCTCGGCGGACGCGTCTTACCTCACCCAGATCAGCCTCCTCGGCGTCCCCGCTGCTGACATCCAACGCCTCGCCGTCGTCGGGTCACGCAGCGGTGCCCATTCCGGCCGGCTCGCCGCCTACTCGCAGGGAGATGGGGCGAGTTTTCTCCCCGGCAGGCCGTTCTCTCAGGGAGAGGTCGTGACTGTGCACGGGGTTTTGCGCCGGGGCGTCGGTTCGGTCGTCCCGTTCGCATGGCACTTCACCGTCGCCGATGTCGACTCGGTGAGCCGCTCGCTGGAGACGCCTCCGCCTCCACCTCCCGCGCCCAAGGCAAGCGAACTCCAACATTTCGTCTCGCGGTCAGACCTACGACCGCCGACGGTCACCGTCACCACCCCCAGCACCAGCGCGCGCGCGCCCGACGATATTTTCCTGGCCCCCTATGCCGGACCGGGCCAGTACGGGCCGATGATCCTTGACAGTGTCGGCGATCTCGTGTGGTTCAAGGCCATCCCGCACGGATCCAGGGCCGCGGACCTGCGAGTTCAAACCTACGAAGGCCGGCCGGTCCTCACATGGTGGCAAGACCCGCTCGTCGCCGGTGGTCGGCGTGACGCCGGCATCGTGCTCGCCGACGACTCCTACAACGACATCTCCATCGTACGCGCCGGCAACGGCTACCAGCCCGACCTACACGCGTTCGAAATCACCCCTAAAGGCACCGCGCTGTTCACTGTCTATGACGCAATCCGCTGCAACCTGAGTCCGTATGGCGGCCCGTCCGATGGTGCGATAGCCGACACGCTATTTCAGGAAATCGACCTGCGCACCGGTCTCGTACGCTCGGAATGGCACGCACTCGATCACGTGGCTCTCGCAGACTCCTACATGCCTGTGGGGCACGGCGGCACACCGGTCTCACCGTGGGACTACTTCCACATCAATGCCGTATCCGAACACGCCGGCAATCTGCTCGTGGATTCGCGCAACACCTGGGCCGCCTACGACGTAGATGCGCGCACAGGCCAGATCACCTGGCGCCTCGGTGGCAAGCACTCGACTTTCACGATGGGTCCCGGCGCGGCCCCAGCCTGGCAGCACGACGCCCGCGAAGAGCCCGGCGGCGCGATCTCGTTTTTCGACAACGGCGGTACCCCCAAGGTGCACTCACAATCGCGCGTGACTGTGCTCGCGCTCAACGTCCAGACCAAGACTGCGACACTTCTCGCAAGCTTCGTCCACTCCGCCCCCGCACTACTGGCTGCCAGCCAGGGAGACTTCCAACCACTGCTTGGCGGCAACTGGTTCGTCGGCTGGGGCCAGGAACCGTTCTTCTCGGAATACTCTCCCGCCGGCCGCCTGCTTTTCGACGCCCACCTTCCTGCGCTCTACCAGTCCTACACCGCGCTCAAGTTTCCCTGGACGGGCACGCCCACGCAGCGGCCGTCACTCGCGGTTCGTGCGCGCTCCCAGGGAGGAGCCCTCGCCTATGTCAGCTGGAATGGAGCCACGGCTGTAACACAGTGGCGGCTGCTGGGAGGCGCCAGTCCGCATCCGCTTGCACCCGTCGCCGCCGTTGCGCCACGTACCGGCTTTGAGACGGCGATCGCCTTCCCGAGCAGACCGCGATACATCGCCGTTCAGGCTCTCGGTACAGGCGGGCAGGTGCTAGGCACCTCGTTGCCGGTCGCACTCAGCGCTCAACACTAAGACAATGCAGGCATGAGTGGCGCCGAGATCGGGCTTGCGGTTTCTGTGTTCCTTGCCTGCGCGGTGGAGGCTGTCGAGGCGCTTACGATCGTGCTCGCCGTGGGCGCCACGCGCAGTTGGTTGTGGGCACTCGGCGGTCTAGCAACCGCGATCCTCGCGCTTGGCGTGATGGTGCTCGCGCTCGGACCAGCGATCATCTCGCTGCCGATAGGAGTGCTGCGAGTCGCGGTAGGCGGCCTGTTGTTGATCTTCGGCCTGCAGTGGCTGCGCAAGGCGATCCTACGCTCAGTGGGCCTAAAGGCCCAGCACGATGAGTTGCAGATATACAAGCAGGAGGCCGAGGCTGCGCGCGCTGCCGGCGCACGACACGTCGGGTTCGACGCCTACTCATTCGCGATCTCTTTCAAGGGTGTATTCCTGGAGGGCCTCGAGGTCGTATTCATCGTGCTCACTTTCGGCGCAAACCAGCATCGCGTTAGCCTGGCCGCGGGTGCGGCCGGGCTCGCGGTGCTCACGGTCAGCGCCGTGGGTTTCGCAGCGCGCGCCCCGTTGGCGAAGGTACCCGAGAACGCGCTGAAGTTCGGGGTCGGCGTGATGCTCACCTCGTTCGGAATGTTCTGGGCCGCCGAGGGGACGGGAACGCAGTGGCCCGGAGGCGAGATCGCCCTCTTGGCGATCATTCCGGGGGTCTTCCTCGCCGCGACCGCCATCGCCGGTCTCATCCGCCGCACCATGACGCGCCGAATTGGGACCCCTTTTGTGCCCGATGATCAGCCCGGAACGGCCATTGTCGAGACCCGACCGGCCGACGGAAAAGCGATTGCAAGTACGTTGGCGCTCCCACGCGCGGTATGGGAATTCATCGTCGGTGATGACTGGCGTACAGCGATCGGCGTCGTGTTCGCGCTCGCATTGACCGCGCTCCTGGTTGAAGCCGGTGTCACGACCTGGTGGGTTATGCCAGTCGCCGTGCTCGGGCTGCTCGCGCTCTCGATCCAACGCACGGCACACGAGACGAGAGGGTCTCCACTATCTTAGATTTTTAGGTAGAATATCTAGCTAGATGCTAGGCTGTTGTGTATGAAGGGACTCAAGTGATCTCTCTCGCGCCGGGCGACAAAATCCGCCGCACCGAGCTCCATGCCCGGTACGGTGGTCGCCGCCAGGGCGGAATCAGCCCATCGAAGATAAGCAACAACGTCTTCCTAATCACCAATCCGGACACGGGCGAGCGGCACGGCTATGTCTACGACGGTCCGCGCGATGACGGCTACTACCACTACACCGGCGAGGGACAGTACGGCGATCAGCTCATGGCCCAGGGCAACCGCGCGATCCGCGACCATCAGCCCGAAGACCGTGATCTACAACTATTCAGTGCCAATGCCACAGAGCTGACCTACATTGGCCAGTACGCCTACATAGACCACTATTTTGCCGACGCACCAGAGACCAACCAGGGCCCTTCGCGCAGCGTCATCGTGTTCCGCCTGCAGCAGCTACAGGGCATCTCACCTGGCCCCAACCGCTCGAAGCTCGATCGGCTCCCCGGCAATCCGGTCACTGAGATCCCCGTAGAACAGGCCATCACGGAGTCAACGCTGATTGAGGGTGATCGCGAGCCTTATACAGCGGAGCGGCGCGAGCAAAAGCTGGTGAGGGACTTCCTGACATCGCTTGAGAACCAGGGGCATGAGGTCTGTCGGCTTCAGCTTCGTCCCCCGGGCGAGCCAGCCCCAATCTTCTGTGACCTATATGACAAGACCACCAACACACTGTATGAGGCCAAGGGCACTGTCGCGCGCCAAGCAATCCGAATGGCGATCGGTCAGCTGGCCGACTATGTCCGCCTCCTCAACCCCATACCCCGCAAGGCGTTGCTTGTGCCGCAACAGCCCCGCACTGATCTATGCAATCTGCTCACACAGGAGGGCATAGAGATCGTGTGGCGCAACGGTGAGCAATGGTCGGATCACAGCGATTAGGTGCGTTTACAGCTCCCGCTATACGCGCCCGGCAAGATTCAGAACTTGCGACCTCGCTCCGGAGGCTGGGTTGCGTGGCAGGCGGATAGGCTGGACCTATAGGCGGTTACTGGCGATTTGGCGTCTCGCGCCGATCATGGATCAGGCCGAATTGGATGCGATTTGGCTGGGTTTAGGCAGCGGAATGGGGCTGCCGCCCACACGAATGCCAAGCTGCGGGGCCCCATTGGCGTTCCCCGGACTTAGCCGGTGTCGGAGTGTTTAACAGCGGTATCCTGAATCGACGATGGCTACGCGCAAGATCAATCTGACGCTCGACGAGGAGCTGGTCCGCCGCGCACGTCGACAGGACGCCGGTGAGGCCGGCAAGAGCGACGGGCAGGTCGTCGAGGACGCACTCGCCGTTTTCCTCGGCGTGCGCGCGCTTGAGGATGCCCGAGCGCAAGGCACACTGGAAGCCGACGAGGCCGATCGGCTCGCGGTGCAGGAAGTTCGGGCGGTGCGACGAGCGCGCCGCCAGGCTGCGTGATCCGCGCCGTCGTAGACCCGAGCGTTTTCGTCTCGGCATTCATCGGAAACCCGGACGCCGGGCCCGGCCGGCTCGTTGACGCCTGGCGAGATCGCCGGTTCATCCTGATCGTCTCGCCGTCGCTGCTGACCGAGCTTGGAGAGGTGCTGTCGCGGCCCAAGTTCGCCCGTTGGGCGAACGATGGAAGGGGGTGACGCCTACGTCGCTGGATTTGATGCTCGCAGTGAGCACCGGTCGGACCCGCCTCCGTCACCTTCTCCGGGAGTGCGCGATCCCGACGACGACTATCTTGTCGCACTGATGCGCGCGACGCAGGCCGATGTCCTTGTGTCTCTCGATCGGGATTTGCTCGACGCCCAGCTTGACGACATCACGGTCGTCGATCCGGCCGTCTTCGTCGGCCGGTTGTAAATCCTTTCGAGCTAAGACTGACTGCCTACCGCAAAGCGCTGAGATGAGACACTAGCCGTCTGCGGTGTTGCAGCCAAGCGTCAAACATCGCTCACGTCTGCGTCCCCGCTCAGCGTCGGTGTCGGGCTGCACATCCGCAAATTTCTGCCGTCAAGCACTCGATGGTCTCTCTGACGGCAGTCCTTTGGTTTCTAGTCATTTAGAGCATGAGAAAACCGTATCGCGATGGGCAGCGGCGCCCATATCGAGGGGCCGGCGGAGCCGCGTAAGGATCGGGCGTCATCCCGTAATCGCGCATTCCAAAGACGTTTCTCCAGCACGCGCCTGACGCGATGGCTTTCGAACCCATCGCTGGAGCGGCGTCTTGAGCGCCTGCTTGACGCCAGGGACGCTAAGACACCTAGATAGTATCTAACGTCACTAGTGCCTCGGTCAACTACTTCTGCCCGATAGCCGCCTTGACCTCGTGCAAATCTCGGCGAATGACCGCCAGCTCAGCGAGGACACGCTGCTCAAAAGCTCCGCTGCCAGCCTCTCGGCCAGCTACACGCAGTAGCTCTAGCCGGTCAGTACCGAGTACATCGGCCAATCGCTCGATGACCTCATCACTTGGCGGGCCGTAATCGCCGGTCTCGATGCGGGAGAGGTTGCCGGGGCTCATCGGGATTCGTTCGGCTACCTCGCGCTGCTTGAGCTTCTTGGCTCGGCGGAGCGAACGGACGCGCTCGCCGAAGGCGCGGGCGCGTTGGGCTTGGGATTCGGGGCGACGTGAAGACATCTCCACGGTCTACCGCTGTCTTGCGTGTCCTCCTTGCTTGCTTGAGCAAGAGACGGTATGCCGTGCTATGGCACAATTTCTTGCTCCGTTGCCGAGTCAAGGAGGAGCACATGGGAGCAGACCACCGCCACACAGGATTCAGAGCGCCGAAGGCGCTGGGAGCCTGCCTGACAGTAGGAGCCTTGGCTCTCGGTACGTCGATGGCGTCGGCCGCACCGACCGTCACGCTGAACGCTGCCGCCGTACCGATCCCCAAGAACCTGCTCGCCCCGCACAGCCGAGCGTGGCCGCATACCGGCGACATGGCGGGAGCGGGTGCCGAGCTAGAAGCCAGCTTCACGATTCAAGGCACCGAAGACGCCGGATTGCCCAACCCGCTCAGGCGCGTTGTCATCTATCTGCCCAAAGGCACGACGATCAACACACATGGCTTTGCGACCTGTCACCCTCGGCTGTCGGGCTGGTCTCGAACTGGGCCGCCATGCCCCAGCAGCTCGCTTGCAAGCACGACAGGTCAGGAAACCGACATGGTGAACTTTGCAGGCCAAGGCATTGTCTCCTCTCCGAGGGCGCACGGAGCCTTTTTCCCTGCGGGTGGAGGTCTAGGGTTCTGGACTCACACCACCGGAGGCCCGTTCGTTTCCGGAGGCTTCAACACCGGCAGCCTGATGCCCACCGCTGGGGCCTATGGCGCGAAGCTCACGGAGAACCTGCCTCTGCAAACAGCAGTGGGGCCGTGGGATCTATCCACTACATCACTCGACCTAACCCTCGGTGCCGCCTATATGAAGGGCGGCAAGCTGCACACCATCGTGACAATGCCGAAGACCTGCCCGGCCGGTGGCCTCCCGGTCAAGGCTGAACTGTCGTTTGGAGCTGGAGCGCAACCCACATGGGAAGCGATCACGCTCGCCTCAAAAGAGCCTTGCCGTAAATAATTGCGGGTTGTCCCCGATGAGCCGGTTAGGGTTCATCGGGGACGGGCTGAATGTCGGCCCCTTTGCTACTACTTATCCGGTGCGATCAAACGCCGCAGGCGTGAATCCCTGGCAAAGAGCCAGAGGAATCGGAGAAGGAAATCCCACCCAGACTGATCGGGATACCGAATCTGCCACTGCTCGCGGTATCCAACTTCCTCATACTCGGGCGGCCCAGCCTCCGGCTCCAGGAGAATACGGAGCCGGGAGTTAGGCGCGTGGCGTAGGGACATACGCTGTGCGTAATCCCAAAAGCGCCACCAAGGACGCCCGTTGATACGCTCCTGGCGTTCCCAGTAGCGGCCAGCCTGAAAGCAAGCATCCTCGACTTCACACAGCCACCGCTCGAACGGATCATTCGGTAGCGGTGGCTCGATACCGCCAGTCGGATAATAGGTTCGCACCCATTCGCGTTCATTAGCCTTGCGCGCCCGATCTTGGGGACGCCGTCTTGTGACTCGCGGGCCATTACGGCTGTAGTCCTCGACGCTGACTCCAGGCCGCGGCAGAGGTTCTGACTGCTCATCGGAGCACATTTTTTGGGCGACCTTTCGTTCGCGGGTGTTGTATCAGCACTGTCTCGACAGCACTGATAGGCACCCGCGAACGAAACGTCACCACAATGTCACATTATTACATTTTCGTCAATGCCTACAGCGGCGGGCGGGCGTACTTCCAGTAGAGGCAGTAGCTATTCCCCGGTTCCACCTTCACACCGCTCCACCCAAATCTACCTTCCTCAAACTGTGACATCTTGAATCTTCCATAGTCCGGAATCTCCGCTGCCGCATCTTCAATATCTCGTGTATCGCTTACAGGGTAAACCTCTAGGCTAACCCCAGGGGTTGCACCAGCCGGACTAGAAAAGAACCCGAGCGCGCACTCCTCTGTATCTCCTGGACTCATAAAGGGCAGTTCATAGTGCGACTCTATCGACAGCTCCACCTCCTCATATTGCTCAGTCTCGGAGCCGAAGTCGAATACCTGAAAGGAAAGATCGAATTGTCCGGCTTCGTGCCAGAAACGAGCGGCCGGCTTGTAGGCGTCTGTGTAGCACTGCACAGATTGCAGTGATTTCTTTGCCGACTCCCATCCGTCGTGCCAAGAAAAGGTCTTTATCCCGTCATGTCGAGCCAGAAGCTTCATGTACCGTATAATAGTTACCCATGAATCCCTCCAGTCGGCCATTTTTACAGTGGCTTCATACTCTAGGCAGAGAAAATCCTCGGTCGATGGTCCGACTAGATAGTCGAGATGTTCCAAACCTGCATAGGACACTTTGCCTTGAGGCTCATAGTTCTCCTCAACATCAGCCAGTGCTTCCGCGATTGCACTAATTGCCAGCGTCTCATAAGACTCGCTGGCTTGTTCATGGCGGTCGCGCCGTCGGTGAGTGAGCTTTTCGTGCTTCATCTCAAGGAACCGTTCGACCAGCCCACGCCTTGTCTCTAGATTCACGCTCTTGGCTCCCTGGGCGACACCAATCAACAAGCGCGCAGCCTCCGGATCGTCTGGTTCGTTCGCGTAGCGGGCACAGGCGTCGGCGATAGCTTCCTGACAGGCGCGGGCGATCTGGTCATTAGTCGGTCGGCCCCCCGACTTCTGCTTCGCGCGTCCGACGACATCTTGGAGTGCCATCAGAGCTGGCTGTCGGCTGATCGCCCGCACGGAGGCTCCAGTCTGTCCGCGCCGCAACGCTTCAAGAGCGCTCTTGATGTCTTCGCGTTCAATCATTCTGCCCAGATTCTGCCCAATCTTGTGCTGGATTTCTGCCCGGTTTGATGCCCGTAATCACTCCGAACTCGGTTTGTACGGTGTCGGCAGCCACCAACCAAAGGAGCCAACATGCCCAACCCCAACCCCAATCTCCCCGCCCTATTCCCGCCCGGCAGCCTGTCCGCCGACCGCCACAGCCGAGCTATCGAGAAGCGCATGAACCAGCTCTACGCCGATACCACGCTCGACCTAGCCCAAGTCCAGGCCATCGCAGGCGTCGAGATCGCCAAGGTCGAAGCGTTGGAGGCGGCCGGCCATATCGGTCTGGTCTCTACCGCAAGCCTGGCCCAGCATCGGCGCTTCCTCATCGAAAACGACCCCGACGGGGCCATCGCCTTCGATCGCATCGCAGGCATCACCATCACCGCCATCGGAGGCCGGATCGAAAAGCTGGATCGGAGGCTGGGCTAATGTACGGCAGCGATTCAGGGGGAGCCGGAGGTTGGGTGCTCGCCCTTCTTGCGATGGTCGTGATTGTGCCGGTGGTGGTCGTAGTGACCGTGCTGGTCATGGCGGGCCGCTCGGTTCTCTGGCTGGCCCGTGGCGGACGACAGCTCATTCAAGGGCCGCCGGTCGAGCGAGAGCTTCAGCGCATTACCCGCGAGCGCAATGAAGCTATCCGCGACGTTCTGCGGCTCCGTAACCAAGGAGAACGGGAGCTTCGGGCAATCGGGGATCGTCGCCTGATTCATGGCTCCGCTGAGGAGTGGAGCCATGAGTGAGCAAGAGCAGCATCTTCTCCAGCTGTGTAAGCGACTCCTTGCGACAAATGAAGAGTTGTACGCACGGATTGATGGTCTGTACGACACCCTGCGCTGGCTCTGCACTGAGTATCGGGCGCTGCGGGAGCAGTCCGAGCGGGAGAAACAAAATCACGCGGTAGAAACCGAGGCGTTCAATGCCGTCTTGGGCGGGGCAATTGACCTGCGCGGTGATGATCCACCGAAGGTGGAGGTGTGAAACTCCTGGGCCAAGTCGCCGCTGCATTTGCTCTGATCCTTGCGGCGCTATGGGTAGCAGCAAGCGTTCTTCCCAAGCTGCTACCTACAGCCGCCGCGATTGTGGGTCTGGTGATTCTTACTCGCTTGGTCTTTTACTTCACCCATCACGACGGATGGTAAGTCGGAAAGTCTTGACCGTTGCGCGTGCGCAACACATAATGAGAGAAGATCGTTGCGCGTGCGCAACAGTAGGAAAGGAGGGCTAGTGACCAGACATATCTACATCAAGGGGGTGAAGAACAAGGCAGTCGATACGAACCGTCTAGTTATGGCGTACCTGATGCTTGCCCGGATTGTGGTCGAACAAGAAGAACAGGCGGCCAAAGAAGAGGCCGCAAGTGAGGAAGGCAAGGATAAATCATGAGCAAACTTCACTGGTATAAGCTCAGATTTCCCCGCGATCTGAAAGAAGATGCCGTAATCGCTGTGCTATCGGCCCTATCCGGCGTTGATGCCCGGACGCGGCTGGTTTTCAGATTGAGCGCCACCAGCGCCGGGATTGAACATCAGATCGGAGTAAGCGCACCATCGGCCGATTCGGTGACGGCTGAGCTGCGGGCCGCCATTCCTAGCCTGCACTATGAGCAAATCGAGTCGGGGGATATGAGCTACCAACGGCGCTTGCTGTGGCAGCTCGCCCCGGCTAGGGGTGCAATCAGGACGGACAATCTCGCGTCCATCGCTGCGAGCTTGTGTGCCAGCGTCCAACCCCTCTATAAAGGCGAGGTTGTCTCTCTGGCATGGACAATGCGCCCGGCGGTACGCCCAACCTTTGAGGCTACGCCAGAGGCCCGTTCTACCGGCCGCGTCCGAGCGCTACGCGACAAGCTGGCGCTACCCGGTCTTGCTGGCTATGGTGAGCTGAGCGCTACCGGAAGCGACCCCGCCGCACGGCCTACCTGCTGCGCCGTACCAGCTCGGTACTAAGGAGCCTGTCCACGCCATACGGTCATCTGGTCGGAGAGCCGCCTCTTTGGGGGCAGATGGCCCGGCTGTTTGGTCAGCGCGGCCGGTTCATGAGTGTGAGAGAACTTTCCGCAGTTATCGGGTGGCCGGTCGGCAGTCCCGATCTACCGGGATTGAGTTTGGGGGCATCACGGCGGCTTCTGCCAAGTGCAGCCCTACCCCGAACCGGGCGGGTGCTTGGGGTGAGCAACTTTGCCGGTATCACCCGGCCGGTAGCTATTACCCCGACCGCTTCAACCCGTGGGCTGTACCTGCTCGGCCCCACCGGAACCGGCAAGACCTCACTACTAAAGAACCTGATACGCGACGACATGGAGCAGGGTCGAGGTATTTGTGTCATCGAGACCAACGGTGACTTGATCGCAGACACCCTGGAAATTACCCCTCGCCACCGATACGGAGACGTGGTACTGCTCGACCCGACCGACAAGGAGTATGCGGTCGGCTTCAACCCCCTTGCAGGCTCCGGGGATAGCGCGCTGGTAGCCGATCAGATTGTCGAGCTGTTTGAGCGGCTGTGGAAGTCATATTGGGGGCCGCGTACGGCCCAGATCGCCCATTTGACTCTATTTACCCTGGCCCGTCAGCGAGGCGCAGCAACGTTGCTCGATGTGGCTCGGCTGCTAACCGACCCTGGATTTAGAGCTGCCACCGTTGGACGCCTAGATGATCCGCTGGGGTTGGAGCCGGATTGGGCTTGGTTCTCAGGGCTATCCGACGCGGAGCGGGACAACGTAAGCGCCCCCTTGCGGAACAAGCTGCGGCAGTTCACCGCCCGACCCGCCATCCGCGCCATCGTCGGGCAGCAGCCGAAGATCACCATGCAGAGAATCATGGAGGATAAGAAGATCCTGCTCGTCAACCTGCCCAAGGGCCTGATCGGGGCTGAGACGGCGAAGCTCCTGGGCTGCTTGGTGCTGACCTCGCTGTGGCAGGTAGCCACCGAGCGCGCCCGACTTCCACTATCTCGCCGTCATCCCTTCTCCCTGGTGGTTGATGAGTGGCAGGACTTCGCGGCCGCCCCGATCCCGTGGGCAGATATGGCCTCCCAGGGCCGCAAGTACGGCCTGGCTCTCACGGTCGCTCATCAGAACACGCAGCAGATAGAGCGCGGGCTGCTTGAGACGATCCTCGCCAATGCCCGCTCGAAGACCGTCTTCGCGCTGAGCGCCACGGACGCGCGAGTAATGGAGCGGCTGTTTGCACCCTCCCTCACCGCCGCCGACCTGATGGCGCTGGACGCTTACTCGGTGGCGGCTCTGGTCGCCCTTGATGATGGCTCCACCGCTCGGCCGGTAACACTGACCACGCCACCGCCACCGGAGGCCACCGGCAGCGGCGAGCAAGTACGCGAAGCCTCACGAGCCAACTACGCCCGGCTCCGTACCGAGGTTGAGGCCGAGCTGCGCCGCCGCGTCATTCCAGAGCTTCCAGCCGGGCCGCTGGGCAGTAAGCCGAGGACGCCATGAGCTGTCCGGCCGCCTCTCCGTTCGTGTGGTTGAAGATAGACGCAAGCTGCCGTGACGGTGGGGGATTCGCTTGCCTCTTGCCAACGACTGATCGCGCTCATTGGTGGGCACCGTGAGCGCGTTTCCGGCCGCCCGGCTTCCACTCGATGAGCAGCTATCGCCGCGTGATCTAGCCGTGCTGGCGTCGCTTGCCGAACTTCGATTCCTGACGGCTCGGCAGATTGAGCGCTGGCACTACCAAGGAGCTACGCCACTGGCTCGTGCGCGGGCTGCCCGTCGGGGTCTGGAGCGGTTGACCAGCCTGGGCGTCCTGACCCGTCTGGAGCGGCGTATCGGTGGGGTTCGGGCTGGCTCGGCTGGCTACGTCTATGCGCTCGACCTATCCGGGCAGCGGGTAGCCGCTCGGTATGGCTGGCTGCACGTCGGGCGCACCCGCCGACTGCGGGAGCCGGGCCGAACCTTCCTGCGGCACAGCTTGGCCGTGGCCGAGGTTCACGTCCGGCTGATCGAGGCCGACCGCGCGGGTACGCTGGAGCTGATCGAGCGGCAGAGCGAGCCGACCTGCTGGCGCTCTTTCGCTGGCCCCGGTGGGGGCCGTCTGATCCTCAAGCCGGATGCGTTCGCGGTGGTGGCGACGCCCACCCTGGAGCTGAGCTGGTTCGTGGAGGTGGATCAAGACACCGAGAGCGCGACCACCATCGAGCGCAAGCTGGCCGCCCATGTTGCCTACTGGCGCAGCGGCCGGGAGGTTGCCACGCAGGGAGTCCAGCCGCGCACCCTGTGGCTGGCTCCAAACGCCCGGCGCGTCGGACAGCTTGAGCGGGCCGTTGGGCGGCTCCCTCTGGAGGCTCGGCCGCTGTTTGCGGTGGCCGCCTTTGATCGGGTGATTGAGGCGCTGAGCGGAGACGATTAGTGTTGCGCACGCGCAACGCATATGAGACAATTGGGACAGTAATGGAGCTAGAAAGATGACCCAGGAACAACGCACTCAGCTAGGCGAGCTGGTTCGTCGCTACCGGACAAAGCGCGGACTGAGCGTGCGCGAAGTAGCGGAACCGCTCGGTATCAATCCTGGTGCGTTGGCTCAGATTGAGAGTGGTCGCGTCCAGCAGCCGAGCTTTGAACGCCTGCAAGCGCTGGCCGATGTGCTCGATGCTCCCGCCGATGAGCTGTTTATGGCTGCCGGCTACGAGCCGTCAGCGCTACCGGAGCTGGGCGCTTACTTCCGTGCGAAGTACGGACTGGGTAATGACGCGGTAGACGACATCGAGCGATATGTGCGACGTATCCAGAAGCGCTACGGAGACGGCAAGTGAAAGCGCAAGCTATGGAGCCGCGTATCCATGTATTGCGGGAGCTGCGAGCAATGCGGCCGTCTCGCCGGTTGATCCCGTATGAAGCTCGCCGGATTGCCGAGCATCAAGCGGCCAAGCTCTTGCGCTTGCGTACCGTCGAGGGTGGCCCGGTGCCAGAGGAGGCCATCTCCCACTTGGCGCATATCGAGGTTGCGCGTATGAATGGAATGCAATCATCTGGCTTTGCGAAGTGGTACAGCGGACGCTGGCATATCGTGGTCAACGCCGATCATGCTCATGTGCGCCAGCGATTCACCATCGCTCACGAGCTATGGCACGTTTTGGAACACCCATTTAGTGCCTATGCGCTTTGCGAGGGCACGACCGAACAGTTGGCCGATCACTTTGCTGCTTGCCTGCTTATGCCAAAGACGTGGGTCAAACGGCAATGGGGCGAAGGTGTTCACGACACGCTGGCGCTTGCCCGATGCTTCGGCGTCTCCCGCGCGGCGATGCGCTGGCGCATAGATGAGTTGAAGCTAGACAGGATTGATGACACCAAGCGACTAACGATAAGGAGAAGGTGTGGATATGAACAAACAGCACACCCTTACGCCAAATCTCGCGTTTGAGCCGGTGCCTCGCACTAAGAAGGCTGTCGTGTATCTGCGCGTCTCGACCACCAAGCAGATTCGCGCCGATGCCCCCGATGGTCTGTCGATTCCGGTTCAGCGTGAGGCGTGCAGGCGTAAGGCCGCAGAGCTTGGTGCTGAGATTGTCGCCGAGTACGTCGAGCGATATTCGGCCAAGTCCGCACCGAAGATGGTGGTACTACAGCGCATGGTGGCCGACCTACACCAGCGCCGCGACGTGGACTACGCCATTGTTTTCAAGGTCGAGCGCTTCTCCCGTAAGCGCTTTGATGAGGCCATTGTCGGCCAAGAGCTAGAAGAGCTAGGCGTTGAGCTGGCGTCGGCCACTGAGTCCATCGACAACACACCGAGTGGACGCTTTCAACGTGGCATTCTGGTGACGGCGGCTCAGTATGACAACGACATACGGGCCGAGCGCACGAAAATGGCCCTTATCCGCAAGGCACAGCTTGGCGGTACGCCGTATAGAGCGCTACCCGGCTACCGCAACGTCCAGCAGGCCGTCCGCGTTCAACGATTCTCAACCATCGAGGTCGATGAAGTCAATGGCCCCTTGATGACGACCGCCTTTCGCCGCTACGCCTTGGGTGATATCAGTCTTGTGACCTTGGCTGATGAGATGGCCGAGCTGGGGCTACGCAACCAAGACGGCAAGATCATCACAGGCGAGCGTCTGCACAAACTGATGCAGCACCCGTACTACCTGGGCAAGGTACCGTTCTGCGGAGTGACCTACGACGGCAACCACATGCCTCTGATTGACCGGGCGACGTTCGACACGGTGCAGGAGGTGATGCGCGCTCATTGCACCGCAGGGGAGAAGCGCCGCACCCATAACCACTACCTCAAGGGCACCGTGTGGTGTGGACGTTGCGGCAAGCGCCTAATTTTCAACCTCGCCACCAACGCCCAAGGCGAGCAGTACGCCTACTTCTTCTGCATCGGACGCCGCCAGGGTTGCCCACAGCGCTACGTGTCAGCTGATGCTGTCGAGCAGGCGGTGGAACGCTACTACTCCACTCTGGAGCGTGCGCCCAAGGAGATCGCCGAACGCCAGGCCGCTATCCGCAGCTACTACCAAGCTGAGCGAGCTACCCACGCCAAGCACACCGCGATCCAGCGCGAACGCCTGAACGCCATAGAGCGCCGACGCGATAAGTTGTTCGACGCTTACGCCGCTGATGCCGTCCCACTTGCCCAGCTCAAGCGTAAGCAGGGCGAGCTAAACGCCGAGGCTGCCGGGGCCGAGGCGGTGCTTGAGATTGCCGCGACCAACTGGGCCAAGGTCGAGGTCTTGGCGACCCGCGCCGTGGCGCTGGCCAAGGACGCCCAAGCCGCCTATGAAGCCGCCGCTCCATTGGTGCGGCGCACGATGAATCAAGTCTTCTTTAAGAAGTTGTTTGTGACCGACGACTCGATCACGGCCGCCACACTGACCGACACCTACGCCGAGCTGCTGGCGGACGGATTGGTTGATGAGATTGAACGGGAGCTGGCTACCCAGGAGGTCGCAACGGCGAACGCCGGCCCTCTTTCGCTTGACCGGCGTTCGAATGAGACAAGTATGGTGCGCCCGGCACGATTCGAACGTGCGACCTCTCGCTCCGGAGGCGAGCGCTCTATCCACTGAGCTACGGGCGCAGGCGGCACTGGATCTCCTCCGGCACCGTCGCTTCCCAGAGCTTACTGGCGTGTTCGTCACCTGCTCTCGACGGGCCCCGATCCCCCCGCTCGATGCGTTCCACCGCTACCGTTGCGCGGATGGATCTATCGGTCTTCTTCGCCGGCACCGGCGGTTCGGTGCCCAGCGCCCGACGCGGGCTCCCCGCTGTGCTGATCCGCCGTGGCGGCGAGCACATTCTCATTGACTGTGGTGAGGGCACGCAGCGACAGCTGATCAAGTCGGTCGGGCTGGCGGACCTCGACAGCGTATTCATCACTCATTTCCACGCCGACCACTGGCTGGGGCTGCCGGGGATGTTGAAGTCGTTCGCACTGCGTGAGCGCACACAGCCGCTGAGTGTGTACGGGCCACGCGGACTACTGGGACTGATGGAGCAGATGCGCTTCGTCTATGGGCGTCTGCCGTATGAGCTAGATGTGATCGAGCTCGCGCCGGCCGAGACCGTCGCGCGTGACGGGTATCTGATCGGTGCGATTCCGGTCCGTCACAAAGGCGAGGCCTGCTACGGGTACGCGCTCGTGGAGGAGCCCCGTCCGGGACATCTGGACCCGGAATTGGCGCAGCGGCTTGGGGTCAAACCAGGACCCGACTTCGGCCGCTTGCAGCGCGGGGAAACCGTCGACGGCGTCACGCCCGAGCAGGTGCTCGGCGCGGTGCGTCCAGGGCGCAAGGTGGTGATCTCCGGGGATACCGCTCCGTGTGAGCCGCTGGTCGTGGCTGCGCACGAGTCAGACTTGCTCGTGCACGAGGCCACGTTCGCCGAGGAGGAGATAGAGCGCGCGCGCCACACCTCGCATTCGACTGCCAGACAGGCGGCCGAGGTTGCGCGCGAGGCGCAGGTGCGGATGCTCGCTCTGACCCATATCTCCAGTCGCTATCCCGGTGGAGATCTGCGCGAACAGGCACGCGAGGTGTTTCCCCAGACCGAGGCTCCGCGCGACTATGACACGATCGAGGTCCCCTTTCCTGAGCGCGGCGAACCCCGGCTGGTGCGCTGGTCTGAGCGGCGTGCGCACGAGGTCCCGCCCGCTGAACCGGTCGCCGCGGGATAGATCTTCGCGCAGAGCATCCAACCCCGCTCGCAGAGCGTCCAACCCCGCTGATACAGTTCGCGGCGATCCTTTAACCCGGTCCCGAGAGGCCAGGAAGGTAGTCACATTGGACAGCAGCAGAGACAAGATCGTCCTGCGCGAGGACGACCTGCGACGAGCGCTCACGCGCATCGCTCACGAGATCGTGGAGCGCAACCCTGGCGTTCGCGACGTCCCTGACGACGATCCCGCTACCACCGGCCTTTCGATCCCTGGTGAGGGCGGCGCGGACTCGTATGCCTCTCTTGACTCGCCCGCCCTGGCGCTCATCGGCATTCACCGTCGCGGTGCGTTCCTGGCACGGCGGTTGAGGGACATGCTCGAAGACCTCCTCGACGTCGAGGTGCCACTCGGCGATCTCGACATCGGGTTCTACCGCGACGATGTCTCGCGCCGACTGGATACCCCGGTCGTACACGCCTCGCATATCGACTTTGACGTCGACGGCCGTGCGGTCGTGATCGTCGACGATGTGCTCTACACCGGTCGCACCGTGCGCGCTGCGATCGAGGCGCTGTTCGACTATGGCCGTCCCGCGCGCGTGCAGCTGGCCGTGCTCGCCGACCGCGGCCACCGCGAGCTTCCGATCCGGCCTGACTATGTCGGCAAGAACCTGCCCACCTCGCGCGCCGAGCACGTGCATGTGCGCCTCACCGAGTTGGATGGCGTCGATGAAGTTGCTATCGCCCCGGCCCGTGTGGAGGTCGCCGCCCCGTGAACCATCTGCTGTCGATCGAGGATCTCGACCGCGAGGCGATCGAGCGGATCGTCTCCCAGGCCGCACGGTTTGCGGAGATCTCCGATCGTGAGATCAAGAAGGTCCCCGCGCTACGCGGCCGGATGGTGTTGAACCTGTTCTACGAGGCCTCGACGCGTACGCGCAGCTCGTTTGAGCTGGCTGCCAAGCGTCTGTCCGCGGACGTGGTCAACTTCGCCGTCAACGGTTCCAGCGTCGAGAAGGGGGAGTCGCTGAAGGACACCGTGCTGACGCTGAGCGCCCATAAGCCCGATGCGATCGTCCTGCGCACTCCCTGGGCGGGTGCCGCAGAGCTCGTCTCGCGCTGGTGCAGCGCGGCGATTGTCAACGCGGGCGACGGCAAGCACGAGCATCCGACTCAGGCGCTACTCGACGTGTACACGCTGCACGGGCGCCTCGGCAGCATCGACGGCGCGTCGATCTGGATCGTCGGCGACGTCGCGCACTCGCGCGTGGCGCGCTCGAACATCATCGCCTTTCAGCGCATGGGCGCCAGGGTCACGGTCGCAGGCCCACCGACGCTGATCCCGCGCGAAATCGAGGCCCTGGGTTGCGAGGTGCGCTACACGCTGGAGGAGCTGCCGAGCGCCGACGTGGTATACGCGCTGCGCATGCAACGCGAGCGCATGCACGAGACCTGGGTGCCCTCCCCGCGCGAGTATGCATCCTGGTACCAGATCAATGGTCGCCGACTATCACCGCGTCAGGTGCTGATGCACCCTGGCCCCGTCAACCGCGGGGTGGAGCTCTCCGGCGAGGTGGTCGACTCTCCGCAGGCAGTGATCACCGCCCAGGTCGAGGCCGGCGTAGTCGTGCGTATGGCCGTGCTGTATGAGTTGCTCTCCGGCGTGCACGTCCCGAGACCCGTCCCCGAGCCACAGCTCGCGTAATGGCAGCCACAACGCTGATCCAGGGGCCGACCACACCGGCCGAGCTGCTGTTGCGAGACGTCCACGTCCTGGACCCCCGTTCTGACCTGGACGCCCGCCACGACGTGCTCGTGCGCGACGGTCTGATCGCCGAGCTGGGCGAGCCCGGCGCTATCGCGGGGCCAAGCGGGATCGAGACGGTCGAAGGAGGGGGTAGACACCTATTGCCCGCATTCGTGGACCCGCACGTGCACCTGCGCACACCCGGCCAGGAGCACAAGGAGGACCTGGAGACCGGCACGCGCGCGGCAGCAGCAGGCGGTTTCGGTGCGGTGATCGCGATGCCCAACACCGACCCTGTGATCGACTCCGCGCCGCTGCTGCGATCACTACGCGACGCCGCCGCGCGTGACGCGCGAATCCCAGTCGGCTTTCTCGCAGCGATCACCCGCGGGCTGACTGGTGAGGAACTGACTGAGATGGCAGAGCTACGTGAGCAGGGTGCCCTCGGGTTCACCGACGACGGACGCCCTGTCTCCTCGGCCGGCATGCTGCGCAAGGCGTTGCAATATCAGCGGCTGTGCGGCGGGGTAATCAGCCTGCACGAGGAGGACCCGACGCTCTCCCACGGCGGCGCCATGCGCGAGGGTGCCGTCAGTGCGGCGCTCGGCATCGGCGGCATCCCCACCGTGAGCGAGTCCACGATGGTCGCCCGCGACGCGGAGCTCGCGATGTACGAGCAGGCACGCGTGCACTTCCAACACCTCAGCTGTGCCGCATCGGTGCAGGCAGTCGCGCATGCTCGCGCCGCCGGTGGGCGCATCAGCGCAGAGGTAACACCCCACCACCTGCTACTTACCGATGAGGCCGTGCGTGGCCTAGACACGCGCATGAAGATGAACCCGCCGCTCGCCGGTGAGCAGGACCGTCAGGCGCTGATCGCCGGCCTGCGCGACGGCACGATCGACTGCGTCGCCACCGACCACGCCCCACATGCACGCGAGGAGAAGGAAGTCCCGTTCGAGCAAGCACCGATGGGCACCACCGGCCTGGAGACAGCGTTCGCCGCGCTCTACACCGGCCTGGTGATAACCGGCGAGCTGGCGCTCGGCCTGCTCGTAGAGCGGATGACCGCCGGTGCCGCCCTATTCGAGCTGCCGACCCCCACGATCGTCAAGGGAGAGCCGGCGAATCTGACACTGGTGGACCTCGACGCCGAGTTTCTCGCGGGCGAGCGCGGGTGGGAGAGCCGCTCGGAGAACTGCTGCTTCGCCGGGCGGCGCTTGCAAGGGCGCGTGCTCCTGACGCTTGCGGCCGGCGCGATCGTCTACCGCGAGCGAGTGTTCTCGGTGGTGGCAGCGTAATGAGCCTGCTCGAGCGAGACAAGGCGGCGCTCGTCGTCGTGGACGTGCAGGAGGGGTTCAGGCCGTACGCATCGTTCGCGAGTGTCGCGGATGCCAGCCACAAGCTCGTGCAAGCAGCGCGGATCTTGAGCGTCCCGACGATCGTCAGTGAGCAGTATCCGAAAGGACTCGGTCATACCGCGCCTGAGGTGGGGCTGGACGATGAGCGACCGATCGAGAAGACGGTGTTTAGCGCCGCGCGCGCGGACGGATTCGACCTGGGCGGGCGCACCCAGGCGATCGTGTGCGGGATCGAGACGCACGTGTGTGTCAGTCAGACCGTGCACGATCTGCTCGAGCGTGGTATCGAGGTGCACGTGCCCGCGGATGCAGTCGGCTCGCGGCATGCGATCGACTACGAGCGCGGTCTAGAGCGGCTGGAGCGCGCGGGCGCGGTCGTTACGACGGTCGAGGCATCGCTGTTCGAGCTGCTGGGACGCGCCGGCACCCCAGAGTTCAAGGCCGTCCAGAAATTGATCTTGTGAGTGATTCCACCGGGTATGTGCTGCTCGAGGATGGCACGCGCTTTGACGGGATCGCTTGTGGCGCGGACGGGTATGTCCTCGGCGAGGTCGTGTTTAGCACCGGCATGTCCGGCTATCAGGAGTCGATGAGCGACCCTTCGTTCGCGGGGCAGCTGATCGCGTTCACCTACCCGCACATCGGCAACTATGGGGTCAGCGCTGAGGCGATGGAGTCCGAGCGGCCGTGGGCGCGCGCGGCGATCATGCGCGAGGCGTGCGATCGCGAGGATGCGCCCGGCGCGGAGGGTGGCTGGCTCCAGTGGCTCACCGACTGTGGTGTCCCGGGAATCAGTGGTGTGGACACGCGTGCGCTAGTCATCCATATCCGCGACCGTGGCGCGATGCGCGGGGGAGTGTTCCCAGCGGCGATACGCATCGATGAGGCTCGCGCCCTAATCGAGTCAGAGCCTCCGATGGCAGGCCAGGATCTCGCGCGACAGGTGACCCCGTCGGCGATCAGCCGCCATGGTGAGACGAACACCGGACCGCACATCGCCGTGCTAGACACTGGCATCAAGCTCTCGATGGTGCGCGAGCTCGTGGCACGTGACGCTCGCGTGACGCTGCATCCGTGCACGACCTCTTCGACGGAGCTGCTCGCGGATGGTCCCGATGCGGTGTTCCTCGCCAACGGTCCCGGCGACCCCGCGGCGCTCGACTATGTCGTCGACACGGTGCGCGAGATCGTCGGCAAGAAGCCCGTATGGGGCATCTGTCTCGGCCATCAGCTGCTGTGCCGCGCCGTCGGCCTGGACACGTTCAAGCTCCCGTTTGGCCATCATGGCGCCAACCATCCCGTCAAGGATCTGCAGACGGGCCGTATTGAGATCACCTCTCAGAACCACGGGTTCGCTGCGCTCGGGCCGGACGGCGCGCGCACGATCGACTCAGATGAGCCGGTGCGCTGGCGGACCGACTTCGGCGAGGCGCAGCTCTCGCACGTGAACCTATATGACCGCACTGTCGAGGGCCTGGAGCTCCTCGACGTGCCCGGCGGGACCGTCCAGTACCACCCCGAGGCCGGCCCGGGACCGCACGACAGCCTGTATCTGTTCGATCGATTCCTGCAGCGGATTGAGGAGGCGACGTAGCGGTATGGGAGGTGGATTTTTGGGGGTAACCCACAGCGCGTATCTCCTACGGCCGCACCGCCACCGGTTACCGCACCTGCCGGCACCGCGCGAGCGCTTCACGCCCGCTGGTCGATTGGGGTCTCGGCGCACCGATGCCTAGGCGTGATGACATCCACAAGATCCTGATCCTCGGCTCGGGGCCGATCGTGATCGGGCAGGCCGCGGAGTTCGACTATTCCGGCGTGCAGGCGTGCAAGGTGCTGCGCGAGGAGGGGTATGAGATCGTGCTCGTCAACTCCAACCCGGCGACGATCATGACCGACCCCGAGCTGGCGGACTCGACCTACGTCGAGCCGCTGCTGCCGGGCCCGGTGGCGCAGGTGATCGCGCGAGAGCGTCCGGACGCGCTGCTGCCGACGCTCGGCGGCCAGACGGCGTTGAACCTCGCCAAGGCGCTGCACGACGACGGCACGCTCGAGCGCTACGGCGTGGAGCTGATCGGCGCGAACTACGAGGCGATCGCGTGCGCCGAGGATCGTGAGCTGTTCGGCGCCGCAATGGCGAGCGCAGGCCTTCAGATGCCCAAGAGCGCGATCGCAACGACGCTTGAGCAGGCGATCGAGGCGCTGCCCGACCTGGGACTGCCGTGCATCGTCAGGCCCGCCTACACGCTCGGTGGGCGCGGCGGTGGGATCGCGCGCACGTCTGAGGAGTTCCTCACAATCGTCGAGCGTGGGCTGGAGGCCTCGCCGATCGGTCAGGTGCTGCTGGATCAGTCGGTCCTGGGTTGGGGGGAGTTCGAGCTGGAGGTGATGCGCGACAACGCGGACAACGTCGTGATCGTGTGCTCGATCGAGAACGTCGACCCGATGGGCGTGCATACGGGCGACTCGGTGACGGTGGCGCCGCAGCAGACGCTCACCGACCGCTTGTATCAGCGCCTGCGCGACCAGGCGATCGCGGTGATCCGCGCGGTGGGCGTGGAGACGGGCGGCTCGAACGTGCAGTTCGCGGTCAACCCGCAGACCGAGGAGATCCTCGTGATCGAGATGAACCCGCGCGTGTCGCGCTCCTCGGCGCTGGCCTCCAAGGCGACCGGCTTCCCGATCGCGAAGATCGCCGCGCGACTGGCGGTCGGATACCGACTGGAGGAGATCGACAACGACATCACCGGCGTGACCCCGGCCTGCTTTGAGCCGACGATCGACTACGTCGTCGTGAAGTGGCCACGGTTCGCGTTCGAGAAGTTCCCCGGCACGAGCTCGACGCTGACCACGCACATGAAGTCGGTCGGCGAGGCGATGGCGATCGGGCGCACGTTCGGGCAGGCGTTCGCCAAGGCGCTGCGCTCGCGCGAGCTGGATAAGCCCCCGTGCCTGGACTCCATCTCCGAGCGGACGCTGCTCGACGGGCTGGAGATTCCCGGACCGGACCGGTTCGAGGCGATCCTCGAGCTGTTGCGCCGCGGCGTGAGCGTCGAGTCGATCCACGAGCGCACCGCGATCGACCCGTGGTTCCTGCGCGAGCTGCTCGTGCTGGCCGAGGATCCGCAGGCCCCGTTCGCGGGCGAGCGAGGGTTCCGCTCGGTCGACACGTGCGCGGCAGAGTTCCCCGCCGCGACTCCCTACTACTACTCGGGCTGGGAGCGCCCAGCGGCTACGGGCGCGGCGGTGAGCAGCGAGGTCGTGCGGGGCGAGCGTCCCTCGGTCGTGATCCTCGGCGCCGGACCCAACCGGATCGGGCAGGGGATCGAGTTCGACTACTGCTGCGTGCACGCCGCCATGACCGTGCGCGAGTCCGGCCGCGACGCGGTCATGATCAACTGCAACCCCGAGACGGTCTCCACCGACTACGACACCTCCGACCGGCTGTACTTCGAGCCGCTGACCTTGCAGGACGTGCTCGGGGTTCTCGCCGTGGAGCGCCCCGAGGGCGTGGTCGTGCAGTTCGGAGGGCAGACGCCGCTGAAGCTCGCCGCCGGACTGGCCGAAGCGGGCGTGCCGTTGTTGGGCACGAGCGTCGATGCGATCGACTTGGCCGAGGACCGCGGGCGATTCGGCGCGCTGCTGGCTGAGTTGGGCTACTCCGCTCCGCCGTACGCGACAGCGCGCTCGGTGCAGGAGGCCCTTACCCAAGCCGAGGAGGTTGGTTATCCGCTACTAGTGCGCCCGTCCTACGTGTTGGGGGGCAGGGCGATGGAGATCGTCTATTCGCGCGACGGCCTGGCCGATTATCTCAGCCGCGAGCCTCCCCCGGACGCGGACGCCGCGGACGCACCACCGGGTACAGCGTCAAAGCCCTCGATTTTCCTGGACAGGTTCCTGGAGAACGCCACGGAGGTGGACGTCGATGCGCTGTGCGATGGCACGGATGTGTGGATCGGCGGGATCATGCAGCACGTCGAGGAGGCCGGAGTCCACTCGGGAGACAGCGCGTGCGTGCTGCCGCCACACTCGCTGGGCGAGGAGATGCTCGAGCAGATCCGTTCCGCCACGCGCGAGCTCGCGCTCACGATCGGCGTGGTGGGTCTGCTGAACGTGCAGTACGCGGTGCACGCGGGCGAGTTGTACGTGATCGAGGCCAACCCGCGCGCGTCGAGGACGGTGCCGTTCGTCTCCAAGGCCGTGGGCGTACCGCTGGCCAAGTTGGCGTGCCGGATCATGCTGGGCGAGCGGATCGCGGAATTCGACCTGCCCACCGGCAGGCAGGGTCTGGGGTATGGCGATCATGTGTCGGTCAAGGAGGCGGTGCTCCCGTTCGATCGCTTCGAGGGCTCCGACGCCGTGCTGGGTCCGGAGATGCGCTCCACCGGCGAGGTGATGGGGATCGCGCCCGATTTCCCGACCGCGTTCGCCAAGGCGCAGGCCGCCGCGGGCGTGCCGCTGCCGAGTGAGGGAACGGCGTTCATCACGGTCACCGACTCGGACAAGTCGGGGGCGTTCGCGATCGCGCAGACGTTGCATGACGTCGGGTTTCGCATCGTCGCCACGCGCGGCACGGCGGAGGCGATCGCGCGGATGGGTGTGCCGGTGCAGCGGCTGAACAAGATCGGCGAGGGCTCACCGCACGTGCTCGACTGGATCGAGCGCGGCGACGTGCACCTGGTCGTGAACACGCCCACGGGCTCGGGCGCGCGCACCGACGGGTGGGAGATCCGCCGCGCGGCGGTCGCGCACGGGATTCCCTGTCTGACGACCCTGGCGGCGGGGGTCTCGGCTGCCCGAGCGATCTCGCGAGCGCGCGCGGATGGCGAGCCCGAGGTGCTGTGCCTGCAGGAGCTGCACGCCGCGAGCCGCCCTAGCACGAGCAAGCCGGACGGGGCCGGGGTCGCTTAGTGGATGCCACCGTCGGGCGAGCTCTCGCCTCACCGCACCGGCGACTGCTGACGGTCACGGCCAACGAGTCGCTGGGCGCCTACCGTCTGCTACGCGTAGCGGACCCCGACGGGCCACCTCCAGACCCAGGCCAGTTCGCGATGCTCGCGACGGCCGAGCGTTGGGGCGGGGGGGAGGACGAGCGTCCCTACCTGGCTCGCGCGTTCTCGGTCGCACGGGTTCGTGACGGCGAGGCTCACTATCTGCTGGAGGACGTCGGACCGGGAACCCGTCGGCTGTGCGAGCTGGCGCCGGGGGAGGGCGTGCTCGCGCTGGGGCCGCTGGGACATGGGTTCTCACCGCCGCACGAGGACCGTCGAGCGCTGCTCGTCGGCGGTGGCGTGGGGATCGCGCCGCTGGCGATCCTGCAGGACAAGTTCACGGCAACCGCGGTCGCGCACGCGGTCCTACTTGGCTTTCGTGACGCGCCCCACGCCGCTGGCGCGGCGCTGCTGAGCGACGCGATACTTGCCACCGACGACGGCTCCGTCGGTCACGCGGGGCTCGTTACCGACTTGCTGGCGGCCGAGCTTCGGCGCGACGGGCACGCGGTCGTATACGCGTGCGGCCCCGCGCCAATGCTGGAGGCCGTCCGCGCGCTGTGCGCGGCGCGCGAGACGCCCGCCCAGCTTGCGCTGGAGGCGGGCATGGCGTGTGGGTTCGGAGCCTGCTACGGATGCGCTGTGCCCACGCGCAACGGTGGCTATGTGCGTGTCTGCATCGATGGCCCCGTGCTCGAGGGTGGGGAGCTGGAACACGTCGACGCCCACGCCGGAGCACCGGCATGAGCCCGCATGGCGGCGCTGGATCGGCGTCCTCGGTCGTTCGCGTACCTAGTACGCCACACTCCCTGCGTCCTTACCGATTGGAGATCGACGGGATCTCCAATCGGCCAGCATGCCCTGCGGGCTCATGCTGGCCTTGCGGTCGAGGAGAGGGCATGCGATGAGCATCGAGTTCTGCGGTATGACCCTGGCGCACCCGGTGATCAACGGCTCGGGCACGTTCGATGCGATCGCCGCGTGGCGGGCGTTCGGTGAGGAGTTGGAGCAGGAGTTCCCATTTGCCGCGTTCGTCTCGAAGACGATCACGCTACATCCGCGCGCGGGCAACCCGCCGCCGCGTCTATGGGAGTCTCCGGCTGGTCTAATCAACTCGATCGGCCTGCCCAACCGGGGCCTGGAAGGGTATTTGGCCGTAGACCTGCCCGAGCTGGCGCGGTTGCCGGTACCGCTCATCACGAACGTGATGGGAGCCACTGCGGCGGAGATCTCCGAGCTCGTGCGGGCCTGCGGCGCGCGCGAGGAGATCGCTGCGATCGAGCTGAACGTGTCGTGTCCGAACGTCCAGACGGGCCTTGACATCGGCGCCGACCCCCACCAGCTGGAGGCGGTCGTGCGAGCCGTGCGACCGCATACGCATAAGCCGCTGATCGTGAAGCTGACCCCTAATACCGCGGACGTGGGAGCGTGTGCGCGCGCAGCGCAGGAGGGCGGCGCGGACGCGGTGTCGTTGATCAACACGCTCCGGGCGATGGCGCTCGTCCCGCAAGCTCGCGAGCACATACGATCCGAGCGCCCTATGGTCCACGGCGAGACCGACGGTCCGCCCACGCGCGAGAGCGCCGCTGTCAACCCATCGAGACGGTGGCTGGGCGGTGGCACCGGCGGCCTGTCGGGCCCTGCGATCCGGACCGTTGCACTCGCCCAGGTGGCCGCTGCGGCGGCTCAGGTGGAGATCCCCGTGATCGGCATGGGCGGGGTGCAATGCGTGACGCACGCACAGGATCTACTCGACGTGGGCGCGACTCTCGTAGCGGTGGGAACGGAGAGCTTTCGCGAGCCGCTGGTGGGAGCCCGGATAGCGCGTGGCCTGACCGCCGGTACGGCTTGATCGACCCCGACGCCTGGCTGCGTGGCCAAATGCGCGGCGGATAAAAACCCCTGCAAACACCCCATGCCACCGTACAGAAGCCTCGACATAGCTGAACCTCAAGTTGAGGTACAGATGAATTCGTATGGTTTCCCTTGATCGTCGCGCGTCGGTGTGTAGACTCGCCGCCCATGGCGACGGCGACCGAACCGACGGGCACCAAGCACGTTATGGCCCCCGAGCGGTCCCTCAATCAGCGCATGGACGCGCTTGCGCGCGCCAACCGCATCCGCACCAAGCGTGCCCAACTCAAGCGCGACCTGAAGGCCGGCCGTCTGTCGATTCATGCACTGCTGCTGAACCCGCCCGAGTACCTGGAGACCGCCAAGGTGTTCGACATGCTGCTCGCCGTCCCCAAGTACGGGCGCGTGAAGGTAAACAAGATCCTCGCCCACTGCCGGATCTCGCCGAGCAAGACGATCGGCGGACTCTCTGAGCGTCAGCGCAGCGAGCTTGTCTCCCTGCTCCGTCGCTAGACGGCTAGACGCCCCTCCGCCGAGCGCGCGACTAGGGTCCACGCCGTGGCGCGCGTGTTCGTCATCACGGGGCCCTCGGGGGTCGGCAAGGGAACGCTCATCAGGGGGCTGATGGAGCGCCTACCCGAGCTGGAACTGTCCGTATCTGCGACCACGCGCGCGCCGCGAGCCGGCGAGCGCGACGGCTCCGACTATCACTTTCTAACCCGCGAGGAGTTTGATCGCAAAGTATCCGCGGGGGAGTTTGTCGAGCATGCCGACTACGCAGGCCGAAGCTACGGCACGCTGCGCTCAGAGCTCCTGGAGCGCGTACGCACGGGCACGCCCGTCGTGCTGGAGATCGAGGTGCAGGGTGCCCGACAGGTGCGCGCCGCGATGCCCGATGCCGTGCAGGTGTTCATCGCGCCACCCTCGCTCGCAGCCCTGCGCACACGCCTAGTCGGACGCGGGACCGACGACGGCGAGGAGGTCGAGCGACGGTTGCGAGTCGCCGAGGAGGAGCTCACCGCACAACCCGAGTTCGCCCACGTCGTCATCAACGACCGTCTCGAGGACGCGCTTGCGCAGCTGACCGAGATCGTGCGCGATGCCCTGGATTGATTGAGGGTGGTCGGGTGGGGGGCCGGCCCCCCTCCCGGTGCTACTGCGCCTCGTGGATGCCCTGGAGCGATTGACGGCGATCGTCGCCGCCGAGCTGGACTGACCGAGCGACTACACTGGTTAGTTCAACCAGGAAAGGCTCACACCCAGTGATTTCACCCCGCATCGACAGACTGCTGGACAATGTCGACTCCAACTACGCCAGCGTGCTCGTGGCCGCAAAGCGTGCGCGCCAGATCAACAGCTACTACCACAACCTCGGTGAGGGCACGTTCGACGAGTTCCCGCCGCCGATGGTCGACACCGCCTCCAAGAACTACCTCACGATCGCCCTCGAGGAGGTAGCTGCGGGGAAGATCAAGTACCACTACAGATAGTCCGCGGATCGCAAGCACGCAACCAGTGCTTGCCGACGGTTGGCGAGCCGTCTAAAAGCTAGGCCATGTCCCGAATCCTGCTCGGCGTAAGCGGCGGCATTGCCGCGTACAAGGCGCTCGAGCTCGTGCGCCTGATGACGGGCGCCGGGCATGCGGTCAGGATCGTGCAGACCCCGGCGAGCAGGCGGTTCGTGGGCGCGGCTTCGTTCGAGGCATTGACGGGCGCGCCCGTGCTGGTCAGTGAGTTCGAGCGCGACCCTGCCCGAGGAGCATTTCCCGGGCAGCCGCTGCCCGACCACGAGCCGCTCAGCCACCTGGAGCTGGTGGCGCGCGCCGAGATATACGTGATCGCGCCGGCGTCGGCGAACACGATCGCCAAGCTCGCGGCGGGCTTGGCGGACAACCTGCTGAGCAGTTGCGCGCTGGCCGCCGAATGTCCGCTGGTGATCGCGCCGGCGATGAACAGCCGGATGTATGAGCATCCCGCGACGCAGGCGAACCTCAAGACCTTGCGCGAGCGCGGCGCGCAGATCATCGAGCCCGACAGTGGCCGGCTGGCCTCCCAGGGTGAGCACGGTGTCGGTCGCCTGGCCGAACCCCCGCGGATCATGGAAGTATGCGAGTGGGCGCTCGCGGGGCCTGACACGGACGCCCAGAGCGGCGGCGACGCGCAGGCCGGTACAGGCGCGTGGAGCGCTCTGCGGGTGCTGGTCACAGCCGGTGGCACACGCGAGCCGATTGACAGCGTCAGGTTTGTCGGCAATAGCTCCTCCGGGCGCATGGGACTAGCGCTAGCCCAGGTCGCTTGCGCGCGCGGAGCTGACGTGAAGGTGATCGCCGCTAACGTCGCGCTCGATCCTCCAGCGGGAGTGACCTGGCGCGAGGTTGCGACGGCCGATGAGCTGCGGGCGGCCTGTGAGGAGGAGTTCCCGGAGTGCGATGTCCTGCTGATGGCGGCGGCCGTTGCGGACTTTCGCCCGGCCAGTCCAGCCGCTGGCAAGATCAAGAAGGCCGGGCGCGAGACTTTGCAGGTCGAGTTGGAGCCAACCACGGATGTGATCGCTGCTCTGGCCGAACACAGGCGCGCAGACCAGACGCTCGTCGGGTTCGCCGCCGAGCATGGCGAGGGGGCGATCGAATGTGGTCAGGCAAAGCTCTCCGGCAAGCGTTTGGACGCGGTGATCGTCAATGACATCTCGCGCGCTGACATTGGCTTCGAGGTGGACGCCAACGAGGTCACGATCCTCACAGCCTCAGGCGAGCGACACGTGCCGCGAGCGAGCAAGACGGAGATCGCCGGCGCGATCCTCGACGCCGTGGAGGACCTGCGAGCCAACCGTTGAGAGGCCTGTCCGCCAGGCCCGCGCGAGCTCTAAAATGAGCGCCGATGGAGAGTGTCTACGACCTCTATCGGCGGGGCTGTGACCTGCTCGACCATGGCGACCATGAGGCCGCGATCGTCTCCCTGAGCCGAGCCCGCGACTTGGAGCCCGACAAGGCCTCGATCCGCGAGGCTCTCGGGCGCGCCCTGTTCCACGCCCGACACTACGAGAGCGCCGCCACGGAGTTCGAGGCGGTGGCCTGCAGGACACCCACGAACGACTACGCGCTGTTCTGCCTCGGTCGCTCGATGCAGCTGCTAGGACGCCATCACGAGGCCTGCCAGCCGCTGGCCCTAGCCTGCTCGCTGGCGCCCGAGCGCGAGGACTATCGTCGCTACCGCGACCGGGCGCGGCGGGCCGCTCATGGAGATTGACGAGCGCTCGGAACAGGGCGCTCAGACGATCGACGAGGCCCCCGATGCTATCCTCGACCGACAGCTTTCGAGCCGACCGATCGAAGATCGGCCAGCAGACGCCGGTTGCAGTACCGAGAGTGGGCGCCCGCCCGCTTTTTTTACGTCACCACCCAGTCCGCGCAAGCGGATCCGGATACCTCGGATACGACCGTCATACACATACAGACACACATGCGAACCAGTGAGCAACGAGCGATGACAACGCTGCAGACTGATATCGAAGAGCGGCTCACCGTCGCCGAGCCAGATGTGGAGGTGCTGCTCGCCGAGGTCGTGGGCGGCCGGCGGCTGCGCGTGTTCATCGACCACCCTGACGGGGTCACGCTTGAGCTGTGCGAGTGTGTGAGTGCCGCCCTGACCGAGTTGCGCGAGCGCTACTCGCTGGAGGTGTCCTCGCCCGGCACCGAGCGTCCGCTGAGTAAGCCGGCGCACTTCCGCCGTTTCGTCGGACGGCGCGCGCGGGTGCGCACCCGTCATCCCCGCCCGCCGGCGCCCCCGACGGGTCGCCCCGAGCTCGCCACGCGCGCTCAAAGTCCCGTCAACAGCTTCACCGGCGAGCTGGTCGGCGCCACCGAGGAGGAGGTCATGCTGGCAGCAGACGGGGGGATCGTCGCGATTCCCTACGCCGAGATCCGTCGTTCGAACCTCGTGGAGGAGTAGATATGTCACGCGAAATCCTTGAGGCGATGCACGCGCTAGCGCGCGAGAAGGGAATCGAGCCCGAGAAGCTGATGGTCGCGCTCGAGGACGCGCTGCTGTCGGCTTATAAGAAGCAGCCCGGCTCGGCCAAGTACGCGCGCGTGGAAATGGATCGCGAGACGGCCGACTTCCGGGTGATCGAACTGATCATCCCCGAACGGTTGGAGGCGCACCTGATCGTCGAGACGATCGACGAGGAAACGACGGTCGATCCCGAGACGGGAGAGATGCGCGAACCGGAGGAACCGGAAATCGACCCGGCGAAGTTCGCCGAATATCGCGACCAGATCGAGGAACAGGACGTCACGCCCGACGACTTCGGGCGGATCGCGGCACAGACCGCCAAGCAGGTGATCTTGCAGCGCATCCGCGAGGCCGAGCGGGACATGATGTACGAGGAGTACCGCGACCGCGTGGGCGAGCTGATCACGGGCATCGTGCAGCAGTCGGACTCCCGCTACACGCTCGTGCAGCTGCGCGAACGCGTCGAGGCGCTGCTGCCGAAGTCCGAGCAGGTCGAGGGCGAGCGTTACGACCATTCGCAGCGCATCAAGGCAGTCATCAAGGAGGTCTCCCCGTCGACGAAGGGACCCTCGATCATCGTCTCCCGGCGCGACCCGGAGCTGATCAAGAAGCTGTTCGAGCTGGAGGTGCCGGAGATCGCCGACGGTCTGGTGGAAATCGCCAACGTCGCGCGCGAGCCCGGCTATCGCTCGAAGATCGCGGTCGTCTCGAACACCGACGGCGTCGACCCGGTCGGCGCGTGCGTCGGGCCGCGTGGCTCGCGCGTGCGAATGGTCGTCTCGGAGCTGCGCGGAGAGAAGATCGACATCATCCCGCACAACGACGAGCCCGCCCGGTTCGTCGCCAAGGCGCTTTCTCCGGCGCGCGTGCGCGAGGTGCTCGTCGATGACGAGGCCAAGCAGGCGACCGTGATCGTGCCCGACGATCAGCTCTCGCTGGCGATCGGCCGCGAGGGTCAGAACGCGCGCCTGGCGGCGCGTCTGACCGGCTGGCGCGTGGACATCCGCTCGGAGACCGAGTTCGCCGCCGAGGAGGCCGAGCACGGTTATGAGGAGGAGGAGGTGCAGGGCCGCTGCGCTGCGGTGCTCTCCAACGGCCGTCGCTGCCCGAACGCGTCGCTGCCCGGCTCGCGCTACTGCGGCCTGGAGACCCACCAGGCGCTAGCGAACATCGCCACCGACAACGTCGCCGATCTGAATGTACCTGCCGGAGAGTCCGCGAGCGATGATGCCGGCGGGGACGAAGATGTTCTCGCGCGCGCCCACGATGGCGAGACGGACGCCGCCCCCGAGACACCAACGGCGGGCTCGGCTGAGAATGTGTCCTCCGCAGACGCACAACTCGGCTCGGGGGCTCCCGCCGAGCAGTCTCAGGACGAGGTCTCCTTCGAGACCGCCAACACCGAGGACACGCCCGCCGAGGAGCCGGCGCCATAGGCGCTCACGTCGCCCGACGCAGGTGCGTCGGTTGTGGGCGCACGGCGCCGAAGTCGGAGCTGGTCAGGATCGCGCTAACCGATCAAAGATCGGTTAGCGGCGGTGAAGGGCGCGCGCGCCGGGTGGTGCTCGATCGCACCTGCACGATGCCGGGTCGCGGGGCGTATCTGTGCCGCGATGTGAGTGCTGGGGAGCTCTCGGCGGAGTGCCTGGCGCTGGCTCTCCGCAGTCGTGGGATCGCGCGCACATTGCGCTGCGCCGTAACCCTGCCCGATGAACTCGTAGAATCGGTGGGCAGATGAGCAAGAAGCGCATACACGAGATCGCCAAAGAACAGGGTCTTTCCAGTAAGGAGCTGCTGGAGAAGCTGCATGCCGCCGGGGTGGAGGCGAAGACCGCTTCATCGTCGGTCGAGGTGAGCGCCGTCATTCAGGCGTTGGGCAACGGCGGCCCGGCGGCCCCCGTTGGCGGAGCGGCTTCCACCGCGGCGACCGCGACCGCCTCCCCGCCGAAACCCTCACCCACGCCTAAGCCCGCGTCCACGCCCGACCCCGCGGCTTCGATCGCCCCCAACGGCATGTCCGCCCCTGAGCCGCCCCCAACACCACAGGCAGCTACCTCCGGACCCGCAGCGACAAGCGATGCTCCGGCAGCGTCAGCGGATGAGACAGACGCCTCCGCCGCTGGTCCCGCCGCTGAGCGGGTGCGCCCCACTCGCGACTCGCGCACTGGCGAGCGTGCTCCGGCGGCCAACGCGCCGGGGGGGCGCCGCCGCGTAGTGATCGATTCCCAGGCATCGCGCCGCCAGCAGGGTGGCCCGGCCAATCAGCCTCAGCGACGCCCGCGACGCGGCCGCCGGCGACGCGGCACCTATGACGAGACGATCGCGCCAATCGACACCACGGCGATGGAGGCGACCGACCTCGTGCGCGTCAACTCGGGATCGACGGTGAAGGACGTCGCCGAGTATCTCGGCGCGCCGGTGCCGGAGATCATCAAGAAGCTGATGATGCTGGGCGAGATGGCGACGCTCACGCAGACGCTCTCCGACGATGCGATCCAGGTGCTGGCCGACGAATTCGAGAAGAAGATCGAAATCGTCCATGCCGCTGATGACGTCGAGGTCGAGCCGGTGTTCGAGGACGCCGAGGAGGATCTGATCGAGCGCCCGCCGGTGGTGACGATCATGGGCCATGTCGATCACGGCAAGACCTCGCTGCTGGACGCGATCCGCGAGACGGAGGTGGCGGCCGGCGAGGCGGGCGGCATCACCCAGCACATCGGCGCCTACCAGGTACGTCACAGCGGCAAAGAGATCACGTTCCTGGACACGCCCGGTCACGAAGCATTCACCGCGATGCGTGCCCGCGGGGCACGTGTGACCGATGTCGTGGTGATCGTGGTCGCCGCCGATGATGGCGTTAAGCCCCAGACCGAGGAGGCGATCGACCATGCGAAGGCCGCGGAAGTGCCGATCGTGGTGGCGGTGAACAAGATCGACAAGGAGGGCGCCCAGCCCGAGCGCGTGCGCACGGAGATGACCCAGCACGGATTGCAGCCGGCGGAGTGGGGTGGGGAGATCGAGTTCGTCGATGTCAGCGCCAAGACACGTCAAGGTCTCGACACGCTGCTGGAGACGATCCAGGTGGTCACCGACCTGGAGGAGCTGAAGGCCAACAGCGACGCCGACGCTTCCGGCACCGTGATCGAGTCCAAGCTCGATCCCGGTCGCGGCCCGGTCGTCAGTGTCCTGATCCAGCGCGGGACGCTGAACGTCGGCGATGCGCTGGTCGCGGGCGCGCACTTCGGACGGGTGCGGGCGATGCACGACTTCACGGGCGCGCGCCTCAAGCACGCTACGCCAGGGCAGCCGGTCGAGGTGCTCGGCTTCGACGGCGTTCCCGAGGCCGGAGAGCTCGTGCGCGTCGTCGAGAACGAGCGCCGCGCGCGCCAGCTCGCGGGCGAGCGCGCGAACCGCCTGAAGACGGAGGCGCTCGCGCGACGCTCGGGGCGCAAGGTCTCCCTCGAGGACGTGTTCAAGCTCGCCCAGGAGGGCACGGTCAAGGAGCTCGGCCTGGTGGTCAAGGCCGACGTCGCCGGGTCACTGGAGGCGATCGAGGACGAGATCGCGAAGCTGCCTCAGGAAGAGGTCAACGTCAACATCATCCACCGCGGCGTGGGCGGGATCAACGAGTCCGACGTGATGCTCGCGGCCGCCTCGCGCGGGGTGATCCTGGCCTTCAACGTGCGTCCGGTCGGCGAAGCGCGTCAGGTGGCCGAGCGTGAGGGTGTGGAGATCCGCTCCTACTCGGTGATCTATCGCGCGATCGAAGAGCTCCGCGCGGCGATGCAGGGCATGCTCGAGCCCACCGAGGTCGAGACGCCGCTCGGCCAGGCGGAGGTGCGCCAGCTGTTCCGCGCCTCGCGGATCGGCGTGATCGCCGGCTCGTTCGTGACCGAGGGCAAGGTCACGCGCGGCGCGAAAGCGCGTGTCGTGCGCGAGGGCACCGTCATCTACGACACGACGATCGCGAGCCTGCGCCGCTTCAACGAGGACGCGCGCGAGGTTGCCTCCGGGTTCGAGTGCGGGATCGTGCTCGCGAACTTCCAGGACCTGCGCGAGGGCGACGTGCTCGAGACCTACGAGACGCGCCTGCAGGAGCGGGAGCTGGGCTGACCCCGACACGGGCGATGGCCTACGCGAACGCGGTCCATGGGAGGTTGCTCATACAAAGCGGCTGTGTGGGCTACCACCGTGTGACGGTTGGAGGATAGGATGAGTTCGGGACGTATGCGGCGCGTCGACGAGGCGATCAGGCAGGTGCTCGGCGACGCGGTGACAGGAGAGCTGAAGGACCCTCGAGTTGGATTCGTGACCGTGACAGATGTCAGGACAAGCGCCGACCTGCGCCATGCGCGCGTATATGTGAGCGTGCTCGGACAGAGCGGCGTACCTTCCGAGGACGCCCAGCGCGAGGAGACACTCGACGGTTTGCGCAGTGCGCATGGCTACCTGCAAGGCCGTCTGGCCTCGGAGTTGCGTCTAAAGCGCACTCCGACGCTCCAGTTCGAATATGACGAGACGACCGACCGGGCGTTGCGCGTGGATGAACTACTGGGCGAGATCGAGGGCTCATGAACGCGCATCGCGTCGAGAGCCCCGAGGTCACGCGCGAGCGTGTGTTGGAGCGCATTCGCGAGGACTCGCGATTCGTACTGGCCGCGCACGAGGGTCCGGATGGCGACGCACTCGGGTCGCTGGTGGGAATGCAGGGGTTGCTCACCGCGCTGGGCAAGGACTCGCACATGTTCATCGCGCCTGAAGACCTGCCACTGCCCTACGAGTACCGCTTCTTCGCCCTGGACGGGCTGATCTCCTCACCACCACAGGACATCGCACAGCGCACGGTCGTGTTTCTGGATTGCGGCAACATCGACCGCAACTCGGCCAGCGTGCTGCAACAAGGTAGGCACCTGCTGAACATCGACCATCACCATGACAACACGCGCTTTGGCACCCTCGATCACGTGGTTGCGGACGCGTCGTGTACCGCTGAGATCGTGTGGGATCTGATGCACGGGCTTGGCGTGCGCCCAACACCGGAGGCCGCGCGTGCGCTGTATGTGGGGTTGATCACCGACACGGGGCGGTTCATGTACGAGAACACCGGTCCGCGCGCGCATGAGATGGCAGCCGAGCTGATCGGAGCGGGTGTGGATGTGCAGGACGTCTACCGGCGGTTGTACGAGGAGATGCCCGCGGCGAAGATCGCGCTGCTCGCGCTCGCCCTCGGACGGATGCGCAGATTTGACTCCGGAGAGCTGACGCTGGCGGCGCTGAGCGCTGAGGACTTCCGCGAGGCCGGTGCCGAGGACAGCTACTCGGAGGGCATCATCGACCATCTTCGTGCTGTGCAGGGCACGAAGATCGCGGCGCTCGTACGCGAGCTCAGCGACGGAGCGCGCGGCAGTGGCCGACGCAAAGTCTCCTTGCGTGCGACGAATGACGACGTCGACGTGTCGGTGATCGCTCGCGAGCAGGGCGGCGGCGGACACCGCCGCGCCGCGGGCTTCACTACGACGCTCGAGGTCGAGGCCCTCGTGAAGTTCTTGCGCGGCGCGCTCTCCGCACAGCTGCACGCCACAGCAGCACCGGCGTGAGCACTGACGGCATCCTGCTGATCGACAAGCCAGCGGGAATTACCTCCCACGATGTGGTCGCCCTCGTCAGGTACGCACTCGACGGCGTCAAGGTTGGACACGCGGGCACGCTCGACCCGTTTGCCACCGGCCTGCTGATCGTGCTCGTCGGACGCGCCACGAAAGCCCAGCGACAGCTGATGGAGCTGCCCAAGCGCTATGCGACCGTCGCACGGCTCGGCGCCACCTCAAGCACCGGCGACATCGAGGGGGAGATCGTCGAGACCGGCAGGCTGCCACCGGATCCTCCGCTGCTGCCCACAGGAGAGATCAGGCAGCGTCCTCCGCGACATTCGGCCGTGAAGATCGGCGGGGAGCGCGCTTACAAGCGCGCGCGCCGCGGCGAGCAGTTCGAGATGCCCGAGCGGATCGTGACGGTGTATCGCTTCGAGCAGATCTGGCGCGAGCGCGAGCGGGAAGCGAAGGGCGAGACTCCCACCGGTGCAGCCGGCATCCCGTCTGCGCCCGCATCCGTGCAGACCGGTCGGCTGGAACGCGCCGGCTATGAGATCGAATGCTCTGCCGGCACGTACGTGCGCTCGCTGATCGCCGACCTGGGCGACGGCTACTGCGTCGAGCTCAGACGCACCGCGATCGGACCGTTCGAGGTGACGGACGCGATCATGCCCCCACGCCGTGGCGAGCCGTGGATGCAGCCGCCGCTGCTCGGACTCGACCAAGCGCTTGCGACGCTACCCAAATAGGCTGTGCGGGCCGTGAAGATCATCCGCCTGCCTGAAGTGCTGCCCAGCAAGGACGATCGACCTGCGCGCAGCGTGGCCGTCGGCACGTTCGACGGGGTACACCTCGGTCACCGCGCGGTGATCGAGGGCTCGGATAGCGTGCTGACGTTTGAACCGCATCCGGTTTCGGTCGTCGCCCCCCAACACACGCCGAAGCTGCTGACGACGCTGGAGGTCAAGGCGGAGCTCGTCGCGGGGTTGGGCGTCGACGAGCTGATCGTGATCCCGTTCGACGCGGAGTTCGCGATGCGCTCCGCGGAGCAGTTCATCTCCGAGGTGCTTGTCGGTACGCTCGGCGCGAGCCGGGTGGCGATCGGCGAGAACTTCAGGTTCGGACACCGAGCGCAGGGCGACCCCCGCCTACTGGCTGCCGACGAGCGCTTTCAGACGGTCGTGCACCCGTTGCTGGAGGTGGACGGGGAGATCGTTTCCTCAAGTCACATTCGCGGTCTGGTGCTCGCAGGTGAGGTCGATCAGGGCGCGCGGTTTCTCGGCGCTCCGTTTCAGTTGCGCGGCGAAGTCGTCCATGGCGACGAGCGCGGGCGTGAGCTGGGCTTTCCGACTGCCAATCTCGTGCCAGAGGAGGCACTGGTGTGTCCGGGGCACGGGGTGTACGCGTGTCTGGCCAATGGCAGCGTGCCGGCGGCCGTCAGCATCGGCGTGCGCCCGACGTTCGAGACCGGCCGCGGCGAGCTGATCGAGGCGTATCTGATCGACTTCGACGGCGATCTCTACGGCAGCACGCTGCGACTAGACTTTCTCGCGCGCCTGCGCGGGGAGCGGCGGTTCGACACGCCCGAGGCGCTGATCGAGCAGATGCGCCGCGATGTCGCCCGCACGCGCGACATCGTCGCCGCTGGCTGAGGGGTCTCAAATCGGGACTCGGCCAGCGCAGCGCGGCCGGTGCGCCCTGAGGCCGGTGCGCCCTGAGGCCGAGGCGCGTCTGCTACCGTTGCCCCGCAAATGACCGCCATCACCGCAGAGCGCAAGCGTGAGATCGCCGCTAAGTTCGGGGCCAGCGAGCAGGACACCGGTAACACTCGGGTCCAGGTCGCACTGCTGACCGAGCGCATCAACCATCTGACCGAGCATCTGCGCGAGCAGAGCAAAGATCATCACTCCCGCCGCGGGCTACTGATGCTGGTAGGGCGCCGCCGGCGCTTCCTGGACTATCTGCGCCGCCGCGACCTGGAGGGCTACCGCGCCCTCATCAAAGAGCTCGGCCTGCGGAAGTAGGGCGAGGGGTCGAGATGAGCGTCATCGCCCCCGGTACATCCGCGCCCAGTTTCAGACTTCAGCGCGAGGACGGTGAGCGCTTCACCGAGCAGGACTTGCGCGGCGCGACGACGATCCTGGTGTTCTACCCGTTCGCGTTCAGTCCGGTATGCACCGACCAGCTGCAGGTCTATGAGAAGGCACTGGGTGAGCTAACCGCAAACGGCGAGAAGATCTACGGGGTCTCCTGCGACAGCTCCTACGCCCAGACGGCGTTCAGGGAGAAGCTCGGCGTGAGCATCCCGCAACTGTCTGACTTCGAGCCCAAGGGCGCCGCTTGCACCGCGCTGGGTGTCCTGCACGAGGGTGGCTTTGCGCAACGGGCGCTGGTGATCACGGGCCCCGATGGGGTCGTGCGCTGGAGCTATCAGGCGCCCACGCCCGCGGAGCTGCCGGGCGTAGAGCTGCTGCGCGAGGGTCTCGCGGCAGCCACGGCCGGCGCCTGACATCGAGAACCGGCAAGCGGGCCACGTCCGCTAAGCTCCGCTGGTTCGGAATAAGAGATAAAGAAAACGATCCGCCAGGGACGTGGCGGTCTCATGCAGACACGCGTCCCACCCCGACGGGCGGAGCATAGGAAGGTAGAAAGCATATGAGTAGTAATGACGCCGTAACACGGGTCTCCGTGGAGATCGCCGGCAGCGAGATTTCGTTCGAGACCGGCAGGATGGCCAAGCAGGCCTCCGGCGCGGTGGTCGTCCGCCAGGGCGACACGATGGTCCTTTGCACCGCGGTCGCGGGCAGCCTGCGCGACGTGGACTTTCTCCCCTTGACGGTGGACGTCGAGGAGCGGATGTATGCCGCGGGCAAAATCCCCGGCTCCTTCTTCAAGCGCGAGGGGCGTCCGGGCGAGAAGGGCACGCTGACCGCGCGCATGATCGACCGGCCGATCCGTCCGCTGTTCCCCAAGGAATGGCGCTATGACACGCAGCTGGTGGCGATCCCGCTGTCGATCGACCACGAGCACCCCTACGACATCCTCGCGATGAACGGCGCCTCGACGGCGCTGATGATCTCCGACATCCCGCTGCCGACCCCGGTCGGCGCGGTGCGGATCGGCAAGGTGGACGGCAACTTCGTCGTCAACCCGAACGAGCCGGATCTGCTGCCCGACGCGGAGAACCCCTCGGACCTGGACCTGATCGTCGCCGGCACCGAGGAGGCGATCCTGATGGTCGAGGCGGGCGCGAACGAGATCCCCGAGGCGGAGATCCTCGACGCGCTGGACATCGCGCACGCGGAGATCAAGAAGCTGTGCGCGCTGCAGCGCGAGCTCGCCGAGAAGGTGGGCAAGGAGAAGAAAGTATTCGAGACGATCCAGGTCGACCCGGCCGTGCTCGACGCGATCCGCGCTTCGCACGGCAAGGCACTCGACGACGCCACGCAGGTGGAGGACAAGCTCGAGCGCCAGGACACCACGAAGGCCGTCGAGCGGGCGATCCTCGAGCAGCACGCCGCGCCCGCGCCGGAGGGCGCCTCAGAGGAGCAGTTGCTGAGCGCCAAGCAGAGCCGCGCAGCCGTTCAGCTGGCGTTTGACAAGCTCGAGAAGTCGATCATTCGTGAGCGGATCGCGGTGAACAAGAAGCGCCCGGACGGACGCGGCGAGAACGAGATCCGCGACATCTCGATCGAAGTGGGCGTGACCCCGCGCACGCACGGTTCGGCGCTGTTCACGCGCGGGCAGACGCAGGCGCTGAGCGTCGTCGCGATGGGGACGCTGAAGGAGGAGATGCGCCTGGACACGCTCGGCCTGGAGACCAAAAAGTACTACTGGCACCATTACAACTTCCCGCCGTTCTCGGTCGGGGAAGCCGGTCGTATGGGCGGGGTCAAGCGCCGCGACATCGGTCACGGAGCGCTCGCCGAGCGGGCGCTCGCGCCGATGGTGCCCTCGATCGAGGAGTTCCCGTACACGATTCGCGTGGTCTCGGACATCCTCGAGTCAAACGGCTCCTCCTCGATGGCCTCGGTCTGCGGATCCTCGCTGTCGCTGATGGATGCGGGCGTGCCGATCAAGCGACCGGTCGCGGGGATCGCGATGGGGCTGATCAAGGAGGGCGATGACTACGTCGTCCTGACCGACATCGCGGGCGTCGAGGACCACCTGGGAGACATGGACTTCAAGGTGGCGGGCACCGAGCGCGGGATCACGGCGCTGCAGATGGACATCAAGATCACGGGCGTGACGTTCGACATCCTGCGCGACGCGCTCTCGCGTGCGCACGAGGCGCGGACGTTCATCCTCGGGAAGATGGCCGACATCATCCAGACCCCGCGCGAGCAGCTGTCCCAGTTCGCGCCGCGCATCCAGACGATCCAGATCGACCCGTCGCAGATCGGCATGCTGATCGGCAAGGGCGGGGAAACGATCAGGGGCCTGTCGGAGGAGTATGAGTCACAGATCGACGTCAACGACGACGGTCAGGTGCTGGTGTACTCCGCCAACGGCGATCTCGGCGATGCGCTCGCGGAGCACATCCGGGTGATGATGAAGGAGGTCGAGGTCGGCGACGAGTACGTCGGCAAGGTCGTCAAGACGACGACCTTCGGCGCGTTCGTGGAGCTGACGAAGGGAACGGACGGGCTGCTGCACATCTCGAACGTCTCGCCGGGCGAGCGCGTGGAGAGCGTCGAGGACGTGCTCAACCGCGGTGATGAGATCAACGTGCGCGTGGTCGAGGTCGACCGCGAGCGCGGTCGCATCGGCCTGCGCCTGACCGAGGACCCGGAGATCGCCGGCAAGTCCGTCGAGGAGCTCGCGGGCGTCACCGCCGGTGGCGGCGGGGGTGGGGGCGGCTCAAGGC